>NZ_CAJQZK010000001.1:0-413419 GCF_907164655.1 Acidocella sp. C78
GATACCTATTGATTTTTTTGTGTCAGGCCTCGACTCTCACCCCACCCGCAGAGGCCGGGCATGACGGGGGGGGCGGAAGATGAACGTGACGAGCGGCGATGAAACGGGGGTTGTGCGGATCGGCATCGCGGCATCGGCGGCATTGCGAAGCGGCGCCGACTCGCCGCTCTTCGGCTTCCTGCGCGACTTCGCGCCATTTCTCGCCGCCCCCCGGGTGCGGCTGCACGCGGTTGGCGCCACCTGCGATGCCATCCTTGCCTCCGGCCTGCTCGGCGGCAACCCGCCGGTTCGTCTGCGCCCCGCGCGTGAGGGTGGGGTGATCACTCTCACGTCGATGGTGGTGCCGGATGCCGCCGGCCATGCGGCGCTCGATTTCGTGATCTACCTGATCGATCCGGTCGACCCGATCGGCGTTTTCCCCGAGATGCAGGCGCTGAAGCGGCAATGCGTCGTGCATGGGCGAGCGTTCCTGACCAATCGTGGCGCCGCCTCGGAATGGTGCGCTCTGGTCTGGAATCGTCTGGCCGGAATCGACCGCACCGGGCTTGCGGCGCAACTCGTCCGCTGGGTGCGGCCCGAAGCGGTCGCGGCGGAAACGATCGGGCTGATCGCCCACGACACCCAGAAGCCGGTGATGCTGGATTTCGCCCGGCGGCACCACGCGCTGCTGTCGCGCTTCAGCCGGCGCCTTGCCACCGGAACCACCGGCGGGCTGCTGAACGGCGAGGTGCCGGCGCGGCTTGCGGCCGAGGCGGCGGCATTCCGTTCGCGGCTGCCGCCGCCCGTGCCGGGCTGGACCACCGCCTTCCAGTCCGGCCCGCGCGGCGGCGATGCGCAGATCGCCGAGGAGGTGCTGGAAGGGCGTTGCCGGCGGTTGATCTTTTTCGAGGACCCGCATGTGGCGCGCGAGCATGAGGCGGATATCCAGCTGCTCGAGCGCGCAACCCGCTTCGCCCCGGAAGGCTGTCTCTGCATCAACGATGTGGCGAATGCGGAACTCTGGGCGGCTGGATTCGCGGCGCTGATCTCCGGCTGACCGGCCGCCCGGCCCGTTCGCGGGAGCGATCCTGGATAAATTCGCCCGAGCGATCCCGGACAAAAAGGTGCCGCTCTCTCACGGCAGTCACCGAGTTGCCGACGACATTTTTCGGCGGCGGGCGCGGTCCCCGTGCGTTTTGCACGGCCTGCGGCGTGCGGTTGTTGCCAGCCGGCGCACGCTTTTTTGCGCTCGTGCAGGATTGTATCTAGACGTTAAAAATTAACGAACCGTTACGACAAGGCACAGACTTCCACATAATTTTGTGAACATTGGCCACGTCATTCCGACGCACCGGCTCGACGCGGCGCCGCGCGGTTGATAAGCCGGTCCGCCCGGCGCGCGGCGCCCCCCAGGCGGGGCGGCCGCCGCGCGCCATTCTATTGACGAAGCACGTAGTCTTGCCCGAACGCGATACAGCCCGGGCCGGGCCATGCACCAGGAGGCAGCGAATCGGACCATGACCGTGGCAATCGAGATGGGTGTGGCGGCCGGCAACGCGCCTGCCGTGCTCGACCTTGAGGAACTGCTGGCCACGAGATTGCTGGTCCAGGGCAATTCCGGCTCCGGCAAGTCCCACCTGCTCCGCCGCCTGCTGGAACAGAGTGCCGCCTGGGTGCAGCAGGCGATCATCGACCCCGAGGGCGATTTCGTCACCCTCGCCGAGCGGTTCGGCCATCTGGTGATCGATGCCGAGGCGCATTCCGAGCCGGCGCTGCAACTCGCCGGCGAGCGCGCGCGCGCGCACCGTGTGTCCGCCGTGCTGAATCTCGAGGGTCTCGACGCCGAGAACCAGATGCGCCGCGCCGCCGCCTTTCTCGGCGGGCTGTTCGAGGTCCCGCGCGACCACTGGTATCCGATGCTGGTGGTGGTGGACGAGGCGCAGCTCTTCGCCCCCGCCGCCGCCGGCGAGGTGTCGGACGAGGCGCGCAAGCTCTCGCTGGGCGCCATGACCAACCTGATGTGCCGCGGCCGCAAGCGCGGCCTCGCCGGCATCATCGCCACCCAGCGCCTCGCCAAGCTCGCCAAGAACGTCGCCGCCGAGGCCTCCAACTTCCTGATGGGGCGGACCTTCCTCGATATCGACATGGCCCGCGCCGCCGACCTGCTCGGCATGGAGCGCCGCCAGGCCGAGGCGTTCCGCGATCTCGAACGCGGGCATTTCATCGCCCTCGGCCCCGCCTTGTCGCGCCGGCCGCTGGCGCTGCGGATCGGCTCCACCGAGACCGAGGCGCGCCACGCCACCCCGCGCCTCACCCCGTTGCCCCAGGCCACGATCGAGGATGCGCAGACCGTCATCCTCGCCCCGCCGCCGCCCGAGGCCGCGCGCCCGCCGCGCCGCGCCCCATCCCCGCCGCCGCCCGACCTGCTGAGCCAGTTGATGGCGGCCCGGCCGGCGATGGAAAGCCTCGCCGCCGAGTCGCCGCCGCCGCAGAGCCCGGCCGAACGGGCCGCGCATCAGGCCCGGCTCGAGCGCATCCTCGCCGATCTCCTGGCCGATCCCGAGGCGGGGTTCCGTCCGGTCGGCGTGCTGTATCAGGATTTCCTGGTCCGCTGCCGGATCGAGGCGCTGGGCGCCGCCGCCCCCGACCTCGCCGCCTTCCGGCGGATGCTGACCCGCGCGCGCGCCGGGATCAGCGCGGCGATGGCGGAGGATGCGGTCTGGCAGGATGTGCTGTCCCGCGCCGCCATCCTGCCCGAGGACATGCAGGGGATTTTCCTGATGATCGCCCGCGCCGCGCGCGACGGCCAGCCCTGTCCCGGCGACCCCGCGATCGCGCGGGCCTATGGCACCCGCTCGCTCGGCCGCGCCCGCCGGCTGCTCGCCTACATGGAAGAGCAGGGGCTGATCGTCTGCCAGCTCGACGGGGCAGGGCGGCGCATCGTCACCCTGGTCGAACTCGCCTGGGCGACGGCGCCGGGGCTGCCCGACGCCGAGACACCGCCCTCGGCCCTCAGCCCAGCGCCAGCATCGTAAGCCACTGCGCCACCAGCGCCGGTTTCGGCTGCCCCTCGATCTCCATCGTCACGTCATGCGTCAGCAGGATGCGGCCTTCGCCCTTCTCGGCGAGATCGGCCAGCGCGAACCGGCCACGGATGCGCGACCCGGCGCGCACCGGGGCCAGAAACCGCAGGCTGTTCATCCCGTAATTCACCGACATCGCCACCCCCGCGAGCCTCGGCAGCGTGTCGTAGGCCATGCGGCTGAGCAGCGAGAGGGTGAGGAACCCATGCGCGATGGTCCCGCCGAACGGGCTCTCCCGCGCCCGCTCGGGATCGACATGGATGAACTGGTCATCCTCCGTCACCTCGGCGAAGGCGTCGATCCGCGCCTGGCCGACCTCGATCCAGCCCGAACAGCCGACCTCGGTGCCGACCAGCGTGCGATAGTCGGCGAGGGTGAGCGCCGGGGCGCTCACAGAACCTCGAACAGGCCGGCCGCGCCCATGCCGCCGCCGACGCACATCGTCACCACCACATGGCGCGCGCCGCGGCGCTTGCCCTCGATCAGCGCGTGGCCGACCATGCGCGCGCCGGACATGCCATAGGGATGCCCGATCGAGATCGAGCCGCCATCGACATTGAGCAGCTCGTCCGGCAGGCCGAGACGGTCGCGGCAATAGAGCACCTGCACGGCGAAGGCCTCGTTCAGCTCCCACAGGCCGATATCGCCGACGCCGAGCCCGAAGCGCGAGAGCAGCTTGGGCACCGCGAAGACCGGGCCGATGCCCATCTCGTCCGGCTCGGTGCCGGCGACGGCCATGCCGACATAGCGGCCGAGCGGCTGCAGGCCGCGCTGTTCGGCGAGCTTCGCCTCCATCACCACGCAGGCCGAGGCGCCGTCCGAGAGCTGGCTGGCGTTGCCCGCGGTGATGCAGCCGCCCTCGCGCACCGGCTTGAGCCCGGCGAGGCCCTCGGCGGTCGTCTCCGGCCGGTTGCCCTCATCGGCGGCGAGGGTGACGGTCTGCTGGCTGGTGGCGCCGGTGGCGCGGTCCGTCACCGTCTTGGTCGCGGTGACGGGGATGATCTCGGCGTCGAACCGGCCGGCCTGCTGGGCGCTGGCGGTGCGAAGCTGCGATTGCAGGGCGTAGGCGTCCTGCGCCTCGCGCGAGACGTTGTAGCGCTTCGCCACCACCTCGGCGGTGTCGATCATCGGCATGTAGGTGTCGGCGTGCAGGGCCAGCAGCTCGGGGTCGCGATCGACCCGCATCGCCTCGGTCTGCACCGTCGAGATCGACTCGACGCCGCCGGCCAGCACCACGTCCATCCGGTCGACGATGACCTGCTTCGCCGCGGTGGCGATGGTCATCAGGCCGGAGGAGCATTGCCGGTCCATCGTCATGCCCGGCACGGTGACGGGCAGGCCGGCGCGGAGCGCCGCGGTGCGGCCGATCGTGTGCTGGCCGCCCTGGGGCAGCGCGCTGCCGATCAGGCAGTCGTCGATCTCGGCGGGGTCGATCCCGGCGCGGCGCACTGCCTCGCGCAGCGCGTGGGCGGCGAGGGTGGGGGCCGGCGTTGCGTTGAAGGCGCCGCGATAGGCGCGGCCGATCGGGGTTCTGGCGGTCGAGACGATCACGGCGTCACGCATGGCTGTTCGCTCCTCTGGCGGAAAATGGGGTGGAGGGCCTCAGGGTTCGGCCGTCTCCACCGGGTTGGCGGCGACGAGGCCGCCATCGACGGTGAGCACCTGGCCGACGACATAATCGCCGGCGCGGCTGGCAAGATAGATCGCGGCCCCCGCCATGTCCTCGGCGCGGCCGATGCGGCGGGCGGGGATCGCGGCGGCGACCGTCTCGCCCCGGTCGCGGGCGGCGCGGTTCATCTCGGAGGGAAACGCGCCGGGGGCGATGGCGCTGGCGACGATGTTGTCGCGGATCAGCCGCGCCGCCATCCGCCGCATCAGGTGATGGATCGCCGCTTTCGATGCCTGATAGCTGTAGGTCTCCCAGGCGTTGACGCGCAGCCCGTCGATCGAGCCGACGCAGATCACCTTGGCCGGGCGGTCGGGCCGCGCCGCCGCCTTCAGCGCGCCGTGCAGCGCCTGGGTCAGGAAGAACGGCGCCTTCACATTGACGTCGAACACCTTGTCCCAGCCATGCTCGGGGAAGCTCTCGAACGGCGCGCCCCAGGCAGCACCGGCGTTGTTCACCAGAATGTCGAGCGCCGGCTCGCGTTCGCCGATGGCGGCGGCCAGCGCGCGGGCACCCTCGACGGTGGAGATGTCGGCCGGCAGGGCGATGCAATCGGGCCCGAGTTCGGCCGCGGCCTCGCGACACTGCGCTTCCTTGCGCGCCGAGATGTAGACCCGCGCGCCCTGGGCGAGGAACCCCTCGGCGATCATCCGGCCGATGCCGCGCGAGCCGCCGGTGACGAGGGCGACGCGCCCCTGCAACGAAAACAGCGATGCCGGATCGATCATGCCGGTCCTCCCTTATGGTTCCGGGCCGCGAAGCGGCGCTTCTCTCTGTTCAGCTAAGCCAGGCGGGCCCGGCTGGCAAGCCGGTTTTGGATGAACGTACGGTTTTTCCGGGCGGATCGCCCCGGCAATCGCGGCGGCGAAATCCTCCCGCGCCAGCGCGAGCAGCGCCGTATCCGCCCCGGTGGCGGCGGCGCGGATCAGCTTGCCGACGAAGACGGCCTGCACCGCGAGCGGCCCGGCGGGGTGCGGCGGCGCCGCGCCGATCGCCGCCAGCCGCCGGCGCCAGGCCTGGTGCTGGTCGCGCAGCGTGGCCGCGAGTGCGGCGCGCAGCGCCACGCTCTCGCCGGGCGCCTGGGCGGCGCGCAGAAACACGGCGTAATGGCCGAGCGCCTCGCGCGCATGCTCCAGCACCTCGCGAAACCAGATCGCCGTGGTGAGATCGACCAGCCGCGCCTCGTCGATCGCGGCGGGGTCGATCGCGCCGAAGCCCGCGCGGTAGCGCGCCTTCGCCCGCTCGAACAGCGCGACCTGCGCGGTGGCGAGCAGCGCGCCGATCGCCGGGAAATAATAGGCCGGCCCGCTGCGGGCGAGCCCGGCGCGCTGGGCGATGGCGGCCCAGCTCACCGCCCCGGCCCCGGACTCGACGAGAATGTCGATCGTCGCCTGCACGATCCGCGCGCGGGTCTCGCGCTGGCGCGCGGTGGCGGCGCCAGCCTCGCCCTCCGCCGCGGGATCGGCCGGGCCGAACCGCGCGAAGTCGAGCCTTCCCTCGATGAGATCGCGCGCCGCCTCCGGCTCCAGCCCGAGCGGATGGAGCAGGAAGGTCAGGCCGATCGCCCGGTCGATCGCCGCGCGGGCCGCGCCGCGGTCGAGCCCGAAGCCGAGATTCGCGCCGATGGCGTGCCAGATCTCGTCGAGCCGCGCGTACCAGCCCTGCGCCAGCCTCCGCCCCTCCGCGCCCCGCCCGCCATGCAGGATCAGCTCGCACCAGGCCAGCGAGCGCGTCCGCTCGCGGCCGAGCGCGTTGAGCACGACGCGGATCACAAGATCGTCGATCCGCCCGAGCCCGGTCGCCTCGCCGGCGCTGACGCGGCGTTCGAGCCGGGCGAACGCGTCGAGATAGCCGCTCATCAGATGGCGGGAGGCGCTGGCGATGAGTTCTGTTTTCGAATCGAAATGATAAGTCGTCGCGGCAAGGCTCACGCCCGCCGCTGCCGCCACCGCCCGATGGGTCAGCCCGGAAACCCCGCCCTTGGCAAGAACGCCGACGGCACCTTCATGAATCCGCTGCCGCGTGCGCAGGCTGCGATCCTGCACCATGCGCCGAAGCCCCCCGCTAGAGCGCGAACAGCGCGGCCGGCGCGTCGAGGCTGCTGGTCTCCAGCGTCGCGCACAGCGCGAGGCGTGCAACCGCCAGCGGCAGCTCATGCGCCATGAAATAACGACATGTCAGTATCTTGCCCTCAAGGAACAGGCGCTCATCGGCCGAGGCGTCGCCCCCGCGCGCAGCGGTGGCCGCCAGCGCCTGCCACAGCCACAGCCAGCCGATCACGACATGCCCGAACGCATCGAGAAACACAGTGGCATTGGCCAGCCGCCGGGGAATGTCGGCGCAGCCGAGCAGTGCTGCGGCCGTGCGCTCAAGCTGGTCGAGCGCGCCGCCAAGCCGCGCGGCCTCCGCCGCGAGGGTGGGCTGAAGCCCCGCCCGCGCCGCTGTCTCGCGCATCTGCGCGGCGAAGCGGCGCAGCGCCTCCCCATTGTCCCCGCCGAGCTTGCGGCCCACCAGGTCGATGCCCTGAATGCCGAACGTGCCTTCGTGAATATGGTTCAGCCGGTTGTCGCGATAGAGCCGCTCCAGCGGATAGTCCCGCGTGTAGCCATAGCCGCCGAGAATCTGCATCGCCCATTTGTTGGCTTCGAGACAGTGTTCCGAGGGCCAGGATTTCACCACCGGCGTCAGCAGCCCGAGCAGCGTGCCGAGCCATTCGGCCTCCGCCGCATCGGTCGCGATCTCCTGCCGGTCGACCAGTTGCGCGGCATAGAGGCAGAGCGCCTGCGCGCCCTCCACCGCCGCCTTCTGCGCCAGCAGCATGCGGCGGATATCGGCATGCTCGATGATCGGCACCGCCGCCGCCGGGTCCTTCTGCCCTGCCTTGCGCCCCTGGATGCGGGTGCGGGCATACTCCGCCGAATGACGATAGCCGGCGAGGGCGGACATCGCCGCGGCATGGCCAACGCCGATGCGCGCCTCGTTCATCATCTGGAACATGTATCCGAGGCCGCGATGCGCCTCGCCGATCAGATACCCGATCGTCTCGCCGCTCTCGCCGAAATTCAGCAGGCAGTTGGTGGTGCCGCGCTGGCCCATCTTGTGGTTCAACCCGGCGAGGGCGATGTTGTTGCTCGCGCCGACGGCGCCGCTCTCATCGACCCGGCGCTTGGGCACGAGGAACAGCGAAATGCCGCGCGTCCCCGCCGGCGCGCCGGCGATCCGCGCCAGCACCATGTGCACGATATTCTCCGAAACCTCCTGATCCCCGCCCGAAATCCACATCTTGCTGCCGCGCAGCGAAAACGTCCCGTCCGCGCGCGGCGTCGCCGTGGTGGTGATGTCGGCGAGCGACGATCCGGCCTGCGGTTCGGAAAGACACATCGTGCCGAACCAGCGCCCCTCCAGCATCGGCGGCAGGAAGTTCTGGCGCAGCGCCGCGCTGCCGAAGGCGGCGAGCAGATTGGCTGCGCCGACGGTGAGAAACGCGTAATTGGCGACGGCGGTGTTCGCACAGGTGAAAATGCCGCTGGCCGCCGTGTGCAGCACCCGCGGCGCCTGCAACCCGCCATGCTCCAGCGCGAAGGGCAGGGCGAAGAACCCCGCGGCGGCGCAGGCGCGCAGCGCGCGCCCGGTCCCCTCCGGCATCTCCACCCGCCCATCGACGAAGCGCGGCTCCTGCGCGTCCACCTCTGCGGCGATCGGCAGGAACAGCTCCTCGGCGATCGCCTGCGCGGTGTCGAGCATCTGGGTGCAGGCGTCGCGGTCGAACGCGGCGAAGCGCTCGTGGCGCAGCAACTCGTCCATCCCGAGCAGGTCGAACAGAATGAAGTCGAGGTCGCGTCTGTCGACGATCATGGACATGGCGTCGTCTCCCTGGTGCGTCGCGACACTACCGGCCAGTGCCGCCCGTGTCGATCCGGAATTGAACATCCGTACAGTTTTCTCGTCCCCCCGCGCGCCCACCCCGCCGCCCCCTCCCGCGCGGCGTCTTGCCCCCGTCACATTTCATGGCCGGTTTGTCCTCCGCAGCCCTTGCCGCGGCCGCGAACTCGGTCTAATAGGGCCCTCACGCACGGTGGGGCCATAGCTCAGTTGGGAGAGCGCCTGAATGGCATTCAGGAGGTCGTCGGTTCGATTCCGATTGGCTCCACCAGCGTTTTCCAGGACATGATCGACGTTTCGCGGATGCCTTGGCGGCATGGCCGATCGCGCGGTTGCGTGCGGCCCTGATCGGCCGGCATCCGTGCAAGTCGCACCGGGGCCCCGGCTGACCCGATCGGGTCAGCTGCTCAGTTCGCTTGGCACGGGAGCGAGGAAGGGTGGGCTGCGGCGGCTGAGGCGCACCGCCAGCCGGTCCACATGGCGCTCGAACAGGACCGCGACCGGCAGGGTGACCGCGAGGCCGGCGATGAGCGCGGCCAGGCAGCCCGGCACTGCGCCGGACCGTGGCGCGATCAGGTTGAACACGCTGCACCCGATGGTCGCCATGACCGGGAAATGCACCAGGTAAAGGCTGAACGAGATGCGGCCGAGGAAGGGTGGGCTGCGGCGTTCCAGCAGGTGCCGGGCGCGCGGCAGGTGCAGCACGCCGAGGAAGATCAGGATCGCGCCGACCTGGTTGGAGAAGTGAAACGGATCCGGCGGGTGCTGGTGGCGCAGCAGGCTGTGCAGCAGCAGGATCGGCGCCGGCGGGATCAGGCGGCAGAGCAGGATGCCGGTGGCCAGGGAGAGGATCGCGAGGCCCTGCCGCAAACGCCCGGGTGAAGGTCGGCTCAGGCCGGCAAGCGCGTAGCCGAGGGCGAAGAGGAACCACTGGCTCGCCCCGAGCCAGAGGGCGAGGGCGGCGATGATTTAGGGCAGCAGCGCGCGCCGGCGCCGCTCGACATAGCTGAGGCCGAGGCAGAGCACCGATCCGGACAGTTCGACATTGAGTGTCCAGGTCGGCGGATCGAAGGCGTGCAGGAGATCCGGCATGGGGATGAGATGGCGGAGGAACGGAAAGCCGTTCGCCCCGGCATAGCCGGTGAGGACGCTGTTCAGGACGGCGTCGCGAAGAACCGGGCCGGCGGCGGGCGGGGTCGCGAGCAGGATGCCCAGCCAGTGCGTCGAGCCCGAGAGGGCGGCGGCATGGAGATGCGCCTGGTCGTCCAGCGACAGCAATGCGCCGGCGAACAGCACGGCCGCGGAAGCGGGCAGGCCGAGGCGCACGAGGCGGCGCCAGAGACCGGAGGCGAAACCGTCGATCCGGGCGAAGGCGCGCCGCAGCACGTAACCGCTGAGCAGGAAGAAGATGTAAACGGCACTGTAGCCGTTGATCAGGAACACGGTGGGAGAGCGGGCGATGGCGGCCTGCCAGCCATGGGAGGCGAGGAGGTCGGCAGGGCCGATGCCGGCCATCGCGAGGACCGGCAGAAACGCGCTCACATAGTGCAGAAAGACGACCTGGAGGGCGGCAAGGCCGCGCAGACCGTCAAGAAAAGCTACCCGTTCGGATTTCAGTGTCCGCTCCATCGAATTTATCAATGAATCGGAGATTCCATTATTGAATTTTGTTGTCAATTTGAAAATAAATGCGTTGGCGAGAGTGCATAAATACCTCAAAACGTATTTATGACTTTAGAATAAAGGTATTTTTTTAAATTATTCTGTAATATTAGAACGGTGCACCGTTTGACCGCGTTGATGCCGGCAGGTGGCGGGAGTCGGATCTGCTCTTGATATCCGATCCGGTGCGGCAGGATGGAGCGCGATCGCCGGCCGCCGGCATGATCCGTCCCGCACGGCATCCCGTCGCGGCATTGAAACGATAATCAAACGGCATTGGATTCATCGAGGTGCTGCCGGCATTTTTCAGGAGCCGCACGCGGCGCCGCGAGAACGGCGGTTGCGGGAGACGGCGGGGACGATCCGCTTCGCGGATCCGACAAGGAGGACACCATGAAGACATTCATTCTGCTCGGCGCCCTTGCCCTGGCCGGGACGGGCACTGCATTCGCGCAACAGGGCAACGCGGGCACGCGCCTGACGCCGCAGCAGGCGACGACGATGAAGGCGGACCTGACCCAGGCGCAGGCGCTGGTCGCCAAGATCAACCGGAGCTACCACACCGACTTCGCCATCGCGCCGAAGATGGAGCATGAGGCGATGATGCACATGGCGCGCGCCGAGATGGAAATGGCGAAGGCGATCATGGACCTGCAGATCAACTTCAACCCGAGCCCGCTCGGCGGTTTTTCGGGCGGCAACTGATCGGAAGGCGCTTCGGCGGCAAGGCATGAAAATGGCCGGAGCGCGATGCGCTCCGGCCGTGTCGCAGGCGCAAAGGGGCTTATTTCTTCGGCAGCGCGAAGATCGCCACCGCGTCGCCATACGGATAGCTGAGCTGGAAGTTGCCGCCGGCGGCAACCGCGACGTATTCGCGGCCGTTCACCGAATAGGCGACCGGCGGGGCGTTCACGCCGGCGCCGAGGTTGAACCGCCACAGGCGCTTGCCGGTCTTCGCGTCCATCGCGTCGAACCAGCCATTGCCCTCGCCGGTGAACACCAGGTTGCCGGCCGTGGCCAGCACGCCGCCCATCATCGGCTGCGGCAGCGTGTCGTTCCAGCGGATCTTGCCGGTATCGACGTCGATCGCCGTCAGCGTGCCGTCCTGGATGCCGTGATCGACATTCTTGAACGTGCTGCCAAGGCGGATCTGGCCGGGGATGGCCGGGCTGCTCTTCTCGTTGGTGAAGGTCATGAGCTGGTTCATGCCCATCACGTAAACGTCGCGGGTGAGCGGCGAGAACGCCGGCGGCGACCACTCGGCGCCACCATTCGCACCCGGCAGCATCTGCACGCCCTTCGGCGTCGGCTGCGCGAACATGTTCTCCTGCTTGTCGAAGGGCTGCGACTTGCGGATCAGCTTGCCGGTCTCGCGGTTCACGATGTAATACCACGCGGTCTTGCCCGCCTCGCCAACGGCGGGAACCATCTTGCCGTGGTCCCGCACGTCGAACAGCATCGCGTTGCTGACGGCGTCATAGTCCCACACGTCGTGCTTCACTTCCTGGTAATACCAGACGAGCTTGCCGGTGTGGATGTTGAGCGCGACGATCGAGTCGGTATAGCGGTTGTCGCCCTTGCGTGCCGAGCCGTTGAGGTCGGGGTTCGGGTTGCCCGTCGCGAAGATCAGCAGGCCCCGCTTCGGATCGACGGTCGGCGTCGTCCACACGGTGCCGCCGCCGGTCTTCCACGAATCGCCTTCCCAGCCGGCCTTGCTGTCGGTGGTGTGGAAGCGCCAGATCTGCTTGCCGGTCGTCGCGTCATAGGCGGCGACGAACCCGCGGATCGGCCACTCGCCGCCGGCGCTGCCGATGATGACCATGTTCTTGTAGACGGTCGGCGCCATCGTCTCCGAATAGCCATAGCGCGGATCGGCAACCTTGGTCGACCATTCCTGCTCGCCGGTCTTGGCGTTCACCGCGACGAGATGATCGTCCAGCGTCAGCATGTAGACCTTGCCGTTCGAGGCGGCCGCGCCACGGTTCACCGGGCCGCAGCAGATCTGGATCTGGCCGTCGGTGTAGGTGTAGGTCCACAGCGTCTGGCCATTGGTCGCGTTCATCGCGATCAGCGCCTGCTTGGAGTTCACCATCGGCGTCGTCAGATACATCACGCCGTTGACCACCAGCGGCGTGGTCTCGAAGCTCGCGCTGTAGCCGGTCTGCGCGATGGCGACCGGAGCGAGATCCTTCACATTGGCCGACGTGATCTGCTTGAGCGGCGAGAAGCGCGAGTTGTCGAAATCGCGGCCATTGACCAGCCAGTTCGCATCCGCCTTCGGCGCCGCTTCCAGCATCGTGGTCGACACGTTGACGTCCGAGGTGATGGTCTTGCCGACCTTCGCGGTGAGCCCGCCGGTCTCCGACCCTTCGGCCTTCACCGCGCCGGCCTGCGCCGACTGCGCCAGCGCGAGGCCGAGCAGTGCTGCCGCCGGCAGCGCGGCAAGCCGCAGCCGGCGCGCGAGGCGGGATTGATTGTCCGTTGTTGTCATTTTGTGAGTTTCCCCTGTGGTTTTAGCCAGTCCCGGCCGCGCGCGCGGCCGGCGTTCCGTCCGGCGTCAGGACTTGCCGGGATAAGGCAGCATCTTGACGCAGGAGGCGGTCTTGGCGTCGAGCGCCGTGGCGCCGGACGAATAGCCGTTATGCTGCAGGACATACGCGAAGATCGCGTCATATTCCGCCGGCTTGAGGCTGCCCGGCGCCTGGTAGGGCATCTGCGACTTGATGAAAGCCAGCAGCTGCGCGCCGGTGATCTTGGTGAATTCGAGATACGACTTGAACTTCGCCCCGCCGATCGCCGGGCCCGACCCGCCCTCCATGTTGGTCATGTGGCAGGCGGCGCAGTTCGCATCGTAAAGGGTCTTGCCGGTCGCCGCCTGGGCGGCGGTGAAATCGCCGCTCGCGCAGCCCGCCGAGGCGATCCCCGGCAGCGCCAGCATCGCGGCGGCGGCGAGGCCAAGCATGGCCCTGTGTGCGTTGGTCATGAATGTTCCCCATGTTCAGTAGGCCCGCAACCGGGCGTTGTTCTCATATTCGTTAGGCGGCACCTAAATGAACCCCGCGGTCCTGTAAAGCGGCGACGATCGCGGCGGCGGCGAAATGTTCCGCTTCGCCACGCCGCCCCCGGCCGCGTCTGGCGGCAGGCGCGGGAATCGTCGTAGCCTGCCGCCAGTTCGGCGCACCGGAGTGGAGAATCGCATGGCAACGCATCCGTCCTGTCTCATCCTCGGCGCCTCGCGCGGCCTTGGCCTCGCGATGGCGGAGGAATATCTCGCCCGCGGCTGGCAGGTGACCGCGACGGTGCGCGGCGCCGCCCGCACCGGCCTGCACGAGCTTGCCGCGCGGGAAGGCGGCCGCCTCGCCATCGAACAGCTCGACATCAACGATCCCGCCCAGCTCGCCGCCCTGCGCGCCCGGCTGGAAGGGCGGGTGTTCGACCAGCTCTTCGTCAATGCCGGAATCGCCAACGACCCGGCGGCGCCGATCGGCGCGGTCAGCACCGAAACCTTCGTCGACCTGATGCTGACCAACGCGCTCAGCCCGATGCGCGCGGTCGAGACGCTGGCCGACCTCGTGGCACCGGATGGCGGAATCGGGCTGATGTCCTCCGGCCTCGGTAGTGTGGCCAACAACACGACCGGCATGTTCGAGGCCTACCGCGCCAGCAAGGCGGCGCTGAACACGCTGATGCGCAGCTACGCCGTCCGCCACAAGGGCTCGGCCCGCTCCCTCGCCCTCGTCGCCCCCGGCTGGGTGCGGACCGACATGGGCGGCCCGCAGGCGACGCTCTCCATCGGCGAGAGCATCCCCCGCGTGGTCGATCAGCTGATCGCCCGGCGCGGCACGCCCGGCCTCGCCTTCTTCGACTATACCGGCGCCGAACTGCCCTGGTGAGGCGCTCGCTGGCCGCAAGGGAGGAGACGGACATGAACTTATCGGGCAACGCCTCGCGCCTCACCCAGTCGGCGCGCGACCGCACCCGCTGGGTCAGCGGCGCCGGGCGCTATGTCGCGGACCTCCAGCCGGACGGCGCGCTGGCCGCCGCCTTTCTGCGCGCGCCCCACGCCCATGCGGCGATCGCCTCGCTCGATGCCGCGGCGGCGCGGGCCATGCCGGGCGTCGTCGCGGTGCTGACCGGCGAGGATTGCGCCGCCGCCGGCTTCGGCAATTTCCGCGCCCTGATGCGCTACGGCGCCGAGGGCGCGCGCCCGCTCGTCGCCCCGTTCCGCCCGGTGCTGGCGCAGGGGCGGGTGCGCTATGCCGGCGAGCCGGTCGCCTGCGTGGTCGCCGAAACCCTCGCCGCGGCGATGGACGCGGCGGAGGCGATCGCGGTGGAGTACGAGATGCTGCCGCCGGTGGTCGGGCTCGACGCCGCGCCGGACGCGCCGCCGATCCATCCCGAGGCGCCGGGCAATCTCGCCTTCCTGCACGAGGCGGGCGATGCCGCGTCGGTCGCCGCCGCCTTCGCCACGGCGGCGCATGTCGCCGCGGTGCGGTTCGACCTGCCGCGCCTCGCCCCCTCCACGATGGAGCCCGGCGGCATCGTCGCACGGTATGACGCGGCTTCGGGCGTCTATCACCTCGTCACCCCGCACCAGGGCATCAACGAGATCCGGCTCGATCTCGAGGCCGTGCTCGGCGTGCCGGCGTCGCGCATCATGATCGAACTGCCCGATGTCGGCGGCGGGTTCGGCCTGCGCAGCCCGGCCTATCCCGAGCACGCCGCCCTCCTGCTCGCCGCCCGCGCCACCGGCCGGACCGTGCGCTACGTGCCGACGCGCGGCGAAGCCTTCCTCAACGACAATCACGGCCGCGGCACCAGGCTCGCCGGCCGCCTCGCGCTCGATGCCGATCTCCGCTTCACCGCGATCGAGATCGACTACCAGACCGATCTCGGCGCCTATGTCACCACCGTCGGCGCCTTCGTCAACGTCCATAACGCGCTGCAATCGGGCACCGGCACCTACGCGATCCCGGCGGCGCATGCCCGTTTCGCGCAATATTTCACCAATGCCGGCCCGCTCGGCCCCTATCGCGGCGCCGGGCGGCCGGATATCGCGCTGCTGGTCGAGCGCCTGGTGGACGAGGCCGCCGCCGCAACCGGCGCCGACCCGCTCGATCTGCGGGCGCGCAACGCGATTCCTGCCGCCGCCTTTCCCTGGCGCACCGCCTTTGGCGCCAGCTATGACAGCGCCGACTATGCCGCCCTGATCGCCGCCGCCCGGGCGGAATCGGGATGGGACGACATCGCCGCCCGCCGCGCCGAAGCCACCGCGCGCGGCGCGCTCCGCGGCCGCGGCGCCGCGCTCTTCACCGAAATCGCCGGCGGCGGGGCGGCGGCGCAGGACGAGGCGCTGGTCACCCTCTCGCTCGAAGGCGGCCACGCCGTCGCCCGCATCGAAACCGTCACCGGCGGCAGCGGCCAGAGCCAGGCGGAAACCTACGCCTTCATCCTCGCCCGCGAAACCGGGCTCGACCCCGCTCATATCGAACTCGTTGCGAGCCCGCCCGGCAGCACGCTCGCCGGCGCCGGCTCGATCGGCTCGCGCTCGACGGTGAGCGCCGGCAGCGCGGTGGCCGATGCGGGCGTCAGGCTGCGCGAGCGGCTGCTCGCCCTGGCCGGGCTGCGCGCCAATGAAGCACCCGAGGATCTCGCCATCGCCGGCGGCGCCATCCTCCGGCGCGACCGCACCCCGGTCATGACCCTCGCCGAGGCGGTGGCGGCCGCGGGCGGCGAAATCGCCGTCACCGGGGTCAAACCCGTCGCCGCGACCTTCCCCTCCGGCTGCCACATCGCCGAGGTGGAGATCGACCGCGAGACCGGTCTGGTCCGGCTGGTGCGCTATGTCGCCGCCGATGATTCCGGCGTGCTGGTCAATCCCGTCGTCGCCGAGGGGCAGATCCATGGCGGCATCGTCCAGGGTGTGGGCGGCGTGCTGGGCGAGGGGATGCGCTACGACGAAGCCGGCCAGCCGCTCACCGGCAGCTTCATGGACTACACGATGCCGCGCGCGGCCGACGTCCCCGGCTTCGTCACGATCGACCTGCCGACGCCCTCGCCGAACAATCCGCTCGGCGCCAAGGGCCTGGGCGAGGCGGGGACGACCGGCGCGCTGCCGGCGGTCGCCAATGCGGTGGCGGACGCCCTGCGGTCGATCGGTGCGACGCTGCCGCCACTTCCCTGCACCCCGCTGCGCGTGTGGGAGGCGATCCGCGCGGCGGATTCCTGATCCCGCTCAGATCGCCGCCGCGTGCCGCCCGGCCTGGCCGAGCCAGGCATCGAAGGCGGCGGCGGCATGGCGCAGGAACGGCCGCCCGGCCTCGGTGATGGCGATGCGGCTGCCCTCGCGGTGCAGAAACCCGTCGGCCTCCAGCGGGGCGAGGGACTCGCATTCGGCGCCGAACCGGCCGGAATCGCCGCCGAACGCGGCGAGATCGACCGCGAGATCGCACATCAGCCGCTCGATGATCGCCCCGCGCAGCCGGTCCTCGTCATCCAGCGCCAGCCCCTTGGCGGTGGCGAGCCCGCCGGCTTCGATCGCCGCGAGATAAGGCTGGGTGCCGACCGCGTTCTGCGCGTAGCCCTGCGGCAGACGCGAGATCGCCGAGGCGCCAAGGCCGATCAGCAGGTCCGAGGGGTCGACCGTATAACCCTGGAAATTGCGCCGCAGCGCCCCGGTGCCGGCGGCGCGTGCCATCGCGTCCTCGGGCCTCGCGAAATGGTCGAGCCCGATCCGCCGGTAGCCGGCGGCGACCAGCAGTTCGGCGGCGCGCTGTTGCTGGGCGAAGCGCGCCGCGACATCCGGCAGGGCACGCTCGGCGATCACCTGCTGGCGCTTGCGCGTCCACGGCACATGGGCATAGCCGTAGAGCGCAATCCGATCGGGTCCGAGGGCGAGCACCTCGCCGATCGTCGCTTCCAGCGAATCGATGGTCTGGAACGGCAGGCCATAGACGAGGTCGAAATTCACCGAGGCGATGCCCGCCGCCCGCGCCGCCTCGGCGGCTTCCCTGGTCTGCGCCACGCTCTGGTGCCGCCCGATCGCCGCCTGCACCTCGGGCGCGAAATCCTGCACCCCGAGGCTGACGCGGGTGACGGCGAGATCGCGCAGCAGCCCCGTGGCGTCCCGCGGCAAAGTGCGCGGGTCGATCTCGATGGCGATTTCGGTCGCATCCTCCAGCACGAAATGCCGGGCGAGCGCCGCATGCACCCGGCGCAGCAGCGGTGCGGGCAGGGCGGTCGGTGTGCCGCCGCCCCAATGGATCTGCCCGGCCGGCAGACGATGCCCGATCGCGGCGGCGACGCGGCCGATCTCGGTCTCCAGCGCCGCCGCGTAGCGCTCCAGCGCGCCGACGCTGTGCACCGCGCTCGTGGTGCAGCCGCAGAACCAGCACATGCTGCGGCAGAACGGCACGTGCAGATAGAGCGAGGCGCGGGCATCGGGCGGAATGGCGGCGAGCCAGCCGGCATAATCCTTCGCCCCGGTCGCGGCGGAGAAATGCGGCGCGGTCGGATAGCTGGTGTAGCGGGGCAGCGGGCGGTCGTAGCGCGCGAGAAGGGCCTGTTCCATGCGCCCTGTCTGGCCCGCCCGCGCCGCCGCGTCCTTGATCGAAATCAAGCGGCGCGGCGGCGGCGGCTTCAGGCGGCGGCGAACCGCCGCTCCATCTCCCGGCGTGCGGCGATCGCCGTTTGCAGCGCCGATCCGGCGGCGGCGAAATCGACATCGTCCCACCCCACCACCTCGCCCTCGGCGATGCCGCGCCGCAGCCGCGCGTGATGCGCGAGCCCGATCGGCAGCGCGCCGGCGGCAAG
Source organism: Acidocella sp. C78 (assembly GCF_907164655.1). Lineage (NCBI taxonomy): Bacteria > Pseudomonadati > Pseudomonadota > Alphaproteobacteria > Acetobacterales > Acidocellaceae > Acidocella > Acidocella sp. C78. The sequence continues at coordinate 18,085 of NZ_CAJQZK010000001.1, forward strand.
ACTCGCCCGCGCCGGCAGCAGCTTGCCCCACACCGTGTAGCCGCCCTCGCCATCGAGCACCTCGCCCGCCGCCAGATCCCGCTTGGCGATGGCGGCGACATCGCCGGCAAAGCCGCGCGGCCGCCCGGTCGGCTCGTTGCGCAGCGCGACCGACAGCACCGAGACGTTCAGCTCCAGCCCGATCAGGTGATAGGGCTTGTACATCGCGGCATAGCGGCCGGAGGCATCGGTCTTCAGCCCGTACTGCGCGAAGCACGCGGCGGCGTAGTCGTTCGGCGCCTCGAACACGGCATAGACGCCCCAGCGCAGGTCGCGGAACACCGGCCGCCCGTCGCGCTCCAGCGAGGAGACCACCTCGACCATGCCTGATCGCTCCAGCACCCCGCCGGCCGCGCGCGGGCGCAGCAGATGCGGCAAGTCGTCCACCCCGCAGGCGGGGAAATGCAGGCCGGACGAGGGCACGGCCAGCCCCGTCGCATTCGCGATCGCCGCCATCTCGATCGCGGATTTGGTGCCATCGAGAAAGGAGTTGAACATTTGCGGGTTCATCCCGCCCTCGCGCGCCTGCTCCGCCGTCAGCCCGTAATGCTGCCACACCGTGTCCGGGGTCACGCCATGATAGAGCGGCAGGTATTTCGTCCCCTTGCCGGCGGCGACCACGGAAAACCCGCAGGCCAGCGCCCAGTCCACCATCTCGGCGACGAGGGCGGGCTGGTCGCCATAGGCCAGCGAATAGGTCACCCCCGCCGCATCTGCCTCGGCGGCGAGCAGCGGGCCGGCCAGCGCATCGGCCTCGACATTGACCATCACCACCGGCTTGCCGGCGGCGAAGGCGGCGCGCGCATGGGCGATGCCGGCGGGCGGGTTGCCCGTCGCCTCGATCACCACGTCGATATCCGCGCGCCGCAATTCCGCGCCGGCATCGTCGGTGAAGCGCGTCGCGGCGACAAGCGCGTCGTCCCAGCCAACGGCGCGGCAGGCGGCGCGCGCGCCGTCCGGCCTGAGATCGGCGATGGCGGCGACCTCGATGCCCCTGGTGTGCGGCACCTGCGAGAGGAACATCGAGCCGAATTTCCCGGCGCCGATCAGCAGCACGCGGACCGGCCGCCCGGCATCGGCCCGGGCGGCAAGGAGGTGGGAGAGATTCATCGCCTCATTCCGCCGCCGCGCGGGGCGTGTGCGCCGCAAGCCGCGCCAGCGCATCGTCCGCCACCGGCACGATCGGCGCGAAATCCCGGTGCGCGATGAACTCCGGCCGCGTCGGCGTGCGGATGTGGTTGGAAACCGCGTTGAGCGTCAGATACACGATGCGGCGCGGATAGGGCGTGATGTTCCCGGCCGAGCCATGCACGAGATTGCCGTGGAACATCAGCACGCCGCCCGGCTTGCCGGTGGGCGCGACGATCCCGCCCTCGGCGACGAGCCGGCTCACCGTCGCCTCGTCCAGCGTCCAGAGCGGGTAGGACGTGGTCTCGACATCGTGGCGCGCCTCCAGGTCGCCCGCATTGTGGCTGCGCGGCACCAGCAGCAGCGGGCCGTTGATCGGCATCACCTCGTCGAGAAACACCGAAATGTTCATCGCCCGCGGCTCCGGCATGCCGTCATCGCGCTTCCAGGTGCCGTAATCCTGGTGCCACTGCCACACCTCGCCGGTAAAGGCCGCCTTCGCGTTGATCTTGTACTGGTGCATGTAGACCTGCTCGCCGAAGATCTGCTCGACCGGCCGGATCAGCCGCGGATGCGCGCCTAGCGTGCCGAACGCCTCGTTATAGGTATGCGCGGCGAAGGCGGTGCGCGGCGCGCCGGTCTTCTCGCGCCAGACTTCGGGCCGGTGCTCGCGATAGATCGCCTCGGACTCGCGCTTGAGCAGCGCCACCTCCGCGGGGCTGAACAGCTCGGGCAGGAACAGCCAGCCCTCGCGGTGGAAATCCTCGATCTGCTGTGCGGTGAGTTGCATGTCGTTTCCTCCTGTTCTGTCGTTTGTCGGTTGTGGCTCAGCCCGTCCGCGCGCGTTCGGCGAGGCGGCGCGCGGTGATCGCGCCGGCATCGCTCGCATGCTCGCGCGCCGCCGCCTCGGCCCCCGCCTCGTCGCCCGCGCGCACGCGGGCGAGGATTTCGGCGTGCTCGCGCCAGGCCCGGGCGCGGTAGTCTTCGGTCTCCAGCACCGCCGCCATGGCGCGGGCGAGGGCGGGAAAATGCGGGCCGGTCATCGTCTCGAAGACCGGGTTGCCCGAGGCGCGGTAGAGCGCGCGGTGAAAGGCGAGGTCGAGCCGCAGCAGGGCGGGAACGCCGCCGGCCGCGCCGGCGGCGGCGATGATGGCGTCGAGCGCGGCCAGGGCGCCGGCATCCCGCCGGGCGGCGGCGCGGCGCGCGGCAAGCCCGTCGAGGGCGGCGCGCACGTCATGGATCTGGACGATCCGTTCGGGGTCGACCGGCGCGATCTCGAAGCCCTTGCGCCCGCTCTCGCGCAGCAGGCCCTGGCGGTGCAGCAGATGCAGCGCGTGGCTCACCGGCTGGCGCGACACGCCGAGCCGCGCGGCCAGCTCGCCCTGGCGGATGCGCATGCCCGGCAGCAGGTCGCCATCGGCGATCGCCTCCACCACCCGTTCATAAACCTGGTCGATCAGCGTCTCCGCGGTCTCGATCCGCTCCATCCCCGTTCCCGCCGCATTCGGAATTCCAAAAATCCTGCGCCATGTCCGCCGCCGCGTCAAATGCCGTCTCCCGCGCGCCGTCCGCCGATCCGGTGCGGCGGCCGGCGACAAGGTTTGGTGACAAGGATTTATGGATTCCGCCGCAGTTCAGTCACAGAAATGACACGCCCCGCCGCTTCAATGCTGCCGCAACCGAAAGGAGAGCGCAGATGGAACGAACCACGATCGGGCTTCTCGGCGCGCTGGGCGGTCTCGCCGCCGCCGCGCCCGCGACGGCCCTGGCCGAGCCCGCGCCGCTGCCGCCGGCCGCGAGCTATGCCGAGCTGCTCGCCCCGGTGGACGCGCCCGCCGCCATCCTCCGCGCGCATGACGCGCTGCTCGCCCGCGCCCCGGCCGAGGCGCCGGCAAGGCTCGACCTGGTCGACCACCACCATCACCACCACCACGCCTATCGCCGCTATCGCTACTACCAGCACCACCACCACCATCATCACCACCATCACGGCTATTACGGGTATTATGGCTATTACGGCTGGTATCCGCGGCCGGACTGGCGTTGAACCGCCGCCGGGTGAGGGGAGGGCGATGACGACGAAGGTAAGGCTGCGCTATTTCGAGCCGGGGCTGGCGCCGCGGCGCACCCGGCTCGACGTGCCGGGCTGGGGCGGCGCGCCCGAGAAGCGGGGCGACGGCGCGCACGAGCAGCCCTGGCACTGCGCCCCCTTCGTCGAGGGCGCGCAATACGGGATCGAGGTGTTCTACCCCTATGAGAACGAACTCCGCGTCACCCGCCGGGATGGCCATGTGGCGCTGGAGAGCGACTGGGGCGCCGATCCGGGCACCGGCGTCAACTGGCCGCCCTTCCGCCCCTTCGGCCCCGGCTACTACACCTGTCAGCTCCTGCTCGACATCGCGGTTGACGAGCCGATGGCCGTCCGCGCCGAGCCCCACCCCCGCTACTTCACCGACGAGACCGGCGACGTGCCGCTGGCCGTCCCCGCGCTGCTGCGCACCGCCTGGTGGCCGATGATCTCCTTCGTCGTCTTCAAGGCGCCGCCTGCGGGCGTCACCCATGTCTTCCGCCGGGGCGAGCCCTTCATCCAGCTCGTCGTGGTGCCGGCCGATCCCGCGCTCGAACTCGCGCCGATGCCCCCCGAGGAAGCCGCCGCGCGCGAGCTGCGCGCCCGCCGCATCCACGCCAGCCGCGACACGCTCGGCCAGTCCTCCCGCTGGACCTCGGCCACCGGCACGATCTTCGACGGCACCTATCGCAACCTGCTGCGCGCCGCTCGCGGCAAGCCGGTCTGACCCCTCGATTCACACCGCCACATATTGCAATTAACTAAAATTTAATCATATCACGCGATAGTGTATCGCTTTACGCAAATGAAATCGCGCCCCAGAGATTGTCCTTGTTCGATCAGTCGTCGATCATCCTCACGGTGGAAGTCCTGCAAACCCTGCTGGATTCGCTGCCCAATCCGGTCTTCCTGATCGACCGCGATCACCGCCTCGTCCTGGTCAATCAGGCGATGGCGGATTTCGTCGGCTATCCGCGCGAGTCGCTCGTCGGCCGCAATGGCGAGGGGCGGGTGCCGCGCGCGCTGCTCGAAGGCTACTGGCGGGTGGACGACCGCGTCTTCGCCACCGGCGAAAGCGACGAGACCGAGGAAATCGTCACCGGCGCCGGCGGCCGGCAGCGCATCGTGATCACCCGCAAGCGCCTGATCCAGCTCGACACGCTGGCCGGTCCCACGCCGTTCATCATCGCCGCCCTGTCGGACGTGACCCGCTTTCGCGAGGCCGAGGCCCGCGCCCGCCACCTCGCCGCGCACGACAATCTCACCGGCCTGCCCAATCGCGGCCAGTTCACCCAGCGCCTCGCCGAGGCGCTCGCCGCGGCCCCGCGCAGCGGCGAACTGGTCGCCGTCCTGCTCGTCGATCTCGACGGATTCAAGCCGATCAACGACCAGTTCGGCCACATCGTCGGCGACAGCGTGCTGCGCATCATCGGCCGTCGGCTCAGCGGGGTGATCCGCGCCGGCGACACCGTGGCCCGCCTCGGCGGCGACGAGTTCTGCGTGATCCAGCGCGGCATCTCGCACGAGGATCACGCGCTCGCTCTGGCCGGCCGCATCGTCACGACGATCGGCCAGCCGCTGGCCACACGGCCCGCGCCGCTCACCGTCACCGCCTCGGTCGGTCTCGCGCTCTGCCCGTCCGACGGCGACGATCCCGAAACCCTGCTCGAACGCGCCGACCGCGCGCTCTACGCCGCCAAGCATGGCGGGCGCGGCGGGTTCCGCCGCTACCATGCCGGCCTGCAACGGCCACTGGCGCCGCCGGACATGGTGGCCCTGCTGCGCGACCTGCCGGCCGATCCGCCGCCCGCCCCGGCGGAGGCGCCGTGATGACCGCGCAGGACGCCGCGCAGCAGCCGACGCTCTGCCAGGTGCTCGCCGGCGCCCGCGGGTTCGCCGCCTGGGAGATCGATCCGCTCGCCGGGCGGGTCCGCCCGCTCGCCGGCGGCGCGCCCGGTCCGGACTCCAACCAGCCGGCCGCCGAGTCGCTCGCCGCCTTTCTCGCCGGCATCGATACGGACGACCGCGCCCGCGTTGCCGCTGCGCTCGACGCCGCGGCTGCGCCCGGCAGTATGGGGCTCGACATCGCCTTCCGCCGCGCCGGGGCCGCGCCCGGCGCCTTCTGGCAGCTCGCCCGCTTCCACGTCGTCGGGCGCGATGAGGCCGGGCGGCCCCTGCGTCTCGCCGGCATCATCGCGGATATCGGCGCCCTGCCGGATCTTGCCGCCGGCGCCCTCGGCAGCACCGAGAACGACCGTCTCGCCGCCCTCGCCGCCGAGCTTGCCCGCCGCACCGAGGAACTCGCCAGTGCCCATCGCCTCGCCCGGGTCGGCGCCTGGCGCTGGGATCTCGCCCGCCATCGCGTCTGGCTTTCAACCGAAACCCTCTGGCTGCTCGGCATCGAGGGCGCGGCCGCGGAGATGGATTACGACCAGCTTCGCCGCATCATCCACCCCGACGACTATCATTACGCCATGGCCTGTTTCCGCGAAGCGGTTCAAACCGCGACGCCGGTCACGCTGGAATACCGCACCGTCCTGCCCGATGGCGCCATCCACGCCGTGCTTACCCATGCCGAGCCGGTGATCGGGGCCGATGGCCGCGTCGCTCAGCTGCGCGGCACCACCCAGGATGTCACCCCGTTCCGGCGGGTCGAGGCGGCGCTGCGCGAAAGCGAGGACCATTACCGCCACATGGTGGAGCTGCACCCGCAAATCCCCTGGACGGCGGGGCCGGATGGCGGGATTCTCGAAGTCGGCCCGCAATGGCTCGCCATCACCGGCATGACCCGCGAGGAGACCATGCCCTTCGGCTGGACCTCCGCCGTCCACCCGGACGATCTCCCGCCCACCCTTGCCGCCTGGCAGCACAGCCTTGCCAGCGGCGATCCGGTCGATGTCGAGTTCCGCATCCGCGCCGCCGATGGCGCCTATGCCTGGGTGCGCGCCCGCGCCGCCGCCCGCCGCGATGAGGCCGGGCAGATCCTGCGCTGGTACGGCACGCTCGAAGACATTACCGACCGCTGGATGGCGGAAAACGCGCGCAAGGCGTCCGAGGCGCTGGCCCTGCGCGTGCTTGAGGCCAGCGGCGACGCGGTGATCGTCTTCGATGCCGCCGGCGCCGTCACCTTCGCCAATGCGCGCCTCGCCCCCCTGCTCGGGCTCGACGCGCCGCCGGAGGGCCTCGACGCCGACGGTCTCTTCGCCTCCGCCCATTGCCGCGAGCTTTGCGCCGCGCTGAAGCGGGCGATGGAAACCGGCGCCGGCGCCCATTTCGAGCTGTTCTGGCCGCCGACCGATCGCTGGCTGGAAGCCACCATCGTCGCCGAAGCCAGCGACATCTCGCTCTTCCTGCGCGACGTCTCGGAAAAGCGCCTCGCCCAGCAGCAGCTCCGCTACGCCGCCAGCGTCGACTACATGACCGGCGCCGCCAACCGCGCCTCCCTGTTCTCCCGCCTGGCCGAGCAGTTGCAGTGCCAGCAGCCCGGAAACCTCACCGCGCTGCTCTGCCTCGATCTCGACTATTTCAAGGAAATCAACGACCAGCACGGCCACCCGACCGGCGATGCCGTGCTGCGCCAGCTCGTCAGCCGGCTGCGCCTCTGCCTGCGCTCGCGCGATCTGCTGGCCCGTTGCGGCGGCGATGAATTCGTCATCATGCAGACCGGCGTCTCCGCCCCGCCCGACGCCCTGGCGCTGGCCGACCGCATTCTCGCCGCGCTGCGCCAGCCTTTCGAGGTCGATGGCATCTCGCTGCCCGCCGGCGCCTCGATCGGCGTCGCCGTCGCACTCCCCGGCCAGGCCGACGCCGACTCCCTCTACCGCCAGGCCGATCGCGCGCTCTACGTCGCCAAATCCCGCGCCCGCGGCACCTACCGCCTGTTCCACCCCGACATGCTGCAAGCCGACGAGGCCAGCCGCCGCCTGCGCGCCGAGTTGTCGGGCGCGCTCGGCCGCGGCGAATTCGCGCTCGATTTCCAGCCCATCGTCCATCTCGCAACCCGCCGCACCGTCGGCGTCGAGGCGCTGCTCCGCTGGCACCATCCCGCCCGCGGCCTCATTCCGCCCGCCGAGTTCATCCCGCTCGCCGAGGAAAGCGGGCAGATCGCCGCCCTCGGCGCCTGGGTGCTGCGCCGCGCCTGCGCCGCCGCCCGCGCCTGGCCGGACGACGTCAAGATTTCCGTCAATGTCTCACCCCGCCAGTTCGAGATCGGCGACATCCGCGCTACCGTCACCGAAGCCCTCGCCGCCGGCGGCCTGCCCGCGAGCCGTCTCAAGCTCGAAATCACCGAATCCGTGCTGCTCTCGCAGAACGCCGCCAGCGCCCGCCTCCTGCAAGACCTGCGCGAACTTGGCGCGATGCTGGTGCTCGACGATTTCGGCACCGGCTTTTCCTCGCTCTCCTATCTCGACACGTTCAAGGTCGATGTCGTCAAGATCGACAAATCCTTCCTCTCCCGCATCCGCGCGCCTGGCGACCGCCAGCCCATCTTCGAGGCGATCATGGGCATGACCGCGGCACTCAACCTGCCCGTCACCGCCGAAGGCGTGGAAACCGCCGTCCAGCTCGACTACGTGACCAGCCTCGGCTGCGACTGGGCGCAGGGCTATTTCTTCTCCCCCCCGGTTTCCGAGGCCGAATTGCGGCGCCAGCTCCGCACCCCGGCCGCCGCCGCCCGCAACGGCTGACGCACTCCACATCTGGGTCCGCCCACTCCGCTACGTCCTTGAGGCACATGGAGCATCACCCGATCGGATGGAGTCATCTGATCGGAAAGTGCTCTATCCTCGGCGGAATCCGCAAATATTTTATCCTGAAAATGATAATATAAAATATTTAAAATATTCGATATTTATAGAAAAACTATTCCTATTGGTTGCGTCTTGTTCTGACAAAATTTACAATCACAGCATTGAACATAATATATACAATTAATTGCACATTAAAACATGCCAAACGCAAAATACCGGGCTATGCACAAAGCGTATGATTCGAGGTTTGGTGATGTTCAGAAGAAAGCTGAGGCACTGCACGCGGCTTTTCATTGTCCTGGCTGCGATGACGGCAGGAGCGCGGGCAAACGGGTATGGAACGGATTCGCCTTATCAACTCCCGACGCCAGCCGATCTTGCCAATCTCGGTGCCGTGGAAAGCATAATTCTCCAAAAACAGGCAGGAATGTATCATTCTCCTGTATATAATTCCTACAGTACAACAAATATCGCGAAGCAGACGAACTGCAACGTTGCGCCGACAACGTACGGAAATTCGGGAACGACCGCAGCGACGGCCGGTTCGCCAAGCACGATCGGTGCGACGCCAAGCGCAACCGGCAATTCAAGTTCAACGCAGTCTTCGCTGTCGGCATCGACCGCAGGCACGCCCCTGACCACGACGGGGCAGACAAACAGCGGCGCGGTCGGAACCGTCCTGAATGGTTCGACAAGCACGTCGATCGCCGGAACCTATTCCCAGGCGCTTAACAGTAACCAGACCAATGGGGGGACGCAGAGCGCGTCAGTAAGCAACAGTACTGCATGTTCTGTTGGTTCCGGATCGCTGAACTAGCCATGACCCAGACAACTGAAAATCGTCTTCTTCCCCTGCCACGCAACCTGGTGGCGCTGGCGACATCCCCGCGCTGCTTGATTCGGCGTGTTTCACGAGCGCGCATGCTGCGCGGCACCGCGGTGCTGCTCTTGAGCAGTCAGGCGCTGGTAGGCTGCGCGTCCATCGGCATGCAGCGGGTTGAGCCCGGAGAGGCGCCTATCGTGCTGGGTCCCAAGGTCAGATACAATCTGACGCCGGTCGATCCGGCCTTCGCCTGCCTCGCCGACGAGATCGTCCGCGACGACAAGCCGCGCCTGACCTTCGCGGTCGGCGACATCAAGGACTACACGGGCCGCTACAACATCAACGAGGGCAACGCCATCACGCAGGGCGGCGCGCTGATGGTCGAGACGGCTCTGGGGCATCTCGGCAACGCGATAACGCAGGTTGAGCGCGTCGATCCTCATATCACCCAGATGGAGCTGGGTTACACCGACCAGCGAGAGCTGGGCGATGGCCGTCCGCACCAGTTGAAGCCGGGCGCAGGCCCGGTGCCGTGGATGCCCTATTATGGCGGCACGATCCTGCGTTCACAATATTACATCATCGGCGGCATTACCGAGCTGAATTACAATATTCAAAGTGGTGGCGTGCAGGTCATGCAGAATCTGTCCGGCCCCTCGGCAACCACCTTCACCGAAAACATCGCGATCGACCTCGAGCTTGTGGATACCCAGACGACACAGATTGTCAAAACCGTCAGTCTCGAAAAGCAGATCGTCGGCTATCAGGTGAGCGCCGGCATTTTCCGGTTCTTCGGCAGCGACCTGTGGGATGTGAACATCGGGGCCAAGAACGAGGAGCCGCTGGAGCTTGGCGTGCGCACCACGCTGGAACAGGGGACGCTGGATCTGGTGGCGGCAGCCGAGCATCTGAGTCCTCTGCCCTGTATGAAAAAGGTCCGGGATCGCATCTCCGAAAAGACGGCCGATCAGCTGCGCAAGACGCCAAACCACGTAAAGATCATCCAGCCGCCAATGCCTCCCGGCGCTGAGCAGCCGCTTGCCAGGCCGCTTGCCAGGCCGCTTGCGGGCGCCAGCGGGGGCGCCATGATCAAGCTGGCCTTCGATTTCGGTTCATCGGAGATCCCGCCAGGAGATGGCGGTCTCCTCACAAAGATCGCGCAGATGGCAGCAAAAGCCCCGATAACGGTCGAGCTGCTGGCGCCCGCCCTCGAGGATTGGTCTCCCATGAACCGTTACGGGTTCGTCCAGGCCCGCATAGCCGCGCTGAAGTCGGGTCTTGCAACCCATGGCATGGCGGCGCCGGTGGTCACCACCCAGTGGGCCCCGTCCGATACCGACAGCAAAATCTATCATGAGGGCTCAAGTTATCAGAAGGTGGCAATCGTTACGATTAATAAATAATATAAATAAAAGAAAATACAAATGACGACATCGTAAAGATACCAAAATCTTACGAATCAGATAGACCATAAATGCATCCAAAACAGGATGGTTAATTTTCAAAATGGGAGAGAGCTTTGAAAGACGCAAAGCTACGAACTAATCTGCTGGGATCTACAGCGGCAAGTTTGCTATTCTTCGGCGCCATGTATGGCGGCCAGGGATTTGCGCAGACTGCGAAAACAACTGTCGGCGCAACGGTCACGACGTCCGGCGTGGCGGCCGGCCCCGGCGCGGCGACTGGGTATACATCTAACTATTTCAATGCCCAGAATACCCCGTCCAGCACGGCAACCGCCAATCTGGCGATCTCGGCCACCGCGTCCAACCAGACCTCTGGCGCGACGTTCACCGGCACCGGTGGTACCGGCACTGTTGCCAATTCGTCAACGACAACCGCGAACACCATCGCTGCGCAGGCCACGGGCAACACCCTGACCAACACGGTCGATCTGGCGACGATCGGCGGCACGACGGCGGGAACAACCGGCAACGGCCTTGCGGTCCTGGCCCAGGAAGCCAATAACGCAACGACGAATGGCGCAAATACCTACGTCGTTGCCGTCAACGCGATCACCACCGCCAACACGCTCCGGAACGTCACGACGGACGCCGTCAGCGGTTCCAGCCTCGCCCAGAGCGCCAACGCCATTTCGTCGTCGGCGACCGGAAATGCGAGCAACACCACCATCAGCGGTGCTGTTCCGGTAACCTACGTGGGTCAGGGTGCGCCGGGCAGTGCCGTTCTCTCGTCTCAGGCGACAACGGGCAACGCCCTCGACGCCTCCGCCAATATTGCCCTGAGCAACGCGCAGGCCAATAATTCCATCGCCGGAACAAGCGCTGCTTCCACCACGAACAACACGGTCAATCTCGCGGTAAATTCCTCGACCGGGACAACCGCGCAGACGCAGTCGCTGACTGCGGCGCAGACGGGCAACACCGTGTCGGCCTCCTACACCGGCAATACCGCGACCAGCACGCTTTCGGTTGCCTCCGGCTCGGCGCCCAGCCTCGATGGCAGCGCGCTGGTCAGCAACCTGCAAAGCAACACCCAGACGACCGCGCCGACAGGTGCGACGACGAGCTCTGTGACTGGAAACAGCATCACCGCGTCCGTCGCGTCGGGTGCTTCGACCAACAACCCGATCACGCTCTCGAACGGCAGCCTGACCCAGTCGGGCAACGCGATCAGCGGCTCCTCCACGGGCAATACCGCGACCAATCTCGCCGAACTCGCCGGCACGATGAACCTCGCCGGTGCGACCACGACGCAGGCGAACACGTCGGCTTCGGGCACGCCCACGAATACCCTCCAGGCTGATTTCGGGATCGCCAGCCAGCAATCCCAGGTCAATTCCATCGCCGCTCAGTCGTCGGTCTCCGGTAACAGCATCACCTCCCTCGCGCAGAACGTGAGCGGCTCGACGGTGAGCGGAACCGGCAACACCATCAACGCGTCGGCCACCAACAATAGCGTGTCGAACGCCGTCACCATCCCGACTTCGGGCGCCAATGCCGCCACGCTCGATGGGCTGATCGGCATCAACAGCCTGCAGACCGCGACCGGCTCGGCCGTCACCGCCAACAACTCCGGCAACACCGTCTCGCTGACCGCCGGAACCGATGGAACCACGACCCCCCTCGCCACCGCCACGGTCAGCAACTCCACCCTGGCTTTGACGGGTAACGGCACCAGCGCGTCGGCGGTTGGCAACAACGCGGTGAGCGCAACCGGCGGCGCCGGCAACGCGCTGACGGTGAGCGGCACCAACGTGAACGCATACCCGAATGCGGGTACCGCGTCGCTGGCGGGCCTGACCTATGATGGAACCACACTGACGGCCGCCGCCGGCCTGTCCGTTGGCAACAACCAGAGTTCCAGCACCTCGCCGGTCGCCGCCACCAACAGCGGCAACGCGATCAAACTGACAGCCAATGGAACCACTCTTACCGGTGATACCCTGAGCCTGTCCGGCGCGGCCGGAACCTACGCGGCCCAGGCTATCGCGCAGAGCAACAACGCGTCGAATGCGCTCAGCGTCAATGCTGACCAGTTGGCCGGCTCCGCGGGTCTCGCCAGCGTGCAGACCGACGCAAGCGGCGCCTCCGCCACGCTGCTGAACCCGAATATCGAGATCGCGGCGAATACGACGGGCAACAACCCGATCTCGAACTCCTCGATCACCCTCGGCGGCGCCAACGGCAACATCCTGCGGTCTCTGGCGTATGGCAATGCGAATGCCAACACGCTGAACTCGACCTCGACCGGCCTTAACGTCTACACGGCGACGGCCCCAGCCACCGCTGTGTCTCTGGCGTCGACCAGCAATAGCGCGGATGCGGCGCTGGCATTGTTCAACAGCCAGTCCGAAACCGCGAGTGTGACCGCGGGGGCGACAACCACGAATCCGCTTCTGGTGTCTCTCGGTGCGGGTAATGTGAGCGGCTCGACCGTCAGCAACACCAATAACCAGTTTGTTGCGGCGGGCTACGGCAACCAGACCAGCAACGCTGCCAACGTCTCGATCACCGACCTTGCGCAGCCGACTGCCGGAGCAACGCCGCCGCCAGCCTTCCTGCCCGTGGCGGCGGTTGCCAACACCTCGACGTTGAGCGGTCAAGTTGCCAGCACGGTGACCGGCGCCTCGACGAATACGGGTCTGTTCGATCTGACGACGGCAACCGGAACGGGTACCGTCAGCGGCTCGACGCTGAGCCTCAGCGGCAATAATGCGCTGGCCCAGGCCAACGGCAACCTCGCTTCCGCCAACAACCTGACCGTCACCGGCACCAGCCTGATCGATGCAAGCGGGACGGCCATTACCGCGCCTGTGTCCTATAATGGAACCACGGCGTCGGTGAACGCGGGCTTCAGCGTGGCCAACACCCAGTCCGCCTCCAATACTGTCTCGGCAACCCAGACCAATACTGGCGCGCTTCTCAGCCTCGGCGGCACCGGTGCGGTCTCGAATTCGACCCTGCAGGCGCAGAACAACAACTTTAACGCGTCGGCGACCACCAACAGCGCGTCGAATAACCTCGTGATCGGCACCTCCACCACGCCGGTTGCGGTGCTGACAAGCTCCGCCGGCGGGCTCAATGTCCAGACGGTGACGAGCGCTGGCGGCACTTCGGCGTCTGTCGGTAATGCCGGCTCCCCGGCCGTGACGTCAACCACCGGCGTCAACGGTAATTACACCGGGTCTTCGATTGCAAGCACCAATAACACGATTACACTGACTTCGGGCCAGACCCTTACGTTCAGCACGACAGGGACGGGCCTCACGCCGGCTCAGTTGGCCTCTGTCATTTCGGCTACGGGTGGTGGCACTGTCTCGGTTAGTGGGACCAATGTGGTGTTGACGCCGGGAACGTCGTCGTCGACATTTACATTCCCGACGGGAACGACCTTTACGATCAATACGGGGGCGAAGACTGTCGCAACCGCAGGAACAATTACCGTTCCTGCCCTGAACACCACGCCGTTCGGTCAGGTTGCCACGTCTGGTAATCTGACCAACAGCACCTTGTCGGTGACGGGTAACAACTATGGCGCGGTCGCGCAGGGCAACGTTGGCACCACCAACGTCTCGGTGACGGCGGATACTGTCAACGGCGGCGCCCTTGCGGGAACCCAGAGCAGCGCAACCGTTGCGTCGACCACCTCGCAAACGGCCACGGCCGATCTGTCGGCGGTCAACGCGCAAACCAACGCCTCGATCACCAGCGCCACGGCCTATGGTGGAGCCGAGATCACCAGCTCGGCAACCTCGCCGGCGATTTCGGGATCGACCCTCAGCGTGTCGAATAACTCGCTGAACGCGACGGCCCAGGCCAACGTCGCGACGACTGCCCTCACGGTCAACGGCACGATTTCGCAGAACAATACGACAGCGGGGACCTACGCGACGTCCGGCGCCCTGGTGTCGAGCCAGAATGCGACCAATAACGTGACGGCTACCGCGGGTACCGTGGCCACCTCGGCCACGACCACATCGACGGTCGGCCAGACCGTGACCTCCCCGGGCGCGATCGGCTCCAGCTCCAGCCTGGCGCTGAACGGCAACACCACAACGGCCACGGCGAATGCCAACAGCGCGACCAACACGCTGACGGCAAACGCGACGACGCTGGACAACCCCACAACCAGCGCGGCGTCGATCACGACGAATCTGCAAACGGTCAATGCGGCATACGCATTGAACAACACGCAGTCCTCGTCCGGTGCCACCACCGGCGTGACCGCCCAGGCCAACAGCTCGGTCAGCAACAGCGATACGGCTGGCAGCACCGGCCTGCAGAGCAGCTCGGTTGTTCTCAACGGTAACACGACGACGGCGAACGCCATCGCCAACACCGCGGCGAACACGCTCAACGTCGCGGGCTCGACCGTGAACGCGCCGGCAGCATTGCTGAATAACCAGAACAACGCCGACTCGGTTTCCGCGGCAGGCACCTCGAACGTTCAGTTCAGCCTGACCGGCGGCACCGCGACCACTCCGGCGGCCTCCGGCTCGACGATTGCACTGACGAACAATGCTCTGAATGTGCAGGCGGCGGGCAACTCCAGCGTGAACGCACTCAACGCCCTGCCGACCGCGAGCTTCGGCACCCAGGCGGCCGGTGCTTCGGCTGGCGGAACGACGGCCACCACGGCGCAGTTCGTGGCTCTGAACGCCCAGACCAACAGCGGGTCGGTCAGCGCGACGAGTTCTGAATTCGGTGCAACCGCGCCCACCAGCCAGTTCAGCGTGGCTCTGAACGGTGCAACCGGCGGTACGGCACAGGTTCAGAACACCAGCGTGAGCGTCATGGGCAATGCCGTCAACGTGAACGCCTTCGGCAACTCGGCCCAGAACACGGTGACCCTTGCTGGCCTGAATAGTGGCAACGCAACCAGCGCGTTGCAGAACACCCAGGCCAACACTGGCAACGTGACCGCCACTGCCGGCTACAACGCCTTCGGCGTCACGACCGGTGCTCCTGGCGCAACTGGCAGCACTGTCAATGTCGCGAATAACAGCATTGTTGCTCGGGCGACCGGCAACAGCGCCATCAACACGGTTGTTGCTCACTAACTGGAGCAAGAACACCTTGGAGGGGAAGCATTCGCTTCCCCTCTTTTTTGCTTAACCGCTTGGACATGGAGTTCATTGATGGGTTGTCGTACGTCTCGTCTCGTCAAGGTCGCAACTGTCGCTCTCGCGTGCGGCTGGTTCGCTTCGCACGCAGCCCGGGCAGCCGATGCCAGGGGTAATTTTGCCGTCAATGGCATTGGCGCGACATCCTGCGCGGATACGGTCAACGCCATCAACCATGGCCAGGTCGCCGTGCGTGCGGAGTTGTCGAGCTGGCTGATGGGATATATCAGCGCCCTCAATCGTGTTGATCCCAATACGTTCGATATCGTGCCTGTTCAGTCCGCGAACGCGATGACAAACCTCGTTGTCAACATCTGCGCCAAGAACGGCAAGGCGATGGTCGCCGGAGTTGCGAACTCGATTATCGACACGCTGAAACTCGGCGCGATACACACCTCGTCGCCGCTGGTGACGGCGTCGTTCGGCGGCAAGTCCGTCGCGATCCGCGAGACGACCCTGAAGCGTCTTCAGACCTACCTGAAGAAGCATAAATATCTTTCAGGCCCGGTGGACGGCCAATTCGGCCCCAGCACTCAAGCCGCGATCAAGGCGTTTCAGGTCAAGCAAAAGCTGGTTGTCAACTCTCTTCCCGACGCCGAAACGGTGATCCAGGCCGTCGTCGTTCCCGCGATGAAAAAATAAAGTGGATAGAACATCATTCAACCGGATAGGGATGCTCTATTTCTCAACATGGTAGAGCATCATCCGCCGGGATAAGGATGCTCTATTTTTCAATATGATAGAGCATCATCCGACCGGATAACGATGCTCTATTTCACAGTGCCATGGATCATCCCGGAACCCGGCCCCGCTCAGCGCCCCTGTCTGCGCGGGCAAGGTTCCGAAACACGAACCGCCGGCGCGGTCCCCCGCGCCGGCGGTTCAATCCATTCCGCGCGGTGCCGATCAGTGCTCGCCGAGTGCCGCGACGCCGGGGAGGGTCTTGCCCTCCATCCATTCGAGAAAGGCGCCGCCGGCCGAGGAGACATAGGTCAGCCGGTCGGTCACGCCGGCCAGGCGCAGCGCCGCCACCGTGTCGCCACCGCCGGCGACCGAGATCAGCCCGCCCGCCGTCGCCTCCGCCACCGCGGCGGCGAGTCGCATGGTCGAGGCGTCGAAAGGCGGGGTCTCGAAGGCGCCGAGCGGGCCGTTCCAGATCAGCGTCTTCAGCTCCCTCACCGCGGCGATGATCGCCGCGGCGGTGGCGGGGCCGACATCGAGCGCCATCGCGTTCGCCGGCACCGCGTTCGCCGGCACGGTTTCGGTGGGCGGGTTCGGCGCGAAGGTTTCGCTGACCACGAAATCCGACGGCAGCAGGATGCGGCAGCCATGCGCCGCCGCCGATTCGACGATGGCGCGGGCGGTGTCGTGCAGCGCGGGCTCCTGCAACGATGTGCCGAGTTCGGCGCCCTGGGCGGCGAGGAAGGTGTTCGCCATCGCCCCGCCGATCACCAGCAGGTCGACTTTGGTGATCAGGTTGGTCAGCAGGTCGAGCTTGGTGGAGACTTTCGAGCCGCCGACGATGGCGCCGACCGGCCGCTTCGGGTGGCTGAGCGCCGCTTCCAGGGCGGCGAGTTCCGCCTGCATCAGCCGCCCGGCATAGGCCGGCAGGAGATGGGCGAGACCCTCGGTGGTGGCATGGGCGCGGTGCGCGGCGGAAAAGGCGTCGTTGACGAAGATGTCGCCATTGGCGGCGATCGCCTTCGCCAGCGCGGGGTCGTTGCTCTCCTCGCCGGGATGGAAGCGGGTGTTTTCCAGCACGATGATGTCGCCCTCCGCCAGCGCGCCGACGGCGGCTTCGGCCGTGGGGCCGACGCAGTCACCGGCGAAGGCGGTGGGCCGACGCAGCACCGCGCCGAGCGCCTCGGCAACCGGACGGAGCGACATCTCGGGCACGACCTTGCCCTTCGGCCGGTCGAAATGCGACAGCACGATCACCTTCGCACCCTTGCCGGCGAGTTCGACGATGGTGGGCGAGAGGCGCTCGATGCGGGTGAGGTCGGTGATCCGCCCGTCGCGCAGCGGCACGTTGAGGTCGGCGCGCACGAGCACGCGCTTTCCCCTGACATCGACCCCGTCGAGCGGGCGCCAGTCCGCCATCAGAGCGACCCGAACAGGGCGGCGGTGTCGCTCATCCGGTTCGAGAAGCCCCATTCATTGTCGTACCAGCCCATGACGCGGGTGAGCGCGTTGTCGATCACCGCGGTCTGCGGCGCATCGAAGCTACATGAATAGGCGACATGGTTGAAATCGGCGCTGACCAGGGCCTCGGTCGAATAGTCGAGAATGCCCTTGAGCTTGCCCTCGGAAGCCGCCTTCATCGCCGCGTTGATCTCGTCCTTGCTGGCCTGCGTCTTCAGGTTCACGTCGAGCGAGACGAGCGAGACATTCGGGGTCGGCACGCGGATCGCGGTGCCGTCGAGCTTGCCCTTCAGCTCGGGCAGGACGAGGCCGACGGCGCGGGCCGCGCCCGTGGTGGTCGGGATCATCGAGAGCGCGGCGGCGCGGGCGCGGTGACGGTCCTTGTGCAGGGTGTCCACCGTTTTCTGGTCGCCGGTATAGGAGTGGATCGTCACCATGTAGCCACGCTCGATCCCGAAGGTCTCGTGCAGCACCATCGCCATCGGCGCGAGGCAGTTGGTGGTGCAGGAGGCGTTGGAGATGATCGTCATGTCCTTGGTCAGCGTGTGGTGGTTCACGCCGTAGACGATGGTGGCGTCCACCCCGTCCGCCGGGGCGGAGACCAGGACCTTGCGGGCGCCGGCCTCGATCAGCTTCGCCGCGGCGTCGCGCTTGGTGAACAGGCCGGTGCATTCCATCGCCACGTCGACACCCTGCATCGGCACCTTCGCCGGGTCGCGCTCGGCGGAAACCCGGATCGGCGCATAGGTGCGGCCGGCATTGGTGATGACGATGCTGTCGCCCTTCACCTCGACGGTGCCGGGGAAGCGGCCATGCACCGAGTCGTAGCGCAGCAGGTGGGCGTTGTCCTCGACGCTTCCGAGGTCGTTGATCAGGACGCATTCGACGTCGGAACGTCCGCTCTCGATCATCGCGCGCAGCACGAGGCGCCCGATGCGGCCGAATCCGTTGATCGCGACTTTGATGGTCATATGATGAAGTCTCCCTCGAAAACGTTCAGGTAAGCTCTGGGCTGTGACAGGGGGGAATTACAGCTTCGCTTTCACTGCCGCAACGACCGCCTCGGCGGTGATGCCGAAATGCTGGAACAGTTTCTGGTAGGGCGCGCTGGCGCCGAAGCCGTGCATGCCGATGAAGGCGCCATCCGCCCCGAGCAGACGCTCCCAGCCGAAGCCGACCGCGGCCTCCACGCCGATGCGCGGGCCTTCGCCCAGCACCTCGGTGCGGTAGCCGGGGTCCTGGCGTTCGAGCAGTTCGAAGCTCGGCACCGAGGCGACGGCGACGGCGATTCCCTCGGCCGCCAGCATCTCGCGCGCCTTCAGCGCGAGGGCGACTTCCGAGCCGGTGGCGAGGATGGTGGCGCGCCGCTGCCCCTCGGCCGGAGCGACGACATAGCCGCCGCGGGCGGAGAGGTTTTCAGCGCCATGATCGCGCGGCAGGGTCGGCATCGCCTGGCGGCTGAGCACGAGCAGCACCGGCCCGTCCTTGTGCCGCAGCGCGATGTCCCAGCATTCGGCGGTCTCCATCGCGTCGCCGGGGCGCAGCACCAGCACGTTCGGCATGGCGCGGAACGAGGCGAGATGCTCGACCGGCTGGTGGGTCGGCCCGTCCTCGCCAAGGCCGATCGAATCGTGGGTGAGCACGAAGATCGAGCGCACGCGCATCAGCGCGGCAAGGCGGATGGCCGGGCGGCAATAATCGGAAAAGATGAAGAACGTGCCGCCATAGGGGATCAGCCCGCCATGTAGGGCAATGCCGTTCAGCGTGGTCGCCATGCCATGCTCGCGCACGCCGAAATGCAGATAGCGCCCGGCATGGTCCTTCGCCGTGAACACGCCCATCGACGTGACGAAGGTGTTGTTCGAGGGGGTGAGGTCGGCCGAGCCGCCGACCAGTTCCGGCACCACCGGCACCACCGCGTCGAGCGCCATCTGGCTGGCCTGGCGGGTGGCGATATTCGGCTTCCCGGCGGCGATCGTCTCGCGCAGGGCTTCCATCGCGGTCGTGTATTCGGCCGGCAGGTCGCCGGCGAGGGCGGCGTCGAAGGCGGCGCGCCGGTCGCTGGCGGCGTGGCGCTTCGCCCAGGCGCCGCGCGCGCCGGCGCCGCGCGCCCCGGCCGCGCGCCAGGGGGCGAGGATCTCGTCCGGCACGGTGAAGGGCGGCGCGGTCCAGCCGAGCAGCGCCTTGGCGGCGGCCGCCTCGTCGGCGCCGAGGGGCGAGCCGTGGGTGGCCGGGGTGCCGGCCTTTTTCGGCGCGCCGAAGCCGATGATGGTGCGGCAGGCGATCAGCGTCGGCTTGCGGCTGCGCAGGGCGAAGCGGATGGCGGCCTCGATCTGCTCGGGGTCGTGCCCGTCGATCCGGCGGGTGGCCCAGCCATAGCCGGCGAAGCGCTTCAGCACGTCGTCGGTCATCGCGATGTCGGTGCCGCCGTCGATCGAGATCTCGTTGTCGTCGTAAAAGACGGTGAGCTTGTCGAGGCCGAGATGGCCGGCGATGGCGCAGGCCTCGTGGGACACGCCCTCCATCATGTCGCCATCCGAGGCGATGACCCAGGTGCGATGATCGACCAGCCCCTTGCCGAAGCGGGCGGCGAGCATGCGCTCGGCGAGGGCGAAGCCGGTCGCCGTCGAGATGCCCTGGCCGAGCGGGCCGGTGGTCATTTCGATGGCGGGATGCTCGATCCGCTCGGGATGCCCGGCGGCGCGCGCGCCGAGCTGGCGGAACTGGCGCAGATCCTCGATCGACATGCCCTCGTAGCCGGTGAGGTGCAGCAGCGCGTAGAGCAGCATCGAGCCGTGGCCGGCCGAGAGAATGAAGCGGTCGCGGTCCGGCCAGTGCGGGTCGGCCGCATCGAACTTCATGAACTTCGTCCACAGCACCGTGGCGACATCGGCCATGCCCATCGGCATGCCGGGATGGCCGGACTTCGCGGCCTCGACGCCGTCGATCGCCAGCGCGCGCACGGCGTTGGCAAGCTGTCGGGTCTCGGTCATCGGCCGGGCGAGGACCGCCTTCTGGCGCTCCAGCGCAATCTCGTTGCCGGCGGTGTCGCTACTGGCCATGTCATCCCTCCTGTTCGGGTCCCGGTCTTAAGACCCGCGCCCGGCATCGGCAAGTCAGCTTTGATTCATGCCCGTTAAGCATAATTAAGCCCGATGGGACGCGCGCCATGACCCCGCAGGTTTGCAGCCGGGGCGCGATGTTCAACCGCCGCGCCGGCGGCCGGGCTCACGATGGCGCGAGAGCGCCGCGCCGGAGTGTGCCGGAAGGCAAATGATATCGCGGCGCCGGCTGGTCTTGCGGCATCCGCGCCTATATGGGGGCGGGAACACCTGTGGATGCGGAGACAGAGATGGACGACGAGCTCGCCCGGACCGGATTTTTCCACCGCCTGCTCTATGTCGCGAAGCCGTTTTTCCGTTCGGAAGAACGGGCGATGGCGTGGGGGCTGCTGATCCTCAACGTCGTCATGGTGCTGGTGATCGTGGCGATGAACTATGCCCTGACGGTCTGGAACGGATCGTTCTTCGATGCGATGCAGCGCTACGACGTGGCCAAGATCTGGCGCCTGTTCTGGATCTTTCTCGGGCTGGCCGCGATGGTCGTGGTGATCAACACCGCGAGCCAGTATCTCGTGCAGATCTTCCAGATCCGCTGGCGGCGCTGGTTGACCGGGCACATGGTCGATGGCTGGATGGCCCGCCAGGCGCATTACCGGATGCAGCTCGACGACCGCGATGTCGACAACCCCGACCAGCGCATTTCCGACGATATCGACTTCTTCACCGGCCAGACCGTGAACCTGCCGCTCAACGCCCTGCAGTCCGTCGTCACGATCGTCTCGTTCTCGGTGATGCTCTGGATGCTCAGCCGCAATCTCCGGCTGTTCGGCGTCTATGTCCCCGGCCTGCTGCTCTGGATGAACCTGATCTATGCGATCGGCGGCACATGGCTGATCCTGATCATCGGCAAGCCGCTGTTCTGGCTCAACAATATCCAGCAGCGCATGCAGGGCAATTTCCGCTTCGAGCTGGTCCGCGTGCGGGATAATTCCGAGGCCATCGCAACCGCGCAGAGCGGCGAGGCGGAGGCGAAGCGGCTCAAGCGGAACTTCGCGCCGGTGGTCGAGATTTTCTATCGCCGGGTCTACCGCACCGTGTTCGTCAACACGTTCAACTTTTCCTTCAACACGCTCGGCGGGCTGCTCGCCTTCGGCCTGGTCATCCCCTCCTACCTCGCCAAGCGGATCCTGATCGGCACGGTCTCGCAGACCAACAACGCCTTCGGCCAGACCCAGCAGGCCTTCGCCTTCATTCTCAACAATTTCAGCTCGATCGGCCAGGGCTACCTGTCGATCACCGAGTGGCGCGCGGTGGTCGACCGCCTCTACGCGCTGGAGGTGAGCCTGCGGCATCATCACGCCGCCGCCGCCGCGCCGCGCATCGTCCATGCGCGCGGCGACGATGCGGAACTCTCGGTCGAGCGCCTGTCGCTCACCCTGCCGGATGGGCGCAAGCTGCTCGATGCGCTCGATCTCCGGGTCGCGCCCGGCGAGCGGCTTCTGGTCAGCGGGCCGACGGGTTCGGGGAAAAGCACGCTGGTCCGCGCCATCGCCGGTATCTGGCCGTTCGGCGAGGGGCGAGTGACGACGCCCGCCGGGCGGATGCTGTTCGTGCCGCAGCGGCCATATCTTGCGAATGGCAGGCTGATCGAAAGCATCGGCTTTCCGTATACCGACACCCTGGCCCCGGCGGACGTGGCGGCGGCGCTGCGCCGCGTGGGGCTCGGCCATCTTGTCGACCGGCTGGAGTCCGAGCAGCCCTGGGACCGCGAGCTCTCGCTCGGCGAACAGCAGCGCATCGGCTTCGCCCGCTGCGTCTTGCTTCGCCCGGATGTGGTCATCCTCGACGAGGCGACCTCCTCGCTGGA
Source organism: Acidocella sp. C78 (assembly GCF_907164655.1). NCBI lineage: Bacteria > Pseudomonadati > Pseudomonadota > Alphaproteobacteria > Acetobacterales > Acidocellaceae > Acidocella > Acidocella sp. C78. Next base: position 40,551 of record NZ_CAJQZK010000001.1, read on the forward strand.
CGAGGCCTACGAGGCGTCGATGTATCGCATTCTGCTCGAAGACCTGCCGGCGGCGACCATCATCAGCGTCGGTCACCGCTCTACCATCATCCGCTATCACGCGCGGCGGCTGCTGCTGACCGGCGATGGCGGCTGGCGCATCGAGACGCTGGCGGTCGCAGACCCTGTCAAATAGGCGTTCCGCCGGTTCAGCCGAAGACGAACCAGAGCCGGAACAACAGGTTTTCGAGGGCGGTCTGCCGCGACAGGCCGGGGCAGCGCACGGCGCTGAGGCGTGGCGCCAACCCGCCCTCGAGCCCGGCGGAGATGCGGGCGAGATCGTCGCGCGCCGTCGCGGCGAGCAGGTCGCCATGCGCCTCGAGCTGGCGGACATGGCGCCGCATCATGGACATGAAGATATCCGGGCCGCGCTTGATCGCGCCGACGGCGCGCGCCACGGTCGTCCGCGGCGATCCGATCAGGTTGCCCTCGTGCTGCCGGTACAGCACGACGGGCCTGGGATCGACGGTGATGGAACCGCCGCACGCGCTGACGACGATATAGCTCCACCAGTCATGCACCGTGCCGGCCGGGCCGGGGATACGCCGGATCAGGTCGGCGGCGGCTCGGTTCATCGCCGCGGTGTTGCCATGCACGACGTTCTGCGTAAGGCAGGCGGGAAAGCCCGGCTTGCGGCCGGGCAGGCTGGAAAGCCGGCGGTTCTGGAGCCTGGCATCGACCAGATACTGGCGCGCGGTGTAGAGGTGCGCCCCGGTCTTCTGCCCGCTCAGCGCGAGGCGGGCGCGCGCGAGCTTCTCGGGCAGCCAGACATCGTCCTGATCGGCAAAGGCGATGATCCGGGCGTCCTGGGCTTCGGCGAGAAGGGAGAGGAAACTCTGCCCCGCGCCCAGATGGATTCGGGAGTTGGCCGCCTCGCGGCACCGTTCGGCACCGATCCGGCGGGTGAAATCCTCCATCATCTCACGCGTCGCATCCGACGAGCCATCATCGCGCCAGAGCAGACGCCAGCCCCGATCCGTCTGGGCTTCGAAGCTCGCGAGCTGCTCGGGCAGAAACCGCGCCCCGTTATAGGTGGAGAGAAGGATGGTGATCACGGCGCGTCGCCCTGCGCGATGAGGGCGGGGACGATGCGTGAGGTGGCGTCCCGCCAGTGGGGCAGCGCGAGGCCGAAGGTTTGTCTGAGTTTCGTGCAATCGAGTCGGGAATCGGCGGGGCGGCGGGCGGGTGTGGGCCAGTCCGCGGTGGCGATGGGGACGATGTCGGGGCGGGGCGTGCCGTGGCGGGCGGCGATGGCGAGGATTTCGGTGGCGAAACCGTGCCAGGACGTGTCGCCGGCGCTGGTGGCGTGGAAGATGCCGGCGAAGCCGGGCTGCCAGCCCGCGGCGAGGATGCGGGAGGCGATGGCGAGGATGGCCTCGGCAAGGTCTTCGGCGGCGGTGGGGGCGCCGCGCTGATCGGCGACGACGCGCAGCGCCGGCAGGCGGCGTGCGGCGGCGATCATGGTGCGGGCGAAATTCCTGCCGGTGGCGGAGAAGACCCAGGCGGTGCGCAGGATGAGCGCGTCGACGCCGGAGGCGAGCACGGCCGCCTCGCCGGCGGCCTTGCTTTCGCCATAGACGCCGAGCGGGGCGATCGGGTCGGTTTCGGTGTAGGGCGCGCCCTTGCTGCCGTCGAACACATAGTCGGTCGAGACATGGATGAGCGGAATGCCGTGCGCGCGGCAGAGGGCGGCGAGGGCGGCGGGTCCGTCGCGATTGGCGCGGAAGGCGGCGTCGGCGCTGGTCTCGGCGGCGTCGACGGCGGTCCATGCGGCGGCGTTGACGACGAGGGCGGGGTCGGCGGCGCCGAAGGTGGCGGCGATCGTCTCCGGCGCGTCGAAATCGAATCCGGGGCGGCCGACGGCGCGGGCCGGGATACCGGTTCTGGCCGCATGGGCGGCAAGGGCGTGGCCGAGCTGGCCGCTCGCGCCGGTGATCAGGATCGGGCGGGTCGGCATGTCAGAACCCGAACCACGGTTCGGCCGCGGCGAGGCGGGGCAGCAGCGTGTCCTTGTCCGAGAGCAGGGCGGCGCCGGCGGGAACCGGCCAGGGCAGGGCGAGATCGGGGTCGTTCCAGATCACGCCGCGTTCGGAGGCTTTGTCGTAGGGGGCGGTGACCTTGTAGACGACTTCGGTCTCGGGCTCGGTGGTGCAGAACCCGTGCAGGAAGCCGGGCGGAATCCAGAGCTGGGCGCCATTGGCGGCGGAGAGTTCGGCGGCGGCGAAGCGGCCGAAACTGGGCGAGCCGTGGCGGATATCGACCGCGACATCCCAGATCGCGCCGCGCACGCAGCGGACGAGCTTGCCCTGGGCGAAGGGGGCGATCTGGCAGTGCAGGCCGCGGATGGTGAAGGGCCGGGTAGAGCAGGAGTGGTTGTCCTGCACGAAGGTTTCGCTGAAGCCGAGGGCGGCGAGCTTCGCCTGGTTCCAGGTTTCGCTGAACCAGCCGCGGGAATCGGCGAAGCGCGGCGGGGTGATGAGTTTCACCTCGGGCAGGTCGAGCGGCTGGATCATGCGGCCTCGGCGTCGGCGAGTTCGCGCAGCGCGCGGCCGAGATCTGTCTTGCCGAGCCGCTTGGCGTGGTGGCGCAGCGTGTCGGCGTCGATGAAGCCCATGCGGAAGGCGACCTCCTCGGGGCAGCCGACGAGCTGGCCCTGGCGGGCCTGGATGGTCTGCACGAAGGTGGCGGCCTGCAGCAGCGAGTCCGGGGTGCCGGCATCGAGCCAGGCGGTGCCGCGGCCGAGCCGCTCGACGGTGAGGGAGCCGTCGTCGAGATAGAGCCGGTTGAGATCGGTGATCTCAAGCTCGCCGCGCGCCGAGGGGCGGATGCGGTGGGCGAATTCCGTCACCCGGCGATCGTAGAAATAGAGGCCGGTCACCGCCCAGTGCGAGGTGGGGGTGGCGGGTTTCTCGACGATGCCGGTGGCGCGGCCGGCCTCGTCGAAGGAGACGACGCCGTAGCGTTCGGGGTCGCGCACCTGATAGGCGAAGACGGTGGCGCCGTCCTTGCGGCTGGCGGCCTGGCGCAGCGCGATGGAGAGATGGTCGGCGTGGATGAGGTTGTCGCCGAGGGCGAGGGCGCAGGCCTCGCCGGCGAGCCAGTCCTCGCCAATCAGGAAGGCCTGGGCAAGGCCGTCCGGCGCGGGTTGGGCGGCATAGTCGATGCGGATGCCGTATTGCGCGCCGTCGCCGAGCAGGCGGCGGAACTGCGGCAGGTCCTGCGGGGTGGAGATCAGCAGCAGGTCGCGGATGCCGGCGAGCAGCAGGGTCGACAGCGGATAGTAGATCATCGGCTTGTCATAGACCGGCAGGAGCTGCTTCGAGGCGGCGAGGGTGGAGGGGTGCAGGCGGGTGCCGGAACCGCCGGCGAGGATGATTCCCTTGCGAATCATGCCGCGTGCCCGAGGCGCTGGCCGGCATAGAGGCGGGCGCGGATGGCGCGCCACCAGGGCTCGTTGGCCAGATACCAGTCGATGGTGCGGGCGAGGCCGGCCTCGAAATCGTGCGCGGCGCGCCAGCCGAGCGCGGCCTCGCTGCGCGCGGGGTCGATCTCGTAGCGGAAATCGTGTCCCGGCCGGTCGGTCACGAAGCTGATCAGCCGCTCGCGCGGGCCGGCGGGATCCGGCCGGCGGTCATCGAGCAGGCGGCAGATGGTGCGAACGACGTCAAGATTGGTGCGGGGCTGGCGGGCGCCGATGGCGTAGGTCTCGCCCGGCGTGCCGGTGAGGGCGACGGCGAGGAGCGCCTCGGCGTGATCCTCGACGAAGAGCCAGTCGCGCATGTTCGAGCCATCGCCATAGACGGGCAAAGGCTGGCCTTCGAGCGCGTTGATCAGCACCAGCGGGATGAGCTTCTCGGGGAACTGCCACGGGCCGTAATTGTTGGTGGTGTTGGAGACGATGGTGGGCAGGCCGTAGGTGTGCTGCCAGGCGCGGACGAGATGGTCCGAGGCGGCCTTGCTCGCGGCATAGGGGCTGCGGGGGTTGTAGGGGGTGGTTTCGGTGAAGGGGGGATCGTCGGGTTCAAGCGCGCCGAACACCTCGTCGGTCGAGATGTGGTGGAAGCGGAAGCGCCCGCGGCCGGCTTCGTCCAGCGTGGCGAACCAGGCGCGGGCGGCCTCCAGCAGGACGAAGGTGCCGGTGATATTGGTGTCGATGAAATCGCGCGGCCCGTCGATCGAACGATCGACATGGGATTCGGCGGCGAGATGCATCACGATATCGGGCCGGTGCGCCTCGAAGACGGCGCGCATCGCCGCGGCATCCGCGATGTCGGCATGAACCAGGTGATGGCGCGGATGCCCCAGCGCCTCGCCCAGCGCCTCATGCGACGCCGCATAGGTCATCTTGTCGACCGTCACCACCTCATGAGCCGTATGGCCAATGACGCGCCGGACAACAGCAGACCCAATGAAACCACAACCGCCAGTAATGAGAAATTTCATTTCAGATCAGGTATATCTTCAAAAATAAACGAGGCCGGTAATCCGGCTCGCTCAAATGTTAAAAATTATAGACAATTCGAAAACATTCTAACCGCGGAAGAAGATTGAATCGCCTCACCTTCCACGTTTCAAACTAGCATCTCCATTCGTACAAGAAAACGGGCCAATCTAAGAAAGATTGAAATAATATTTTATATAATTCCAAAAAGATACTACAACGTTAAGACAATACAAAAACATAGCGTAGGTTTTATTTTTTATACAATCAATGTTGCCTTCGAACACTTTCCGATCCCGAAGGCGCGAAAACCGCTCCGCAATTCAGCGTCGGCGCCGATCTGGTGAACCGCCGGCGGCTTTCCGCCTTCCGCCCGGGCTGGGGCCGGAAGTCTCGCCGCCGAGGCCGGCTTTGCGGGCGAAGTCGTCGCGCCAGCGCCTCTGGGCGAGGCGGATATCGCCGTCGAGGTCCAGCAACCCGTCGGCGATGTCATGGATCCGCGCGATTTCCGCCAGATGCGAAGCGGCGTCGAGCGTGCCGGTGGCGCCGGTCGCGTGCCGGCGGTGGATGTTCAGCGGCTCGGCGATCCACACGACATCGCCGGACGCGTGGGCCAGCAGGTCGAGATAAAGCCGCCAGTCTCCGGCGAGGCGGAAGGTCGGGAGTTCGTCGCCGAGGCGCGCGAGGCTGGCCAGCAGGCAGTCGCGCCGGAAGAGCACGCCGCTCACATTCAGCACGAGATTGCGCACCGCGAGAAAGCGGCTGGCAAAATCCCGCGCCGCCATCGTCATGGAGGCGGCGAGTTCCGGCGCGCCGGCCTCAAGGTAATATCGCCGGTAATCCCGCATCAACGGGTTGTCATCGGCATCGATGGCCCGCGACTCGGCGATTGCCATCACCGCGTCCGGCGCGCCGGCAAGCGCGTCGACGAGAGCCGCGAGAAAGCCGGGCGCGGCATCGTCATCCGCCTCGGCGATCCAGACGAACGTGCCCCGCGCCGCCTCCGCCGCCTCGCGCCATCGGCCGAAAGGCGAGCCGGTGTTCCTCGCGTTGGCGCGGATCACAAGGCTGCGCCGCCACGCCGCCGCGGTCTCGCGCGCGATCTCGACCGACCGATCGGTCGAGGCATCGTCGAGCAGGGTAATCTCCTCGACCGGATGGGTCTGGCCGAAAATGCCGGCGAGCCGCCGCGGCAGATGTTGGCCGTAATTGTAATTGGTGACGAAACAGGAAATGCGCGCAAGCTCGGGCCTGGCGAGCGCCAGCAGGCGGCGGGCATACGCATTGAAATCGAAACGCCGCGCGGCCTCGGCGGCGATGCCCGGCCGCGCCGCCGCGAGGGCCGCATGGTCGAGCCGGGCCGCGATCGCGGCGGCGAAGCCGGCAACGTCGCCGGCGGGCACGCTGTCGCCCGCGCCGGTCTCGCGCAGCAGGTCGGGAATGCCCCCGGCGCCGGCGAAGGCGATGGCCGGAAGGCCGGCGCCCAAGGCCTCGATCACCGTGGTCGGCAGCGGGTCCTCGCGCGAGGTCAGCGCGTAGAGATCGGCGCCGCAATAGGCGGGCGCCACGTCGCTGGTGAAGGGAAGCAGATGGAAGCGGCCGCTCTCGCGCGCCGCCTCGATCTCGGCGCCAAGATAGTCGCGGATCCAGAGATGGGTCTCGCCGAGCCAGACGAAGTGGACATCCCGCCGCCCGGCGCCGAGCAGGCGGAAAACCTGCATGAACAGGTCGAAGCCCTTGCGCAGGTCGCCGAACCCGACGCCGAGCACGACGAAGGCGCGCGCCGGAATGCCGAGACCGGCACGGAAGCGTTTGCGCGCCGCCGGGTCGTAGCCGACATTCTGATAATTGCCTTGGGGGATGACATGCGCCGCGGGGGCGATGTCCAGCGCCGCGCATAACGTGTCGCGCACGTGATCCGACGAGAACACCGTCGCGGCCGCCGCCCGCATCCCCTGGCGCGCGACGCCGCGCAGCGATCTCTCCTCCACCAGCCGCGGCATCTCGTGAACCAGCAGCAGGCTGCGGATTCCCTGCTCTGCCAGCTTCACGCAGACCCGCGCGGAGGCGAGGCTGTTGACGATCGCGGCGTCGATCCCCTGGGCGCGGTAGGCGGCGACATGACGCAGCAGCGCCGCCTCGTTGGGAGCGAGATCGACAATGCCCTCGGCCTCGTAGTCCGGCACCAGCTCGCCGCCGCTCAGCAGCAGGATGCGCGGCACGATGCCATGCTCCCGGCGCAGCGCGCGGGCGAGGTGCAGAAGCAGCATCTGCGCGCCATGGGGCAGGGCGTCATGCCCGACCAGCAGCAGATTGTGCGCGGCGCCGGCGGCCGCCCGGCCGGTGATCGCGCGGGCGGTGGCATTGAGAAAGGCGGCGCCGTAATGCAGGTCGGGTTCGAGATAGGCGCCCTCGGCCCATTCGTTCCATGCGTTGATGCAGACGATCGGCTCGCCCCAGACCGGGTTGCGGCGGGCCCGCCCGATCAGCGCGGCCAGCCAGGCCTGATATGTCGCGGGCGTCGCGTCGTGCAGCACAACGCCCGCGCCCTCTCGGCGCGGGTCGTTGTCCCAGCCGGTCACGGCGGTGCGGATCAGCGGATAAGCGGGATCTGGATCGGCGAGCGAGGCGGCGATGATGTCGTTGTAATGATAGACATCGGCCGAAAACTCGGGGTCGAAAAGGTCGAGCGAGGCGTTGAGTTTCGGCGCATCCACCACAAGCTTGTGCGGCGGGAACTCGACGGCGCCGTCCAGCCCGTGCCGCCGCGGATCGTGGTCGTGGAAGCTCTGGGCCATGAAGAGCAGGGGATTTTCGCCGTGGCGTTCCATGAACAGCCGGCGCCAGCGCGCGATGGTCGGCTCCGGGTCGGGAATGAGCGCGGCCCGATAGATCATCAGCAGCGGCCGGCCTTCGAGCCGGATATAGCGCGGATCGGCGAAGTGCCGGGCGAAATCGTCGATCAGCGCCGTATCGTCCTGCGGAAGGTAATCCTGCGCCAGCAGGATTTCGCGCTCGAGCCCATCCCACCGGCGGGTCCAGTTCTCGTTCGCCCACATCAGGCAGAAACTCATGTCGAGCGCCGGATCGGCGAGAAACCGCTCGACCGGCTTTTCCAGCAGCCGCCGGCGGTTGAACCAGTAGTAATAGAACACGAAACCGCCGAGGCCCGCCTCCTTTGCCATGGCGATCTGGCGCGGCATGACCGAGGGATCGTCGAGCGAATAAAACCCGAGATCGCGCGGCGCGCGGGGCTGGTAATGCCCGGCGAAGCGCGGCGTGGCGCGGGCCAGGTTGGTCCATTCGGTAAAGCCGGTTCCCCACCAGGCGTCGTTTTCCGCGATCGCGTGAAACTGCGGCAGGTAATAGGCCAGAACGGTGGCAAGGCGCGGCGCGCCCGGCGGCAGCGGCTGGCGCGGCTCGAAACTGTCGGCCGGCCGTGTCGCAGCCCGCACCGCGCCGGCGATCAGCCGTTCGGCGGCGGGCCGAACCGGCTGGAACCCGCCGTCGCGATGCGCGAGATAATGCAGGAACGGATTGCCGCCGCCGATCTCGGCGGCATAGCGGGCGGCGTAGAAGGCGATGTCGAAACCGGGGCAGGGGTCGCGCCGCTCGGCGGCGCCGAAGGCGCAGAAATGCTCGAAAGGATCGTTGCCGGAGGCCGCGACGTCGGGGTTGTGATCCAGATACCATTGCGGGTCGAACAGCGGCACCGGGCTGACCTTGCCGGTTCGCCGGCGGGCGAGGTAATCGGCCAGGGCGTTCCGGTTTTCCGGGATGCCGTAGGCCTCGCGATACCAGGCGGCGTGGAACAGCGGCGATGGATCGCGCCCCTCGCGGTCGCCGAACTGGATGTAATGCAGCAGAGGATTGACGTTCGAGGCGGCGATGTCCGGGTTGCGGGCGAGGTAATACGCGGGATCGAAGTATGCGTTGGGCCGCAGGCCGGCGCGCCAGCCGCGGTTGCAGAAATCATCGAGCGGATCGTCCCCTTTCGCCAGGTCGCGCGCCTGCAGCGTATAGTGGCCCGGATCGAACAGGGCGCTCGCGCTGATGATGTCGCGTTCGTGCGCAAGGCTGGAAGCGGGCGTCGTGGGGCTGGCGTGTCTCATCCGGTCGGATGTTCCTTTCATGCCGCGGCGCTAGGTCGGCTGCGGGCGGAGATCGAGCGCGCAGCGCTCCGCGAGCGCCAGGCCCGCGGCGAGCAGCTTCGCCTCGTCGAACAGTTCCCCCCACAGGCAGAGCGCCGCCGGCACGCGCCGCGGCGGCGCCTGTTCGGGTGGCGCGAGCCCGGCCGAGGGGCGCGGCGGCGCGCTGGTGAAGCCCACGGGCGTGCACAGGCAGGGATGGCCGGTAAAGGCCGCCAGCGTGTGCAGCGGACCGGCCGCGAACGGGGCGGCCAGCAGATCGACCGCGGCGAAGCCGTCGCGCATCGCCTGCATCCCGCGCCGGCGCAGCCGGTCGAGCTGCACATGATCGACCGCCGAGAGAAACCGGGCGAGGCGGAACTGGTTCGGCCAGGCCGCCTCGTCCTGGCGGGCGAGAAGGTCATCGCGGCCCGAAAGCGTGAGCGGCTCGAAGCTGGCGGCGGCCTCGGCCATCAGCAGCGACACGAGCGTTTCCCACGGCAGCGGCGGCAGCGTCACCCGGACGAGGGTGGCGCCGAGCGCGCGGAGCCGCTCCAGCGCCCGCCGCGCTTCGCCCGCTCCGGCGCCGGCGAAATCGCCGTCGAGAATGCCGATCCGCAGCCCCTCGGCGCCGCCCGCGACATCGCCGCCGAAAGGGATGTCGCGGCTTGACGGATCGCCCGGATCGGCGCCGTTGAGGGCAGCGAGAACAAGCGCCGCGTCGGCGATGTCGCGGCAGAGCGGCCCGACGCGGTCGAGGCTCGGGCACAGCTTCATGACGCCGCTGCGGCCGATCCGCCCGAAGCTCGGCCGCAGGCCGATGGCGCCGCAGCGCGCGGCGGGGGCGACGATCGAGCCGAGGGTTTCGGTGCCGAGCGCGAACCCGCAAAGCCCGGCGGCGACGGCGGCGGCGGAGCCGGATGACGAGCCCGACGCCCCCTCGTCGGGATTCCAGGGATTGCGGGTGCGTCCGCCATACCAGACATCGCCATAGCCGAGCGCGCCCACCACCGTCTTGCCGAGCAGCACGGCGCCGGCCGCGCGCAGCCGCCGCACGACGGCCGCATCCTCCGGCGGAACCCGGCCGCGAAACGGCTCCGCGCCCCAGTCGGTGACGATGCCGGCGGTGTCGATCAGGTCCTTGCAGGCCCAGGGCACGCCATGCAGCGGCCCGGCCCAGTCGCCCCGCGCGGCGCGGTCGTCGAGGGCGGCCGCCTCGGCCAGTGCCGCCGGGTTGAGCCGGGCGAAGGCGCCGATCGCGGGATCGAGCCGGGCGATCCGGTCGAGATAGATGCCGGTCAGCCGCGCCGCGGTCAGTTGCCCGTTCCTGATCCACGCCGCCTGGGCGCGGGCCGGGGCAAAGGCGATCGCCGCGTCGTCGGCCCCGGGAAAGGGGCATGCCGCGCCGGGCAGGGTCAGCGGTCCGCGCCCAGGCGTCTCGAAGCCGGGCAGGCGCGGGTCGAACACGCAGGCCGGCGCCAGATCATCGTCCAGCTCCACCGCGCGGCGGGCGCGGGCAAGATCGATCTGCGCGGCGATGGCGGCGGCGATCAGCGCCCGCTCCGGCGCGGTCTGCTCGATGCCGAGGATGCGTTCGGCGGCGGCGATATCGGCGCGCGTCGCGTCGTGCCGGTTCTGTTTGTCCACTCAAACCTCCCGTCAGTCTGTTTCGCCGATCCCGAAGTCATTGCCAAGAGCCGTGGCGGCGCCATCTGCCAGGGCATGATCCCCGAACCGATCCCCACCCGTGAAGCCGGGCTCCGGCATCTCGCCGATTTCCTGCCCCGCGCCGGCGCGCGCTACGCCGCCGGCCGCAATACCGATCCGGGGCCCGAGACCAAAGGTGCCGTTTCACGCCTGTCGCCCTGGCTGCGCCACCGGCTGCTGACCGAGGCCGAGGTGGCCCGGGCCGCCTTCGCCGCCCATGGCGAGGTTGCGGCGAAATTCATCGACGAGGTCGGCTGGCGAACCTACTGGAAAGGCTGGCTCGAACAGCGCCCCGGCGTGTACGACCTCTATCGCGCCGGCTTGCGGCGGGCCGAAAACCGGCTGGCGACCGAAGCGGGGCTGCGGCGCGCGTTTCACGATGCCTGCGCCGGCAATACCGGGATCGACTGTTTCGATTCCTGGACGCGCGAGATCGTGGCGCGGAACTACCTGCACAACCACGCGCGGATGTGGTTCGCCTCGATCTGGATCTTCACGCTGCGGCTGCCCTGGGAACTCGGGGCGGATTTCTTCCTCCGCCACCTGCTGGATGGCGACATCGCCTCCAACACGCTGTCATGGCGCTGGGTGGCGGGGCTGCACACGCCGGGCAAGCACTATCTCGCGCGGGCGGAAAACATCGCGCGCCACACCGGCGGGCGGTTCGATCCGCGCGGGCTGCTCGACGAGGCGGCGGAACCGCTCACCGAAACGCTGACGCCGGCGCCGGCGCTGAAGCCGCGCTTCGATCCGCCGCCTGCGGGCGAGGTCGCGCTGCTGCTGCACGAGGAGGATTGCGCGGCCGAGACGCTCGATCTCGCCGGCTGCGAGGTGCGGGCGGTGGCGGCGGTGGCGATGCCGCAGGCACGGGCGCGCGGCGGCGTCGCGCCCGCGGTGGAAGCCTTCGCCCGGGGCGCGGTGATGGACGCGATGGCGCGCGCGGCCGCGCGGTTCGGCGTTGAGCCCGCATTGCTGGAAGCGGACGATCTCGCCGGCTGGGCGGCGGCGCACCGGCTGAAGGTGGTCACCGCGCATCCGCCGGTCGGGCCGGTCGCAGAGGCGCTGGCGGCGGCGGATGTGCCGGCGCTGCGCGTCGCCCGCGCCTGGGACCGCGCCTTGTGGCCGCATGCCGGGCGCGGGTTCTTCGGCTTCCGCCCCCGGATCGGCGACGCCGTGGCCGCCGCGTCCGGGGACTGACCGCGGCTCAGATCACGCCGGAGCCGCCATCGACCGCGAGGATCTGGCCGGTGATGTGACCCGAGGCGGCGGTGCAGAACAGCAGGGCGGCGCCCTTCAGGTCGGCGTCGTTGCCGAGCTTGTTCATCGGCGTCTTCGCCAGGATCTTCTCTTCGAACTGGCCGAGAATGCCGCGCGTCATCTTCGAGGGGAAGAAACCCGGCGCCAGCGCGTTCACCGTGATGTTGTGCGGCCCCCATTCGGCGGCGAGCGCGCGGGTCATGTTCACCACGGCACCTTTCGAGGTGTTGTAGGGAATGGTGCCGGTGATGTCAGGGTGATGGCCGCGCAGCCCGGCGATCGAGGCGATGTTGAGCACCTTGCCGAACTTGCGGGGGATCATCGAGCGCGCGGCGATCGCCTGGGTGAGGAAGAACATGTTGTTGACGTTGAGGTTCATCACCCGCGCCCAGGCCTCCGGTGTCACGTCGACCGCCGCGGCCCCCCAGGTGGCGCCGGCATTGTTGACCAGGATATCGACCGGGCCGGCCGCCAGCACCGCATCCGCCAGCGCCTTCGGACCGTCTTCCTTGCCGAGATCGCCGAGGTGGGCGGTGGCGGCGATGCCGAGGCCGGCAAGATGCTTCACCGCCTCGTCCAGCTCGTCCTGCTTGCGCGCCGAAATCGCGATGGTGGCGCCAAACTCGCCGAGCGCCTCGGCGATCTGCAGGCCGAGCCCGCGCGAGCCGCCGGTGATCAGGGCGCGCTTGCCGGTCAGGTCGAACAGGGTTTTCAGAGCGGTCATTCGGGTTTCCTCATCGTTGCTGGCCCGGTCCGGGCGGGATTGACGGGCGCGATACGCTCCTATCCTATGGTGCGCAAGCCCTCCTGCCAATCGGGGGCGAACCGGAGGATACGACCCATGAACGAGGTGCACGAACCGTTCCGCTACCGGCTGCTGATCGGCCAGCTGCTGAAAATGCCGATCGCGCAGGCAAGCCGGCGGGAGATCGTCTATCGCGGCGACACCCGCCTCACCTACACCCAATTCGTTGCCCGCGTGCACCGGTTCGGCGGCCTGCTGGGCGCGCTCGGGGCCGGCATGGGCACGCGCGTCGCCTTCATGGACTGGGACAGCCACCGCTATCTCGAGGCCTATTTCGCCGTGCCGATGTCCGGCGCCGTGCTGATGATGGTGAACATCCGCCTCAGCCCCGAGCAGATCGCCTACACGATCGATCATTCGGATGCCGAAATCCTGTTCGTCCACGCCGATTTCCTGCCGGTGCTGGCGGCGATCCGCGAGCGGTTGCCCAAGCTGCGCCAGGTCGTGCTCATCCGCGACGACGACAGCGCCGTGCCGGAGGGGCTCGCCGGCGAGTATGAAACGATGCTGGACGCCGCGCCACCGCTCGCCGCGTTCCCCGAATTCGACGAGGACACGCTGGCAACCACCTTCTACACGACGGGGACGACCGGCCTGCCCAAGGGGTGATGTTCACCCACCGCCAGCTCGTGCTGCACACGCTGATGGTGCTGACCGGAATCAACGTCTCGGGGCTGAATGGCGGCTTGTCGCGCGAGGATGTCTACATGCCGCTGACGCCGATGTTCCATGTCCACGCCTGGGGTTTCCCCTATGCGGCGACGATGCTCGGCATGCAGCAGGTCTATGTCGGCCGCTTCCAGCCCGACACCGTGCTGCGCCTTCTGGCCGAGGAAAAGGTCACGGTTTCGCATTGCGTGCCGACGATCATGCACATGCTGCTCAACGCGCCGGCCGCGAAGGGCGCGGATTTCAGCCGCTGGCGCGTCGTCATCGGCGGCTCGGCGCTGCCGCGCCCGCTCTGCGAGGCGGCGCTCGCGCGCGGCATCGACATCTATGCCGGATATGGCATGTCCGAAACCTGCCCGGTGATGACGCTGGCGCAGTTGCGCGGCGATATTCTCGACACCCTGCCGGACCGGGAGGAGGCCGAGATCGGCTACCGGATGGCCGCCGGCCTGCCGGGGCCGCTGGTCGAGGTCCGCATCGTCGACGACGAGATGAACGACGTGCCGCATGATGGCCGCTCGGTCGGCGAGGTGGTGACGCGCACGCCGGCGCTGACCGCCGGCTATGCCGGAAACCCGGAAGCCTCCGCCGCCTTGTGGCGCGGCGGCTGGCTGCATACCGGCGATATCGGCACGATCGACGCGGATGGCTATCTGCGGATCGTCGACCGGGTGAAGGACGTGATCAAGACCGGCGGGGAATGGATTTCCTCGATCGGGCTGGAGGAGATCCTGCTCACCCATCCGGCGGTCTCCGAGGCCGCCGTGGTCGGCATCCCCGACGAGCGCTGGGGCGAGCGCCCGGTGGCCTTCATCGTGCCGCGCGCGGGACTGGACGCCGACGAGGCGGCGCTGCGCGCCCACGTCCAGGCCCGCGCCGATGCCGGCGCGATCTCGCGCTACGCCGTGCCGGACCGGGTATTTCTGGTCGAGTCCCTCGACAAGACCTCCGTCGGCAAGCTCGACAAGAAGACGATGCGCGCGCGCGCTGCCGGGGCGGGTGGCTGAATTCGCAAAATTCGCAATCCGGTCGCGAGGCTTTGATCCAACTTGCTGCAATTCGCTTGTCATCTGCGAACCGCCGGGTCTATTGCGACTGATCATCCCCTGCAACCAAGAGCGGAACCGCCATGAAACTTCACGAAGTCCGTGTTCACCCCTCGAAATCGCTGCTCAAGCGCGACAATCAGCTGGCCTGGAAGATCGCCGGCGTGGCGGCGGACAAGGTGACCGTCGACAAGGACGTGACGGCGATGATCATCAACCGGATCATCGACAACGCGGCGGTTGCGGTGGCCTCGGTCAATCGCGGCCCGGTGGTCTCGGCGCGGGCGATGGCGCTCGGCCATGCCAAACGCGGCGGGGCGACGGTGTTCGGCCTGCCGGCGCGCAAGACGGTGAGCCCGGAATGGGCCGCCTGGGCGAACGGCACGGCGGTGCGCGAGCTTGACTACCACGACACCTTCCTCGCCGCCGACTATTCGCACCCGGGCGACAACATTCCGCCGATCCTCGCGGTCGGCCAGGTGATGGAGCGCTCCGGGCGCGACCTGATCCGCGGCATCGCGACCGGATATGAAATCCAGATCAACCTCGTCCGGGCGATCTGCCTGCACGAGTGGAAGAAGGATCACATCGCCCATCTCGCCCCCGCGCAGGCGGCGGGCATCGGCGCGCTGCTCGGGCTGAAGCAGGAGACGATCTTCCAGGCGGTGCAGCAGGCGGTGCATGTCAGCTTCACCACGCGCCAGAGCCGCAAGGGCGAGATCAGCTCGTGGAAGGCCTTCGCCCCCGCCCATGCCGGCAAGCTCGCGATCGAGGCGGTCGACCGGGCGATGCGCGGCGAGGGCGCGCCCAGCCCGATCTATGAAGGCGAGGACAGCGTGATCGCCTGGATGCTCGGCGGCAAGGATGCCGTCTACCACGTCCCGCTGCCCGGCAAGGGCGAGGCCAAGCGCGCGATCATGGACAGCTACACCAAGGAACACTCGGCCGAATACCAGAGCCAGGCGCTGATCGACCTCGCCTTCCGGATGCGCGAGCAGATCGAGAATTTCGATGCGATCGAGAAAATCATCATCCACACCTCGCATCACACCCATTACGTGATCGGAACGGGGGCGAACGATCCGCAGAAGATGGACCCGAAGGCGAGCCGCGAAACGCTCGACCACTCCATCATGTACATCTTCGCCGTCGCCCTGCAGGATGGCGCCTGGCACCATGTCGACAGCTACGCGCCGAAGCGGGCGCGGCGGGCGGACACGGTGGCGCTGTGGCACAAGATCGAAACCGCCGAGGACCCGGAATGGACGCGCCGCTACCACGCCGCCGATCCGGACGAGAAGGCGTTCGGCGGCCGCGTCGAGATCCGCTTCAAGGATGGCGCCACGCTGGTCGACGAGCTGGCGGTGGCCAACGCCCATTCGCTGGGCGCCCGCCCCTTCGAGCGCGCCGACTACATCCGCAAGTTCGAGACGCTGACCGATGGCATCATCTCCCCGCGCGAGGCGGCCCGCTTCCTCGAGGCGGTGCAGGAGCTGCCGCGCCTGCCGGCCGGCGAGCTGGACCGGCTGAACGTCGCCCTGCCCGCGGGCGCGCTGCTCGAAGGCAAGCCGGGCATCTTCTGAGACGCAAGGAACAGACAGCATGAGCGAGACCACGACGGCGCCGAAGCCGAAAAAGTCGGTCGCCCTTTCGGGGGTTGCCGCGGGAAACACCGCGCTGTGCAGCGTCGGCCGCAGCGGCAACGACCTGCACTATCGCGGCTACGACATTCTCGACATCGCCGAGACGTGCAGCTTCGAGGAGATCGCCCATCTGCTCATCCATGGCACGCTGCCCACCGCGGCGGAGCTTTCGGCCTATCTCGCCAAGCTGCAGGCGCTGCGCGGGCTGCCGGAGGCGGTGCGCCGGGTGATCGAGGCGCTGCCGGCGGCGGCGCACCCGATGGATGTGATGCGCAGCGGCGTCTCCGCCCTGGGTTGCGTGCTGCCGGAGGCGCACGACCACAACCCGGCCGGCGCGCGCGACGTGGCGGACCGGCTGATCGCCTCGCTCGGTTCGATGCTGCTCTATTGGTATCATTTCAGCACCAATGGCCGTCGCATCGATGTCGAGACCGACGATGCGTCGATCGGCGCGCATTTCCTGCACCTGCTGCACGGTCGCCGCCCGGTCGATGCCTGGGTGCGGGCGATGCACACCTCGCTCATCCTGTATGCTGAACACGAGTTCAACGCTTCCACCTTCGCCGCCCGCGTCGTCGCCGGCACCGGTTCGGACATCCATTCGGCGATCACCGCCGGCATCGGCGCGCTGCGCGGGCCGAAACATGGCGGCGCCAACGAATTCGCCTTCGAGGTGCAGAAGCGCTACGCCGACCCCGACGAGGCGGAGGCCGATATCCGCCGCCGGATCGAGGCGCGCGAGGTGATCATCGGCTTCGGCCATCCGGTCTACACCATCGCCGATCCGCGCAACGTGGTCATCAAGCGCGTCGCGCAGTCGCTCTCCGAGCAGGCGGGATCGATGAAGATGTTCAACATCGCCGCGCGCATCGAGAGCGTGATGCACGACGCAAAGCGGATGTTCCCCAATCTCGACTGGTTCTCGGCCGTGTCCTACCACATGATGGGCGTGCCCACCGCGATGTTCACGCCGCTCTTCGTGATCGCGCGGACCGCCGGCTGGAGCGCGCATGTGATGGAACAGCGCGCCGACAACAAGATCATCCGCCCCTCGGCCAATTACGTCGGGCCCGAGGATCGCAAGTTCGTGCCGCTCGACAAGCGCGGCTGAGGAGGGTTCGATGAGCTATCTGCAAGCATCCGACCTGCCGGCGCGCGCCGCCGGCCAGCGCTTCCGCGAGCTTGTCGCGCGCGGGCCGATCGTGCAGATCCCCGGCGCGCATAACGGGCTCGCCGGCCGCCAGGCGATGCGGGCCGGTTTCGAGGCGTGCTACCTCTCGGGCGCGGCGATGACCGCCTCGATGGGGCTGCCGGATCTCGGCATCATCACTGTCGACGAGGTATGCTTCTTCGTCCGCCAGGTGGCGCGGGCCTCGGGCCTGCCGGTGGTGGTCGATGGCGATACCGGCTACGGCGAGGCGCTCAACGTCATGCACATGGTGCGCAGCTTCGAGGATGCCGGGGCCGGTGCCGTGCATATCGAGGACCAGCTGCTGCCGAAGAAATGCGGCCACCTGAACGACAAGAAACTCGCCGATCCGCGCGACATGGCGGCGAAGGTGGCGGCGGCGGCGCATGCGCGGCGGGATCTCTACGTCATCGCGCGGACCGATGCCGCGGCGAGCGAGGGGATGGACGGCGCGGTGGCGCGGGCCAGGATGTATGTCGAGGCCGGGGCGGACGCGATCTTCCCCGAAGCCCTCTACAGTGCCGAGATGTTCCGCGAATTCGCCCGCCGGATGCCGGGCGTGCCCCTGCTCGCCAACATGACCGAGTTCGGCCGCACCCCGTTCTTCACCGCTGCCGAATTCGAGGAGATGGGCTACCGCATGGTGATCTGGCCCGTCACCTCGCTGCGGGTGTCGGCGAAGGCGGTGGAAACTCTCTACGCCGCGATCCGGCGCGATGGCGGTGCGCAGAACTGCGTCGAGGCGATGCAGACGCGCGCCGAGCTGTACGAGACGATCGACTATGCCGGGTTCGAGGCGCTGGATGCGACGATCGTCAAGACCATCGTCCCCGAGCCGATCGGCTGACGGAGACGCCGCTTTCGGGAGGAACCGATGAACGCCACGCCGCCATCCGACGCAACGCCGCAATTCGCGCTCGACGAGGCGCAGCGCGCGATTGCCGAGATGGCGCGCGGCTTCGCCGATGAAAAACTGGCGCCGCACGCGGTGGCGTGGGACGAGGCGAAGCATTTTCCCGTCGATGCGATCCGCGAGGGGGCGGCGCTCGGCATGGGCGGGATCTATGTGCGCGAGGAGAGCGGCGGGTCGGGGCTGACCCGGCTCGACGCGGCGCTGATCTTCGAGGCGCTGGCGACCGGCTGCCCCGCGGTGTCGGCCTATATGTCGATCCACAACATGGTGGCCTGGATGGTCGATCGCTTCGGCGACGACGCCCAGCGCCGCGACGTCCTGCCGGCGCTGGTCAGCATGGAGCATCTCGCCAGCTACTGCCTGACCGAGCCGGGCGCGGGATCGGACGCCGCGGCGCTGAAAACGAAGGCCGTGCGCGATGGCGACGATTACGTGCTCGATGGCGTCAAGCAATTCATCTCCGGCGCCGGGGCGACCGACCTTTATCTGGTGATGGCGCGCAGCGGCGGCGCCGGCGCGCGCGGAATTTCCTCCTTCCTGGTGCCGAAGGATGCGAAGGGGCTCGGCTTCGGCGCCAATGAGCGGAAGATGGGCTGGAACGCGCAGCCGACGCGCCAGGTGATCTTCGAATCCTGCCGCATTCCGGCGCGGTTCCGCCTCGGCGCGGAAGGCGAGGGGTTCCGCATCGCGATGAGCGGGCTCGATGGCGGGCGGGTGAATATCGGCGCCTGCTCGCTCGGCGGCGCGCAGGCGGCGCTGGAGAAGGCGCTGCGCTACATGGGCGAGCGCGAGGCGTTCGGCCGCCGGCTGGAGGAGTTCCAGGCCTTGCAGTTCCGGCTCGCCGACATGGCGACCGAGCTGGAGGCGGCGCGGCTCTTCCTGTGGTCCGCCGCGGCTTCGCTCGATCGCGGCGCGGCGGACGCGACACGCCGCTGCGCGATGGCGAAGCGCATCGCCACCGATACCGGTTTCGAGGTCGCCAACAACGCGCTGCAACTTTTCGGCGGCTACGGCTATCTCGCCGAATACGGCATCGAGAAGATCGTGCGCGATCTGCGGGTGCACCAGATACTGGAAGGGACGAACGAAATCATGAGACTGATCGTCGCGCGCGGCCTCATCGGGCGGAACGCATGAGCGGGGAGATCACCACGGATGTCGAGATCCGGGTCGAGGGCCGGGTCGGCCGGATCAGCCTGAACCGGCCGCGCGCGCTCAACGCCCTGACCCACGACATGGAAGTGGCGATCGATGCCGCGCTGCTGCGCTGGGCGGATGATCCTTCCGTCGCCTTCGTGATGGTGGACGGGCGGGGCGAGCGCGGGCTGTGCGCGGGCGGCGATATTCGCGCGCTCTACGACGCGGCGAAGAGCGGCGGCGAACGTCTGGCGTTTCCGTTCTTCGGCGACGAATACCGGATGAACGCCCATATCGCGAATTATCCGAAACCCTTCGTCGCGCTGATGGACGGGATCGTGATGGGCGGCGGCGTCGGCATTTCGGCGCACGGCTCGCACCGGATCGTCACCGAGCGGACGATGCTGGCGATGCCGGAGGTCGGCATCGGCTTCGTGCCGGATGTCGGCGGCACCTTCCTCCTCGGGCGGATGCCGGGCGAGACCGGCATCCACGCCGCACTCACCGCGCACCGGATGACCGGCGCCGACGCGCTCTCCTGCGGCATCGCCGATCATTACGTCGAAAGCCGGCATTTGCCGGCGCTGACGGCGGCGCTGGCGGCACTGGTGGACGGCGCGGATGTCGACGACTGCATCGCCGCCTTCGCGACCCCGGCGCCGGACTCGCCGCTGCTCGCGGCGCGCGGCTGGATCGACGAGTGCTACGGGCGGCCGACGGCGGAGGCGGTCGTCGCGGCGCTGGAGGCGCATGCCGACCCTGCGGCGCGCGAGGCGGCGGCGACGATCAGGCGCATGTCCCCCACCTCGGTGAAGCTCAGCCTGCGCCTCGTGCGCGCGGCGCGGGGCGATGCGAAGGTGGAAACCGCGATCGACCGCGAGTTCCGCGTCGCGGTGCGCTGCGTCGCCGCCCATGATTTCGTCGAGGGCGTGCGGGCGCAGCTCGTCGACAAGGACCGCAATCCGCGCTGGCAGCCGGCGACGCTCGACGGCGTGGATGATGAAACGCTCGATGCGTATTTCGCGCCGCTCGGCGCCGACGAGCTGGGGCTCGATGAACTAACAACCTGACAGGAGGACACGCATGGCACGGATCGGATTCATCGGCCTGGGCAATATGGGCGGCCCGATGGCCGCCAATCTGGTCCGCGCGGGCCATGCGGTGCTCGGTTTCGACACCGTGCCGGCGGCGCGCGAGGCGGCGGCGGCCGCGGGTGTAATGATCGTGGAGCTTGCCGCCGAGGCGGCGCGCGACGCGGATGCGGTGATCACGATGCTGCCCTCCGGCCCGATCGTGCGCGCGGTGTATGAGGCGGCGGACGGCATCCTGCCGGCGGCGCGGGCCGGCACGCTGTTCATCGACTGCTCGACGATCGATGTCGATTCCGCCCGCGCCGCGCATGCGATGGCGGCGGGGCGGGGCATGCTCTCGCTCGATGCGCCGGTCTCCGGCGGGGTGGGCGGCGCCAGCGCCGGAACGCTGACCTTCATGGCCGGCGGCACCGCCGAGGCGTTCGAGCGCGGCGAGCCGCTGCTGGCGGCGATGGGAAGGCGCATCGTGCATTGCGGCGCCGCCGGGGCCGGGCAGGCGGCGAAGATCTGCAACAACATGATCCTCGGCATCTCGATGATCGCGGTGAGCGAGGCCTTCGCGCTGGCCGACCGGCTCGGGCTGGAGCGGCAGAAACTGTTCGACGTGGCGTCTACCGCCTCGGGCCAGTGCTGGTCGCTGACCTCCTATTGCCCGGTGCCGGGGCCGGTGCCGGCGAGCCCGGCCAATCACGACTACCGGCCGGGCTTCGCCGCCGCGCTGATGCTGAAGGATCTCGGCCTCGCGATGGAGGCGTCGGCGGCGACCGGCACCGAAACCGCGCTCGGCCGCCACGCGCGCGACATCTACGCCGCCTTCGCCGAAACCGGGCATGGCGGCGAGGATTTTTCCGCGATCTTCCGCGCGATCTCGGCGGCGTCGAAGCCCGCCTGAACGGCGCGGAACCAGAACAAAGGAAACGTCCATGACCGACTTCATCGCCGCGCGGCAGTTCCTGCTCGACCACCGGGCCGATCTTGCCGCCGCCTCCGCCGGCTTCCGCTGGCCGGAGGCGCGGGATTTCAACTGGGCGCTCGACTGGTTCGACGCGCATCTCGCCCGCGACGCCGCCAGCGCGCAGCGCCCGGCGTTGTGGATCGCCGATCCGGCGGGCGGGGAGGATGTGCGGCTGAGCTTCGCCGACCTTTCCGCCCGGTCGAACCGCACGGCGAATTTCCTGCGCGCCCAGGGCGTGCGGCGGGGCGACCGGCTGATCCTGCTGCTCGGCAATATCGTGCCGCTCTGGGAGGTGATGCTGGCGGCGATCAAGCTCGGCGCGGTGGTGATTCCGGCAACGACGCTGCTGACGCCCGAGGAGTTGCAGGACCGGGTGGAGCGCGGCGCTGCGCGTTTCGTGGTGACGACGGCGGATCAGGCGGCGAAGTTCGACGCGGTGGCCGGCACGTTCCAGCGGATCGCGATCGGCGGCGCGCCCGATGGCTGGACGGCTTACGCACCGGAGGGCGAGAGCGCCGATTTCGTGCCGGACGGGCCGACGCGGGCCGATGATCCGCTGCTGCTCTATTTCACCTCCGGCACCACGGCGAAGCCGAAACTCGTTCTGCATTCGCATTATTCCTATCCCGTCGGCAGCCTCTCGACGATGTACTGGATCGGGTTGCAGCCGGGCGATGTGCATCTGAACATTTCCTCGCCGGGCTGGGCGAAACACGCCTGGAGCAGTTTCTTCGCGCCCTGGAACGCGGGGGCGACGGTGTTCATCGTCAACCAGCCGCGCTTCGAGGCGAAGGCGCTGCTCGATACGCTGGTCCGCTGCGGGGTGACGACGCTCTGCGCGCCGCCGACGGTCTGGCGGCTGCTGATCCAGAACGATCTCGCGCAATGGAAGGTGGCGCTGCGCGAACTGGCCTGCGCCGGCGAGCCGCTGAACGCCGAGATCATCGACCGGGTGCGGGCGATGTGGGGGCTGACCATCCGCGATGGCTACGGCCAGACCGAGACGACCGCGCAGATCGGCAACTCCCCCGGCCAGGCGGTCAAGCCGGGCTCGATGGGCCGGCCGCTGCCGGGCTACCGGATTTCCATTCTCGATCAGGCGAACGATTCGGTGACCGAGGGCGAGGTGGCGCTGCCGCTCGGCGCGGCGCGGCCGGCCGGGCTGATGCGCGGCTATGTCGATGCCGCGACCGGCGCGCTGCGCGGCACCGATGGCGCCTATTACCGCACCGGCGATGTCGCGCAGATCGATGCCGATGGCTATCTCACCTTCGTCGGCCGGGCGGATGACGTGTTCAAATCGTCCGATTACCGGATCAGCCCGTTCGAGCTGGAGAGCGTGCTGATCGAGCATGGAAGCGTCGCCGAGGCGGCGGTGGTGCCGAAGCCGGACGAGATCCGCCTCTCGGTGCCGGTCGCCTATGTCGCGCTGGTGCCGGGGGCGGTGGCGGACCAGGCCACGGCGCTGTCGATCTTCCGGCATGCGCGGGCGCGGCTGGCGCCGTTCAAGCGCATCCGCGAGATCGTGTTCGTGACCGACCTGCCGAAGACGATTTCCGGGAAAATCCGGCGCGTGCAGTTGCGGCGCGGCGAGGCGGGCGGCGAGGCCGGGCTGGCGGGCGAGGTGGTACGCTTCGCCGAGAGCGCGTTCCCGGAGCTGGCCTCGGGCGAGGGCGGCGGCCCGGCGTGATGACGCACCGGGCGATCTGACGGGGCGGAGCAAAAATGGACATTCGCGACAGGGTGTTTCTGGTCACCGGCGGCGGCTCCGGGCTTGGCGCCGCCGCGGCGCGGGCGCTGGCCGCGCAGGGCGGGCGCGTGGTGCTGGCGGATGTGGCCGAGGCGCCGGGCATGGCGCTGGCGGGCGAACTCGGCGCCGCCGCGCGATTCGTGCGGACCGATGTGACGGATGCCGGCCAGGCCGTTGAAGCGGTGGCGGCGGCGCGGGCGGCGTTCGGCGGGTTGCACGGGCTGGTGAACTGCGCCGGAATCGTGCTTGGCGAGAAGGTGCTGGGGCGCGAGGGGCCGGCCTCGCTCGAGCGGTTCGCGCGGGTGATTTCGGTGAACCTCGTCGGCACGTTCAACATGATCCGCCTCGCCGCCGCGGCGATGGCGGAAGGTGCGCCGGATGAGGGCGGCGAGCGCGGGGTGATCGTGAACACCGCCTCGATCGCGGCGTTCGACGGTCAGATCGGCCAGGCCGCCTATGCCGCCTCCAAGGCCGGGGTCGCCGGCATGACGCTGCCGCTGGCGCGCGAGCTGGCGCGCAGCGGAATCCGGGTGATGACGATCGCGCCCGGCGTGTTCGAAACCCCGATGCTGGCCGGCCTGCCGGACGAGGCGCAGCGCGCCCTTGGCGCCGCCGTGCCGTTTCCGCCGCGGCTCGGGCGGCCGTCGGAATATGCCGCGCTGGTGTGCCATATCATCGCCAACACCATGCTGAACGGCGAGACCATCCGGCTCGACGGCGCGCTGCGGATGGCGCCGCGCTGACCCGCTCCACCCCTCTTGCATCGCGGGGCGGCGGCCTGTAATACCCGTCGCACCGCAACGGCGGGCGCGTAGCTCAGCGGGAGAGCACTGCCTTGACATGGCAGGGGTCACAGGTTCAATCCCTGTCGCGCCCACCACTCAAATCCACGAAATCAAACGGTTTTCTGGAATCGTCTCGGGCGTTGGCCGACCTTCGCCTGTCCGTAGCAACGACACGGTAACCACCCTATTGTCCTGTTCCCGAAATTCATGGGTGAATTTCAGATGCGAACAGGACACTAAATGATTGATTTTCCTAGTGTCCACTTTCAATCTGAAATCCATCGGATTTCAGGTTCGGGGCACTAGGGTCGGGGCAGGTTTGCCCCGGCGCCCGGTCAGGCGCGCACCGCGGTGTCTCCGGTCAGCGGCACTCCGGCTGCGCGTCCCACGATCTGATCAAACTGTGCCATGGGCGCGGGGCGGCCGATCAGATATCCCTGCAACAGCGCGCAGCCCGCCATGCGGAGCATCTCCGCCTGCGCCGCGGTTTCCACACCCTCGGCGACGACCGACAAATCGAGTGCCCGCCCGAGCCCCAAAACCGCCAGCACGATCGCCTCCGCCTCATCCACGCGGCCCAGATCGGCCACGAAGGAACGGTCGAGCTTGATCTTGTCGAATGGAAACATCCGCAGCATTGCCAGCGATGAATATCCCGTCCCGAAATCGTCGAGCGAAATCGTCACCCCCAGCGCCCTGATGCGCGCCAGCGCATCGGTCGCCGCGCCGGCATCGGCGAGCAGCAGTGATTCCGTGACTTCGAGTTCGAGCCGCGCGGGGTCGAGCCCGGTTTCGCCAAGCACTTGCTCCACCAGTGCGGGCAACTGGCCGTGCTTGATCTGGATGACCGAGATATTGACCGCAACGCGCAGCGGCGCGCGCCATCCCGCGGCTTCACGGCAGGCCTCCCGCAACACGAAACTGCCGATCTCGATGATCGATCCGGTTTCTTCGGCGATGGGGATGAACACGGCCGGTGAAATGTCCCGGTTGTTCCGCCGCCAGCGCGCCAGAGCCTCGAACCCGACGATCCTCCCCGAAACGATGTCGAGCTGGGGCTGGTATTGCACCGAGATTTCATCCCGCCCGCACGCGCCGCGCAAATCGGCCTCCATCCGCCGGCGGGCAAGCTGGGCATCGTTGATCTCGGTGTTGAAGAACGCGAATCCGTTCCGGCTGGCCGATTTGACCTGGCCAAGCGCCATGTCGGCGTGAGAAAGCAGGGCTTCGGCGGTCGCCCCGTCATCCGGTGCGAGGGCGATGCCGATCGACACGGTTGTCGAGACGGCGGCGGCCTCGCTCGTGGCGAGCCTCTCGCCGACCGCGCCGATCAGCCGCTCGGCGAGGCGGCTGGCATCCAGCTCGGTGGAGATTCCGTTTTGCACGACAACGAACTCATCGCCGCCGCTCCGCGCGATCATGTCGTGTTCGCGCACTTCCCCGCGCAGGCAGGCCGCAAGTTCGATCAGCACCCTGTCGCCGGTGGTGTGTCCGTAAAGATCGTTCACGGTCTTGAACCGGTCGATATCGATCACGTGGACCGCGAATTTCTGCGTCTCGATCCGGGCAGGATCGAGCGCCGCGTCGAGGCACGAGATCAGCCGCCGGCGATTGGCAAGGCCCGTCAGCGGGTCGTGTTCGGCGAGATAGCGGATCTCCTCGGCGGCGCGGTGGCGCTCGGAGATGTCCTGGGTGATCACGAGGTGGCCGCCCCCCTCATCATCGCCGCTCGACGCACTGACCTCGGTGCGAAACCACGTCCCCGCCGTGTTCCCCGGCCATTCGGCCGTGCCGCCCGGCCCATCGAACAGCCTCTCGACCCTTTCGCGCTGGCCGCCGCCCACCCTGTCGAGAAACCATCCGATCCCGCGCAGCGCCTCGCCGTCACACTCCGGCAGGCCGCAAACCTGGCCGATCGGCACAATCTCCCCCTCGGGGCGCGTCAACCGCCAGGCCTCCAGCCGGGCGACGCGCTGCACATTGTCGAGCGCTGCGGCATAGGTCCTGCTCCGCTCCACCGCGCGCTGTGCGGTTTCGAGCATGAAATTCGCCATCAGCGCCAGCTTCTGAACCGACAGGTCCGCGCTATCGGTATGAAGTCGCAATGAAAGATCGCCGGTAACGACCCCGCACATCGCCTGGCACAGCGCCTCGATCGCCGCCCGATCGACCGGATCGCCGCTGCCTGAAACGGTCATGCGCGCGCGAGCGCCGGTTCCGGTTTGAGCCGGATCTCGATGATCGCCGCGCTGCTCGCCGTATCGCCCTCGATGAAGCTGATCTCGGCGATCTCGCCGCGGCGCGCCGCGAGATTGCGGGCGAGAGCGCAATAGAAATAGGCCAGCCGGTTCGATGAGCGGTAATGCATCCGGATCCCGTCCGGCAATTCCACCGCCCGGAATTTCTCCGCCACTTTCCGCTGCCCGCTCGATCGCAGGCCGCAGGCCAGGCTGTTGTGGATCTCCGGCTGCATCATCAGAAAGCGCCTGGTATCCGCCGCCACGGCAAAGAAGCCGGGAAACGTCTGTTCCGCCCAGTCGAGGAAGAAATCGGCAATCTCGTCGAACACGGTCTCGGTCGCGCCGCCGGTGACATCGGCGATGGCGGCCACCAGCGCGCAGCATTCCGCATCGCCATATTCGGTGTCGAGACGGAACTGCTTTCCGTCCTGAAACCCCGCCCGCAGCAGCACCGCGGCTCGGGTCTGCGCATCGACCCGGCGTTTGAGATATTCGTCGATCGTGTGTGGGATGATGCCAAGCATGCTAACAGACTTGACACAAAATATTTGATTTTGAATTACCGGGCCGGACTTCAGAGCATCTTTATCCGATCGGATCGAGCCACCTGATCGGACAAAGATTCTAAAATTATCAATATTATAGAGCGCGGCATCCGCACTGGATGAATCGAAAAGCGCCTTAGCAGACGGGCCCGGTGGCGCGGTAGGCGCGCACGATTCCGTGAACGATACGAAACGTTATCACGCAGGTATTCCTGTAGGTCTGCGGTGGAACGGCTGGCGGAATATCGCCGATCGCCGGCCGCTGATCCACGAAAGCCGGCCCGCCCGTCCAGCCCGGCACCGAATAGGTGATGGTGCGCCGGTATTGATCGTGGATAACATCGCCGTGAACGCTGCGCCGGTTGGGCACGCCCATGGCCCTGACCAGAGCGGCCTCCGGCTTGCCGACGAAAGCCCGCATCGGCCGGGCGAGACGCGGGCCGGAACACCCTGCCAAGGCAAGACAGACCGCTCCGAGACGCCAGCACGCCGCCGGCATGTTCCGAGTCCGCATGGTTCGGCACCTCTCCCTTCGCGATGGTCGCGGCACTCTCCTGCCAGCAGATGGACCTCGGGGCAGGCGTAAAAAGACCCCGACGCCGGATCGCTCACGAATTTTTGCACGATCCCATGCCCCGCGACCGGCCGCGACCGGCCGCGGCGCTGAAAGCCGCCAGGCACGCGGCCGTCGCTCAGCCGTGAAGGGCTGCCAGTACCGAGCCGATCGGCCCGCTCCAGTCTCCGAGCGTCTGCTGCCGGTGCAGCCTGATCGAACTGTACCACGGCGTGTCCGACCGGCCGAGCAGCCAGCGCCAGTCGCACGAGGCCGAGAGCAGCACATGGCAAGGCTTGCCCATCGCCCCGGCGAGGTGGGCAATCGATGTGTCGACCGTCACCAGCCCGTCGAGATGGTGCAGAATCCCGGCCGTCGCGCCGAAATCGTCAAGCGCGCCGGCCATGCTCGGCACGTCGTATTCGCCCTGCCGCGCGCCGAGCTGAAGGGCGACGAACCGCACGCCCTCGCTGGCGATCAGCGGCGCCAGCGCGCCGGCCGGCAACGATCGCCGACGGTCGTTGTTGTGGCCCGGATTTCCTGCCCAGACCAGGCCGAACAGCCGTGTGCCGGCCGGCGGCGCGAGATCGGCGAACCGCTCCACCGCCGCGGCCGGCGCGGCGAGATAGCCCGCCGCGGCCGGAATCGTCTCCGGGGTCAGCCGCAGCACGTGCGGCAGGCTCATCTGGTCGATCGCGCAGTCCACTCCCGCCGGCGCCGGCTCGTCCAGCCGGCAAAGCCCGACGCCGAGCCCGGCGAAGAGCGGAAACAGCGTGGCATGGCACGCCAGCGTCACGCGCCGCGCCTCGGCGATGAGCCGCGGCAGGAACCGCGCGAACATGATCGTGTCGCCCAGCCCCTGTTCGGCACGAACCAGCAGATGGCGGCCGGCCAGACTGTCGCCGGTCCAGACCGGGGCGGGCAGGCGGTCGAAATGCGGGCCGTAGAGCGGATGGCGCTTGCGCCATTCATAGGCCTCGAACCCGGTGGCGAAATCCCCTTGCAGCAACGCCGCGACGCCCCGATTCCATTGCGCGATGGCGAAATCGGGATCGAGCCCGATGGCGCGGTCGCACAGCGCGATGGCCTCCCCGGTATCGCCGCGGATCGTCCGCAGCACGGCAAGGCTGGCCAGGGCCTCCCGCAGGTCGGGATCGATGGCGAGCGCCGCGCGCAGATCCGCCTCGCCCTCCTCGATTCGGTCGAGCCCGACAAGCGCATTGCCCCGGTTGAGCAGAGCCCCGGCGTGCCGCGGCTCGGCCGCCAGAACCTGGGTGAACAGGCCGATCGCCGTCTCGGTCTGGCCCAGCGCCGATACGGCGGAGCCCAGGGTGAATCGCGCGTGGTTGCAATCCCGGTCGAGCATCAGGGCGAGGGCGGCGTGGCGCGCTGCCGCCGCGTTGTCGGCATGGGCGAGATAGGCCGCCGCAAGCCCCGCCTGCGCCGGCGCAAATCCCTGCCGCAGCTTGACCGCCTCGGAATAGGCGGCGATGGCGCCGGCGGAATCGCCACGCTCGATCCTGATCGCGCCGGCAACCATCCACCCTTCGGCAAGACCCGGCATGGCGGCACAGGCCGCGCTCGCATCGCGCTCCGCATCATCCAGCGCGCCGAGCAGCCATAGCGCCAGGGCCCGGTTCGCGAGCGCGGCGGGGAATCCCGGGATGGCCTCGAGCACGCCGGTGAAGCACCTCGCCGCCACGGCGTAATCCCCATTGCCGTGCGCCGAAATCCCGGCCGCGAAAAGCGCCTCCGGGCCATCGGCGGCCGTGGTCATGTTCTGATCCATGACCCCGACTCTAGGGCAAGAAACTTAATGAAACCTTACAACACCGTCGCGCGGGTCCGGTTCAACGCGCCGCGACCGCCATCGCCGCATCCCGCAGCCGGGGAACATGCCCCTCGGCCAGCGCCGTCAGGCTGGCGGGCATGTTGCCGATCTGCTCGCCATAGATCCAGCTGTCGGTGAGAACCTGCCGCACGAACCGCCGCGTGGTGGCGTTCGGGATCGATTCGATGAAGATCAGCGGATCGCCGCCATCCCTGATCGTCTGCGCCCATCTCGTCGCGGCCACCGGCCCGGCATTGTAGCTGGCGAGAATCCGCAGCAGATCGCCGTTCACATCCGGCTGCGAGGCGAGATACCGCAGATAGGACTGGCCGAGCGCGAGATTGGCCGCGGGGCTCTCCAGATCGCCGGTGATGTCGTAGCGCCGCGCCATCGCCCGCGCGGTCGCCGGCATCAGCTGCATCAGCCCGCGCGCGCCCACCCGCGAGACGGCGTGCGGGTTGAAGCCGGATTCGGTGCGCGCCAGCGCATAGACGAGCGCCGGGCTCACGCTGAACCCGCCCGCGGGGTGCAGCGCCGGCAATGGCAGCGTCACGCCCGCGATCTCGTTGCCCGGCAGGGTCCGCGCCAGTGTTATGGCGACATCGATGAGCCCCGCCCGCGCGGCAACCCGCAGCACGGCCCGGCCCAGATTGGGATCTGCCTTGATGGGCGGCCAGAGGCTGCGCAGGGCGCGGGCGGCATCGTCGGTGCGGCCAACCTGCAGCAGCGCGAAGGCGAGCGATCCCGCGGGCTGCGCGGCCACCGCCTCGACATCCGCTTCGGACAGGCTGGCCGTCAGGCCGCTCATGCCGAGGTCCCGCCCGAGCAGCCGCGCCGCGAGCATGCCGTAGAACGTGCCCTGGTTGTTCGCGGCCTTGCCGAGGCTGGCGATATAGGCGTCGGGCAGGCCAAGCCGCAGCGCGGCGCGCGCCGCCCAGAACGCGCCGGCGGCGTGCTCCTCGGGGGTCGCCTTCGCCGCATCGGCCGCCTGTTCGAAATGGGTTCTGGCCTCGGCGAGGCGGCCGAGCTGCCAGGCGGCGAGGCCCGCGATGTAATCCGGCGCCCACACCTCGTTCCCGCCTTCCCTGGCGGCGTCGGCGGCAATCTCCAGCGCCTGGGCGTTGTCCCCGCGCTCGAAAAGGTGCCGTGCGACGATGGCCCGCAACGCCGCACCCGTCTGCGAAGACACATGACCGTCGTGGCGGATCAGGTCGATCGCGTGGCTGGTCTGCCCCGCGCCGCTCAGCCGCCGGACCAGATCGGCCATCCGCGCGGGCAGGTGCCTGCCGCCGCGCGGCGTTGTCGCCGCGCCGCTCGCCACAAGGCCCGGCTCCGGCAGATACTGCACCTCCGCCGCCGGCATCGCGGCGCCGCGCGGCAGGCGCGAGGCGAGCAGGTGCCTGATCCTGTCGGTGCCGGGCTGGCCCCCGTATTTCCTGAGCCAGGCCTCAAGCTCCGGCGGCGTCGAATGATGATACGGACCCAGATAGCGCTGCGCCAGCACCTGCCCCATCAGCGCATGGTCGCCGAGCCGCTTGATCAGCGCCGCGGCATCCGCCATCCGCCCCGCTGCCTGATCGGCGAAGATGCGCCGATAGAGCGCGACATCGCTTGGCGCCAGCGGCCGCGCGAGCACGACCTCGTCGCCATTTGCCGGCGCCGATCGCGGGATCGCATACGCTACTGATTCCGGGTGCGCTGCGGCACCCTGCCTGTCGGTCGAAGGCCCCCTGTGTCCAGCCGGCGCCGCATGGGCGACGTTCAATCCGGCAGACAGCGCCGCGGTGACGATACACGCCCGGGCGACGCTTAGGCGGGAGAGCTTTTTAACGGCCCCTCGCATGATCGTTTCGCTACAACCCAATTCCGCCGCTGCGCAACCACTCCGAGAGGTTGAGAATCTCGTAAAATTGGACAAAGCCCGGAATTCTGCGGGTTTCGTTGCGCCCTAGATTTCAACTTTTCGTGATAACTTGCGTAAATAACATGTCAGACTCGCCGTATATGCATGACTCGACACATTCGCGCCGCAATTCGAGCAGGTCGGCCCAGGCCAGCCGCTTCGCCTCCGGCTGCCGCAGCAGGAAGGCGGGGTGATAGGTCGGCAAGGCGCGCAGCCCGCCCTCCAGCCCGGGCACCTCGATCTCGCGCCACTTGCCGCGCAGCCGGGTAATCCCCTCCTTGCCGCCGACCAGCGCGCGCACGGCCACGGCGCCGAGCAGGACCACCACAGCCGGGCGCACGAGCGCGATATGCCGGTGCAGGAACGGCAGGCACTGGGCGATTTCGGTCTCCGAAGGCGTGCGGTTCCCCGGCGGCCGCCAGGGCACGACATTGACGATCCGCACCTTGCCGCGATCGAGGCCGATGCTCGCCATCATCCGGTCCAGCAACTGCCCCGCCGGGCCGACGAACGGCCGCCCGACCCGGTCTTCCTCGGCGCCCGGCGCCTCGCCGATGAACATGATCCGCGCATCCTCGGCGCCATCGGCGAAAACGAGCTGGGTCGCCGTGCGCTTGAGCGCGCACTGGTCGAATCCCGCAAGCGCGTCGCGCAGGGCGGCAAGCGTTGCGGCGGCGCCAGCAGGTTCGGTGTGAGGATGGGCGCCAGGATCGGTGCCGGGCAGGGCGGGGGCGATGGATGCCGGCCTCAGCACGGTCGCCCCCGGCACGGCCTCCGGCATGTCCCGCCCGCCCACCCGTGCCGCCATATGGTCGGCGGGCGTCTCCAGCAACGCCTCGTCCGCCCCCCATTCCGCCTGCAGCGCAAGCGAAGCGAGCAACGCGGCGCGCGTATCTCCCGTCATGTTTCCGCCTTGTGCGTCCATCGGCCGATTTGCGCCCGGAGCCGGGCTTTGCGCAATGCCCCGCGCTTCCCTATACGTTAATGACAGCGCAGGAGAACCCACATGTCAGACGCAGTGCCGCCCCGGGAGTCCATGGAATTCGACGTCGTCGTGGTCGGCGCCGGCCCGGCCGGCCTGTCCGCGGCGATACGGCTGAAACAGCTCGATCCCGAAATGTCCGTCTGCGTCGTGGAAAAAGGCGGCGAGGTCGGCGCGCACATCCTCTCCGGCTGCGTGCTGGAACCCCGCGCGATGGCCGAACTCCTGCCCGACGCCGATATCGGCGCGATCGAGTTCTCGGCGAAAGCGGGCGAGGACCGTTTCCTCTTCCTCACCGAATCCGGCAGCCACCGCATGCCGACGCCGCCGCAGATGAACAATCACGGCAATTTCGTCGTCAGCCTCGGCAATGTCGTCCGCTTCCTCGGCGCGAAGGCCGAGGAACTCGGCGTCGAGATCTATCCCGGCTTCGCCGCGGCCGAACTCCTGGTCGAGGAGGGCCGCGTCGCCGGCATCGCCACCGGCGACATGGGGATCGGCAAGGACGGCCAGCCGACCGCGCAATACCAGCGCGGGATGGAGCTGCGCGCTCTATATACTGTGTTCGCCGAAGGCTGCCGCGGCTCGCTCGGCAAGCAGCTGATGTCGCGCTTCGGCCTGCGCGACGGGGTCGATCCGCAAACCTACGGCATCGGCATCAAGGAACTCTGGGAAGTGCCGGCGGAGCACCACAATCCCGGCATGGTCATGCACACGATCGGCTGGCCGCTCGATACGAAAACCTATGGCGGCTCGTTCCTCTACCATCTCGGCGGCAACCTGATGGCCTACGGGTTCGTCATCGGGCTCGACTACGCGAACCCCTATCTCTCGCCCTTCGAGGAGATGCAGCGCTTCAAGACCCACAAGGCGATCCGCCCCTATTTCGAGGGCGCGAAGCGCATCTCCTACGGCGCGCGGGCGCTGAACGAGGGCGGCTTCCAGTCGATCCCCCGTCTCGCCTTTCCCGGCGGCGTGCTGGTCGGCTGCGAGGCGGGGTTCCTCAACGTCCCCAAGATCAAGGGCACCCACACCGCGATGAAATCCGGCATGCTCGCCGCCGAGGCGATCGCCGAGGCGCTGGCCGGCGGCCGCCCCGCGACACTCGATGCCTTCCCCGAGAAGGTCCGCGCCTCCTGGCTCTGGCCCGAGCTGCAGGCGGTGCGCAACATCCGCCCCGGCTTCGCGAAATTCGGCATGTGGGGCGGGCTGATCAACGCCGCGTTCGAAACCTACGTCACCCGCGGCAAGTCGCCCTGGACCCTGCGCAACCACGCCGACAACACCGCGCTGAAACCCGCCCGCGACGCAACCCCCATCGCCTATCCGAAGCCCGACGGCGCGCTCACCTTCGACCGGCTCGGCTCGGTCTTCATCTCCAACACCAATCACGAGGAAAACCAGCCGGCGCATCTCACCCTGCTCGACCCGGCGAAGGCGATCGCGGTGAACTGGGCCGAATACCGCAGCCCCGAAACGCGCTACTGCCCGGCCGGCGTCTACGAAATCGTCGGCGCGGAGGCGGGCGATCCGAGGCTGCAGATCAACGCGCAGAACTGCGTGCACTGCAAGACCTGCGACATCAAGGACCCGACGCAGAACATCAACTGGGTGGTGCCCGAGGGCGCCGGCGGCCCGGCCTATCCGGGCGGGATGTGAGCATGGGCCCGACCCGGATCGGCATTGCCGGCATCACCGGCCGGATGGGCAAGCTGCTGGCCGAGGCGGTGCCGCTGGCCGGCGCCACGCTCGCCGGCGGCATCGGCCGCGATGGCGATCTCGCCGCCCTCGCGCACGACAGCGATGTGGTGATCGATTTCACCCTGGCCGCCACGGTCAGCCGCCATGCCGGTATCCTCGCCGCATCCGGCACGCCCTGGGTGCTCGGCACCACCGGGTTCGATCCGGCCGCCGAGGCCGACATCGAAGCCGCGGCCGCGCGGATTCCGGTGTTCCAGGCGGCGAATTTCGCCCCCGGCGTCAATCTCGTGATCGCGCTGGCCGAGCGCCTCGGCGCCGCCCTCGCCGCCGAAACCCACGACGCCGAAATCCTCGAAATGCACCACCGCCAGAAGATCGATGCGCCCTCCGGCACCGCGCTGGCGATCGGTGCCGCGGTGGCGCGGGGCAGGGGGGTGGAGCTTGATTCGGTGAAGGACTCCGGGCGCGATGGCCATACCGGCATGCGCGAGACCGGCGCCATCGGCTTCGCCGCCCTGCGCGGCGGGCAGATCGTCGGCAGCCACAGCGCCATCTTCACTAGCGCCGTCGAGCAGATCACGCTGACCCATCACGCGCTCGACCGGCGGATTTTCGCTGAAGGCGCGGTCCGCGCCGCGTTGTGGCTGGCCGCCCGCCCGCCCGGGCGCTATGGCATGCGCGACCTGCTCGGCCTGTAGAGCATCATCCGATCGGATGGCGTCATCTGACCGGATAAAGATGCTCTATTTATTCATGTCACAGAGCGCTGCATCCGATCCGGATGGATCGGAAATCGCTCTGCCGCCGCCCCTCGTCTTGACCCCCGGGCGCGATTGCGCCATGCCCCGGCACGCTCCGGCATTCGGCCGGCGCCGCCGCCCGGCATGGGCACGACGTCTCGCGACAAGAGGAGAAATCCATGCGCGACAAAGGTGACTACCTGTTCACCTCGGAATCCGTCTCCGAGGGCCACCCCGACAAGGTTGCCGACCGGATTTCGGATACGGTGCTCGACGCCTTCCTGGCGGCCGACCCCTATGCGCGCGTTGCCTGCGAAACGCTGGTGACGACCAACCGCATCGTGCTCGCCGGCGAAACCCGCGGCCCCTCGACCATCACCCGCGAATATCTCGCCCATCTCGCCCGCCTCGCGGTGCATGACATCGGCTACGAGCAGGATGGCTTCTCCTGGCGCGACGCGAAGATCGACGTGCTGCTGCACGAGCAGTCGGCCGATATCGCCGTCGGCGTCGATGCCGCCGGCAACAAGGACGAGGGCGCGGGCGACCAGGGCATCATGTTCGGCTACGCCTGCTCCGAGACCGACGCGCTGATGCCGGCGCCGATCTATTACGCCCATCTGATCCTCCGCCGCATGACCGAGCTGCGCAAGATCGGCGATGCCCGCGCCGCCGGCCTGCTGCCGGACGCGAAAAGCCAGGTCACCCTGCGCTATGCCGATGGCAAGCCGGTCGGCACCACCTCGATCGTGGTCTCGACCCAGCACGAGGACGGGATGAGCCAGGACGAGATCAAGGCGATGCTCCGCCCGCTGGTCTCCGAGCTGCTGCCCGAGGGCTGGATGTGCCCGGACGATCAGTTCTACGTGAACCCGACCGGCAAGTTCGTCATCGGCGGGCCGGACGGCGATTGCGGCCTGACCGGGCGCAAGATCATCGTCGACACCTATGGCGGCGCGGCCCCGCATGGCGGCGGCGCCTTCTCCGGCAAGGACCCGACCAAGGTCGACCGCTCGGCCGCCTATATGTGCCGCTACCTCGCCAAGAACGTGGTCGCCGCCGGCCTCGCCACCCGCTGCACCATCCAGGTCAGCTACGCGATCGGCGTGTCCCATCCGCTGTCGGTCTATGTCGACATGCACGGCACCGAGCGCGATGTCGATCACGTGAAGCTCGAAACCGCGCTGCGCGAGCTGGTGAACCTCACCCCCCGCGGCATCCGCGAGCATCTGCGCCTCAACCGGCCGATCTACGTGCCGACCTCCGCCTACGGCCATTTCGGCCGCGAGCCGGACGATCAGCTCGGCACCTTCACCTGGGAGAAGACCGACCTCGCGCCGGCGCTGAAGGCCGCTTTTGGCCGCTGACGATGCAGCCGGGCGGGCGCTGAAACCGCCGCCCGACCGGCTCTACGGCCGTGCCCGCGGCCACGCGCTGCGGGCACGCCAGGAAGAGCTGATCGAGACCCTGCTGCCCCGGCTGCGCTGGCCGGGGCAGGATTTCGCGATCGCGCCGAGGGAGCTGTGGCTCGAGGTCGGCGCCGGCGGGTTCGAACACGCCGAGGCGATCGCCGCGGCCAATCCCGATATCGGCCTCGTCGCCTGCGAGGTGTTCGTCAACTGCATCGCCTCGCTGCTCTCGCGTCTCGCCCCCGAGGGCGCCGAGCCGACGGTTCCCCCCAACCTGCGCGTGCATGACGACGACGCCCGCGCCCTGCTGCGCGGCCTGCCGGCGGGCTCGGTCTCCCGCCTGTTCCTGATGTTCCCCGATCCCTGGCCGAAGGCGCGCCACGCCAAGCGTCGCTTCGTCCATCCCGCCATTCTCGCCGAGGTTGCGCGCGTGCTGCGTCCCGGTGGCCTATGGCGCATCGCCAGCGACGACCCGACCTATCAACAATGGGTTGATGAAGTCTTTTCTAACGATGTTACATTTTCTTTGTTAAATAAAACGACGTCCCGACCGGATGACTGGCCCGCGACGCGCTATGAAGCCAAGGCGACGAAAGCAGGACGACAGTCGCACTACTGGACATTTGTTTCAAAATAGCTTTTCGCGGCGACGTTTTACGACCTTACGGCGGTTGACAGATCAGGCATGCACGATACAACCGGGTTGTGACGTGCGGTCGTCACGGGGTCGTCGGCATCACAATGTTGTCAGATCGTCTCGTTAGTGAAAGCGGGCCGCATGTGTCGCTGAGCCGGTGTGCCGCCTGGCGTGGCCACAATACGGAAGGGGAAATGATCCAAATGGATTTTGTGAATTCTGCATCGTTCAACCGCCGCGGCCTGCTCAAGGCCGGCGCTGCGGCCGGCGTTTCCAGCCTGGTCCTGCCGCAGGTCACCTGGGGCGCCAGCGAGAAGCCGGTCAAGATCGGCATGATCGATCCGCGCACCGGCGTCTATGCGCCGGCGGGTCACAACGAGATCATCGGCGCCACCATGGCGGTCGACGAGATCAACAAGAAGGGCGGCATTCTCGGCCGGCCCGTGCAGCTCCTCGTCGAGGACGACAACAGCCTTCCCGGGCCCGCCGTCAGCAAGGCGCAGAAGCTCGTCGCCGAGGACAAGGTGAACTTCCTCATGGGCACGGTGAACTCCGCCGCGTCCGAATCGCTCAGCCAGTTCGCCCTCCAGCACGAGATGCTGTTCGTCGACACCGGCGGCCACGCCGACGACGTGACCGGCAGCAAGTGCCACTGGACCACGTTCCGCACCTGCTCGACCACCTGGATGCTCACCGCCGGTGACTTCAAGACCCTCTTCAGCAAGTTCGGCAAGAAGTGGTTCTTCATCGTCCCGGACTATGCCTTCGGCCACGCCCTCTACAAGGACTACATGGTGCAGCTGAAGAAGGCCGGCGGCGAAGCCGTGGGTCATGCCCTCGCACCGCTCGGCACCACCGATTTCTCGTCCTACCTGATCCGCGCCCGCGCCGCGAAGCCGGACGTGCTGATCTGCCTGCAGGCGGGTGACGACCTCGTCAACCTGCTCAAGCAGGCCGTGCAGTTCGGTCTCGACAAGCAGATCGCCATCGCCGGCGCGCTGCAGGAAATCGAGGTTCTCCAGGCGCTGCCGAAGGCCGCGCTCCTCGGCTGGTGGACCTTCGAGTGGTACTGGAACCAGCCCGGCGTGCCGCATGTCGCCGATTTCGTCACCGAAGTGAAGAAACGCAGCGGCGGCAAGGTGCCGACGGCGCGAACCTGGTTCGGCTATTCCACCGCCTACGCCATCGCGATGGCCGCGAACCAGGCGAAGTCGCTCGACTCGCTCAAGGTCGTGAAGGCGCTCGAAGGCATGGAGCTGCCGCCGGAAGTCGCGCTGCAGCCGGGCAAGGTGCATTACCGCGCCGAAGACCATCAGATGATGGCGAACATGTTCCCCGGCTACGTCCCCAAGGACGCGAGCTACCCGAACCTGTTCAAGGTCGCGGATGTCATCCCCAGCGAGTCGATCGCGCTGTCGCCGGCCGCGGCCGGCTGCAAGATGACCTATCCGAGCTGATCTCCATCCGCATGGCGGTCTGCGCTGGCCCACGACGCAAGTCGTGGGCCAGTTCGCTAGCACCGCCACGCGACCTGTCTCCAGCCGCGCCCGCGGGCGCTAGATGTGAAGTGAAACCGTGGAATCTCTGTTGCTATACAGTGCCTTCAACGGCTTGGTTGTCGGCATCTTCTACGCGCTGATGGCGCTTGGTCTGTCGCTGATTCTGGGCCTGAACGGCGTCATCAACTTCGCCCATGGCACTTTCATGGCGCTTGGCGGCTATCTCGCCTTCACCCTCGAACCCTATATCGGCTTCTGGGGCGGCCTGGTCGTCGCGCCGCTGCTGGCGGTCGTCGTCGGCCTGGCGGTCGAGCGCTTCCTGATCCGCCCGCTCTACGGGCGCGACCCGCTGTTCTCGCTGCTGCTCACCTTCGGGCTGGCGATGATCATGCAGGACGTGATCCGCACGATCTGGGGCTCGATCGGCCAGCCCTTCGCGCTGCCGAACTACCTCAACTCGCCGCTCAGCTCGTCGATGTTCTTCCTCACCGGCTTCCGCCTCGTCGTCATCGCCATCACCGTGCTGGTGACGGGCGCGCTGTTCGCGGTGCTGCGCTACAGCCGCATCGGCATCCGCATCCGCGCCGGCAACGCCGATCTGGAAACCATCTCCTCGCTCGGCGTGAACATCTTCTTCCTCCGCGCCGCGAATTTCGGGATCGGCATCTTCCTTGCCGGTGTCGCCGGCATCCTCGCCGCCGGCCAGCTCGGCCTGTCGCCGACCATCGGTGATTCGCTGATCATGCCGGCCTTCGTCGCCATCATCGTCGGCGGCGTCGGCAGCCTTATGGGCAGCGTGCTCGGCGGTCTCATCATCGGCATCGCCTCCGGTCTCACCGCGGCCTTCTTTCCGGTCGCGCAGGAAGTCGTCATCTACGTCATCATGGCGGTGGTCCTGGTCATCCGTCCCCGTGGCCTGCTCGGGCAGGAAGGTCTCTTCGAATGAGTTCTGCACTTGAAACCCGGCCGTCCTCGCGGCCTGCCCCCTCGATCGGCGGCCGCGAGATTTCCGCGGCCATCATCTGGCTCGCCCTGCTCTTCGTGCCGATCTGGCTGCCCGCGATCGGCGGCTTCACCGATCTCGCCTCCCGCGTGCTGATCTACGCGATGGCCGCGACCGGGCTGAACCTGCTGCTCGGCTACACCGGCGGCCTGTCCTTCGGCCACGCCGCCTATTTCGGCCTCGGCGCCTACGGCACCGGCCTGTTCATCATCCACGTGATTCCCTCGATGCCGCTCGCCCTCATCGCCGGCACGCTGCTCGGCGGCATCGGCGGCATCCTGGTCGGCCCGATGGTGATGAAGCGCAAGGGCATCTACTTCTCGATGATCACCATCGCCTTCGGCCAGATGTTCTACTTCCTCGCGGTGCGCTGGAACACCGTGACCGGCGGCGAGGACGGGCTGACCGGCTTCTCCCGCGTGCCGCTGCATCTCGCCGGCGAATCGATCAAGCTCGGCCCGGCCCGGTTCTATTACGTGGTGCTGGCCCTGTTCGCCGCGGTCATGCTGGTCGTCTGGCAGATCCTCCGCTCGCCGATGGGCCACGCCTTCGTCGCGACGCGCGAGAACACCACCCGCCTGCGCTTCCTCGGCGTCGCGGTGGACAAGCAGATCTGGGTCGCCTTCGCGATCTCGGCCTTCATCACCGCCCTCGCCGGCAGCCTGAACGCGATGCTGACCGCCTTCGCCTCGCCGGATGACCTGCAATGGCAGCTCTCCGGCTCCTTCGTGGTCATCTGCGTGCTCGGCGGCATGCGCAGCTTCTGGGGGCCGTTCCTCGGCGCCGTCATCTACATCGCGGCGCAGGACTATCTCTCCAGCGTCACCCAGAACTGGATGAGCTATATCGGCCTGATCTTCGTCCTGTCGGTGCTGTTCTTCCCGCAGGGTCTGCTCGGCTTCATCAAGGGGAGGGGGCGGTCGTGAGCCTTCTGAAACTCGAACATGTCGGCCGCCGCTTCGGCGCGCTCCAGGCCCTCAAGGACATCTCGCTCGCCGTCGAGCCGGGCGAACTGCGCGCCGTCATCGGCCCGAACGGCGCCGGCAAGACCACGCTGTTCAACCTGATCAGCGGCTTCTTCCCGCCCACCGAGGGGCAGATCCTCTTCGACGGCCAGCCGATCACCGCGGTCAGCCCGAACGATCTGGTCCGCCGCGGCATCATCCGCACCTTCCAGATCACCCAGGTCTTCCTCTCGCTCTCGGTCTACGAGAATGTCCGCGTCGCGGTGGAAACGGCGATGGGGCTGCAGCTCCGCCCCTGGATCTCGCGGGCGACGCGCGCGAAGGTCGATGAAAAGGTCGACGAACTGCTCCACGTCACCCGCATCGCCGACAAGGCGGACCGCATCGTCGGCGAGATGTCGCATGGCGACCAGCGCGTGGTCGAAATCGGCATCGCCCTGTCGCGCCATCCGCGCCTCCTCCTGCTCGACGAGCCGACCGCCGGCATGGGCGATGAGGAAACCCACCACATGACCGACCTGATCCGCCGCCTCAACAAGGACCAGGGCATCACCATGCTGTTCGTCGAGCACGACATGGCGATCGTGTTCGGCATCGCCGACCGCATCACCGTGCTCGACAACGGCACCTTCCTCGCCGAGGGCACGGCGGCGGAAATCTCCGCCAATCCCCGCGTCCAGAGCGCCTATCTTGGAACCGCCATCGAGGAGACCGCCGCATGAGTGCCGTTCTCGAAGCCGACGGCCTGCAAACCTATTACGGCAAGAGCCACATCCTGCACGGCGTCTCGCTCAAGGTGAACCAGGGCGAGCTGATCGCCCTGCTCGGCCGCAACGGCGCCGGCAAGACCACCACGATGCGCAGCGTCATGGGCCTGACCCCGCCCCGCGGCGGCAACATCAAGCTCTTCGGCAAGGATGTCACCAAGGCGGCCTCCCATCGCATCGCCAATGCCGGCGTCGGATATGTCCCCGAAGGCCGCAAGATCTTCGGCCACATGACGGTGCATGAAAACCTGCTCGTTCCCCCGAAACCAAGGGGCCCTGGACCATCGAGACGATCTACAAGCTGTTTCCGCGGCTTGAGGAACGCAAGACCAGCAAGGGCGGCCGGCTCTCGGGCGGCGAGCAGGAAATGCTCGCCATCGCCCGCGCGCTGCTGCTCAACCCGAAATTCCTGATCCTCGATGAACCCTCCCAGGGCCTCGCCCCGGTCATCGTCCAGGAAGTCATGCGCACGATCGGGCGGATGAAGGGGGAGGGGATGTCGATCCTTCTGGTCGAGCAGAACGCCCATCTCGCCCTCCAGCTCGCCGACCGCGCCTATGTCCTGTCCGATGGCGAGGTCGTCTATGACGGCTCCGCCGCCGAACTCGGCGCCGACACCGAGCGGATGGAGCACCTTGCCGGCGTCAGCCACGCCGGCTGACGCTCTTGCTCAGCGTCAGCCACGCCGGCTGACGCCCTTGTTCGGCACCAGCCACGCCGGCTGACGCCCTTGTTCGGCACCAGCCACGCCGGCTGACGCTCTCGCACAGCGTCAGCCACGCCGGCCGGCGCCGGAACGATTGGCGGCGCCGCGCCATTCCGTTAAGCATGGCAGGTCAGTCATGAGGCCTGCCATGTCATCCATCGCCGAGTCTCCCGCCGCCATAACCGCGACCGACCGCGAGGCCGCGAAGGTCATGGCGGCCGGCATCGCCAGCATGGTCCTCACCGTCGGCCTCGCCCGCTTCCTCTACACGCCGCTGCTGCCGGTGATGCAGGACCAGGCGCATCTCTCCGTCACCGGCGGCGGCTGGCTCGCCACCGTCAATTACGCCGGCTACATGACCGGCACGCTCCTGATCGCCGCGATCGGCAACCTGCGCACCCGCTTCCTGTTCTACCGCGCCTTGCTGGTCCTCGCCGTCCTCACCACGGCGGCGATGGGCCTGACCACCAGCCTCGTCGTCTGGGCGGTGCTGCGCTTCCTCGCCGGCATGACGGCGGTGGGCGCGCTGCTGCTCGGCACCGGGCTGATGCTCGCCTGGCTGCGCCATCACGGCAGGCGGCTCGAACTCGGCGTCCCCTTCGGCGGCCTCGGCCTCGGCATCGTCGTCTCCGGCCTGCTGCCGATGGCGATGGCCGGCCGGCTCGACTGGGCCGGCGAGTGGATCGCCTCCGGCCTGTTCGGCATCGTCTTCCTCATCCCCGCCTGGGTCTGGATGCCGATGCCCCCGCCGGCCGATGCCGCCGGCCCCGCCGCCCTGGCGGACACGCCGCCCGTCGCCCGCTGGATGGCGCTGTTCGTCGCCGCCTATTTCTGCGCCGGCGTCGGCTATGTCGTCAGCGCCACCTTCATCGTCGCCCTGGTGGCGCATCTGCCGGCGCTGCGCGGGATGGGGAACCTGGTCTGGGTCGCGGTCGGCCTCGGCGCGATCCCGACCGCCCCGCTCTGGGACCGCGTGGCCCGCCGCACCGGCGACATCCGGGCCCTGCTCGCCGCCTTCGCCCTGCTCACCCTCAGCATCGCGATCGGCGCCACCACGCGCGGCCTCGCTTTGTCGCTGTTCGGCGCCGCCCTCTACGGCTGCGCGTTCAACGGCGTCACCAGCATGACGCTGACCATTATCGGCCGGCTCTACCCGCGCAACCCCTCGAAGGCGATGGCGCGGATGACGATCAGCTTCGGCGCCGCCCAGATCGTCGCCCCCGCCGTCTCCGGCTACATCGCGGCCCTCACCGGCAGTTACGACGGCGCGCTGTGGATGGCCGCCGCCGTCATGGTCACCGGCATGGCCTGCCTGCTGCTGCTCCCGCGCCAGCGCACCCGGGCGGCAGCCGGCGCCGCGATCTGAAAATGCCCGGAATGCCGCCCGCGCGCGCCGGCACTCTTGCCAAACCGCCGCGCGCATGGCCTCCTTGCGGCCATGAAACAGCCCCGCAACGGGGCACGCCGAAACCAGGGCGTCGTTCGATCGGCTGGCGTCATCCGATCGGGTAGAGGTGCTCTGGCCATCAATGCCACAGAGCGCTGCATCCGATCCGGGTCGATCGGAAAGCGCTTCAATTATCAATAACATTGAGCCCGATATCCGATCCGGATGGATCGGAAAGCGCTCCAGGGGGAAACGAGGGAATGAGCGAATCGCGCGGAACACCACGCAAGGTCATCATCACCTGCGCCGTCACCGGCGCGATCCACACGCCGAGCATGTCGCCGCATCTGCCGATCACCCCGGAGGAGATCGCCGATTCCGCCGTCGCCGCCGCCGAGGCCGGTGCCGCCATCCTCCACCTCCACGCCCGCGATCCGCGGGATGGCCGGCCAGACCAGTCGCCCGAGGCCTTCGCCCGCTTCCTGCCGCGGGTGAAGCAGCGCACCGGCGCCGTCATCAACCTCACCACCGGCGGCGCGCCCTACATGACGGTCGAGGAGCGGGTCCGCCCCGCCGCCAGCTTCCGCCCCGAGGTCGCCTCGCTGAACATGGGCTCGATGAATTTCGGCCTCTTCCCGATGCTCGACCGCTTCAAGGAGTTCCGCCATCCGTGGGAGGCCGAAACGCTTGAAAACTCGCGCGACCTCGTCTTCCGCAACACCTTCCGCGACATCGAATACGTCCTGCGCACCCTGGGCGACTCAGGCACCCGCTTCGAGTTCGAGTGCTACGACACCAGCCATCTCTACAATCTCGCCCATTTCCTCGGCCGCGGCCTGGTGAAGCCGCCACTGTTCATCCAGACCGTCTTCGGCATTCTCGGCGGCATCGGCCCGCACCCGGAAGACGTGATGCACATGAAGCGCACCGCCGACCGGCTGTTCGGCGACCAGTATCGCTGGTCCGTCCTCGGCGCCGGCCGCAACCAGCTGCCCATCGCCGCCC
This sequence comes from Acidocella sp. C78, assembly GCF_907164655.1. Classification (NCBI taxonomy): domain Bacteria; kingdom Pseudomonadati; phylum Pseudomonadota; class Alphaproteobacteria; order Acetobacterales; family Acidocellaceae; genus Acidocella; species Acidocella sp. C78. The sequence continues at coordinate 83,978 of NZ_CAJQZK010000001.1, forward strand.
AGGCCGCCGCGATGGGCGCCAATGTCCGCGTCGGGCTGGAGGATTCGCTCTGGATCGGCCCCGGTCGGCTCGCCGACTCCAACGCCCAGCAGGTCCGCAAGGTCCGCCAGATCGTCGAGGGCCTCGGCCTTGGCATCGCCACACCGGACGAGGCGCGGGAGATCCTGTCGCTCAAGGGGGCGGACCGCGTCGGCTTCTGAGCCGCGCCGCCCGCCAGTCCCGTCACAAACCCTGGCATGTTGATAAACCGAGCATTTTTATCCGATCGGATGATGCTCTAAGCCATGATGGAGAGTTGCATGAAGATTGCTGTCGTCGGCGCCGGGCTGGTCGGCTCGGCCTGGGCCATCGTGTTCGCCCGCGCCGGGCACGATGTCGCGGTATTCGATGCGGCGGCGGGCGGCGCCGCCCGCGCCGCCACCCTGATCGAGGCGCGCCTGCGCGATCTCGAGGCCGCCGGGCTGGTCGCAAGCGCCGCCGAAATCCTCCCCCGAATCAGCCTCGCCGCCACCCTGGCGGAGGCGGTCGCCGGCGCGTCCTATGTGCAGGAAAGCGTCTTCGAAACCGTCGAGCAGAAGCGGCTCATCTTCTCCGCGCTGGATGCGGTGCTGGGCCCGGAAACCCTGGTCGGCAGCTCTTCCTCCGGCATTCCCGCCTCCGCCTTCACCGAGCATGTCGCCTGCCGCGCGCGCTGCCTCATCGCCCATCCGGTCAATCCGCCCTATCTCATCCCGGTGGTCGAGCTGGTGCCCGCCCCCTGGACCGGGCCGGATGTCGTGCCCCGCGTCCGCGCCCTGATGGAACAGGTCGGCCAGGAGCCGGTGGCGCTCACCCGCGAGATCGAGGGGTTCGCCCTCAACCGCCTGCAAGGCCTGCTGCTCGCCGAGGCCTTCCGCCTGGTGGCCGAGGGAATCATCTCTGTCGCCGATCTCGACCGCACGGTCTCCGCCGGCCTCGGCCTGCGCTGGAGCTTCATGGGCCCGTTCGAGACGATCGACCTCAACGCCCCCGGCGGCGTCGCCGATTACGCGCGCCGCTTCCGCGGCATGTACGAAACCATCGCCGGCGCGCGCGGCGTCGAGCTGGGCTGGGATGACGGGCTGATCGCCGAGGTCGAGCGCCAGCGCCGCGCCGCCCTGCCGGACTCCGAACTCGCCGCGCGCTCGGCCTGGCGCGACCGCAGGCTGATGGCGCTGATGGCCCACAAGAAGGACGAATCCGGCAAGGCGTGATCCGCGCCGCGCGCCCTACCGCCTGTAGCCCCCCGCCATCCGGCCGGCGTCGCCGCCGGCGAGGAAGCGGGCGAGGCGCCAGAGATTGCCGGCGCTGCGGCGCAGCCAGCCATCCCGCTCATAGGCGGCGGCGTCGGTGGTCACGACGAGCTTCATCGCCGCGAGCCGCCGCCGGCCGAGGCGCCGCGCCAGCGCCACATCCTCCATCAGCGCCAGCGCCGGCACCCCGCCCACGGCCTCCAGCAGCGCGCCCCGCACCAGCAGCGACTGGTCGCCATAGGGCAGGGCGAACAGCGCGCAGCGGGCGCGGACCATCGCCTCGGCGCATCGCGCCCGCCGCCGGGGCGAGGCGAAGCGCAGCCTCGCGTAATAGGCGCGGCCCGGATCGGCGGTGCCGAGGCACGCGGCCAGCGCCGCCGCCCAGTCCGGTTGCAGGATCGTGTCGGCGTGCAGCAGCCAGAGCCAGCCCGGCCCGGCGGCCGCAACGCCGCGGCCCAGCTGCGCGCCGCGCCCCGACGCCCCCTCGATCACAAGCGCGCCGAGCCGCCGCGCCAGCGCCGCCGAGCCGTCGCGGCTGCCGCCGTCGCTGACGATGACCCGCTCGACCAGGTGCGCCGCCCCGAGCAGCTCCGGCAGCAGGCGGGCGAGATTGTCCGCCTCGTCGAGCGCCGGGATGACGACGCTCAGCCGCGCCGCCACCGGTGGAACCGTTCGAGGATCGCGAGCCCGCGCGCCGAGGCGTGCGCCTGCCGCCACTGCCCGGCGACGGCGCGGATCGCCTCGGACCGCGTGGGATAGGGGAAAATCGTGCCCATCAGCGCCTTCAGCCCGAGCCCGTGCTGCATGGCGAGGGTGAAGCCGGTGAGCAGCTCGCCGGCCTGGGTGCCGACGATGGTGGCGCCGAGGATGCGGTCGCTGCCCCGCCGCGTCAGCACGGTGACGAAGCCTTCGGTATCCGCCTCGGCGATGGCGCGGTCGAGTTCGGCGAAATCGTAGCGGGTGATCTCGGCTTCGATGCCCCGCGCCGCCGCCTCGCGCGCGTTCAGCCCGACCCGGGCGATCTCCGGGCTCGTATAGGTCACCGCCGGCACCGCCTTGTAGCGCGGGCGGAACCGCCAGAACGGGGCGAACAGCGCGCCCAGCGCGGCATACCCGCCCTGATGCCCGGCCATATGGGTGAACTGGTAGGGCCCGGCGACATCGCCGCAGGCGAAGATGTTGGGATAGAGCGTGCGCAGCCCGTCATCGGTCTCGATCGTCTTCGCCGGGGTCAGCGGAATGCCGAGCGCCTCCAGCCCGTAACCGCTCACCCGCGGCCGCCGGCCGATGGCGACCAGCAGCCGGTCGAACGGCAGTTCGGCGGTTTGCGCCCCGCTGGTCGCGACAAGCGCGAAGCCCGCCTCCGTACGCGTCACCGCCTCGGCCTTGTGGCCGGTGCGGATGGCGACGCCATCGCGCGCGAGCGCCGCCGCCATCGCCGCCGACACCTCGTCATCCTCGCGCACCAGCAGCCGCTCGGCCATCTCCACCAGCGTCACCGCGCTGCCGAGCCGGGCGAAGGCCTGCGCCATCTCGCAGCCGATCGGCCCGCCGCCGAGAATGACGAGCCGCCGCGGCAGGTCCCCGATATCCCACAGGGTTTCCGAGGTGGCGTAGGGCGCCTCGGCAAGCCCGGGAATGGGCGGCACGAACGGTTCCGCCCCGGCGGCGATCACGATGGCCCGCGTGGTGATCCGTTCGCCCTCAACCGCGACGCACCAGGGCGATTCGATCACCGCCCGCCCGCGCCGGACCTCGACGCCGAGCCCCTCGTAGCGTGCCACCGAATCATGCGGCGCGATCCCCGCGATGGCGGCGCGGACATCGGCGATGGCGGCGTGGAAATCCTTCCCCGCGCGCGCGGCGTGGAGCAACGCCTTCGACGGCACGCAGCCGGAATTGAGGCAGTCCCCGCCCATCTCGCCGGCCTCGACCAGCGTCACCTTCGCCTTCACCGCAGCCGCGACATAGGACGCGACGAGCCCGCCCGCGCCGGCGCCGATCACCACGAGGTTGCGGTCGAACCGCTTCGGCCGGGCAAACCGCGCATAGAGCCTGCGGGCGGCCAGCGCGTCGCGCAGCCGCGGCGCCACGGGCGGCAGGGCGGCCAGCAACAGCAGGCCGATCACGAGGCGCGGGGTGAGGATCGGCCCATGCCCGCCAAGTGTGGCGAGCGAGGCCCCGGCATTCACATAGATCAGCGTCGCCGGCAGCATGCCGATCTGGCTCGCGAGGTAGAAGCCGCGCAGCCGCAGGCTGGTCAGCCCCGCCAGCAGGTTGACGGCGAAGAACGGCACCACCGGCGCCAGCCTGAGCGAGACCAGATAGAACGCCCCGTCGCGGGCGATCCCGCGCTCGATCCGCTCGAACAGCGCGGGAAAGCGGACGAGGGCGAAATCCCGCAGCAGGAAGCGGGCGGCGAGAAAGGCGAGGCTCGCGCCGATCGACGAGGCGAACGAGACCAGCACCGCGCCCTCGGCCACGCCGAACAGCGCGCCGGCGCCGAGCGTCAGCACCGCCGCCCCCGGCACCGAGAGCGAAGTCGCCGCCACGTAAAGCCCGAAATAGAAAACAAACCCGGCGAGCGGATGCGCCGCCACCGCCTCGCGCAGCCCGGCGAGATCGCCCTCCAGCCTGGCGATGGAAACCCCCTGCCGCTCCAACGCCACCACCAGGGCGACCAGCCCCAGCGCGAGCGCCGCGAAACCCAGCGCCCGCGCGTTGCCGCGCCGCTTGGCGCGCCCGATCGTCGTCGTGCTCATGTCTGTCTTACCTCGCACTCATGCAGGAGGATGCGCCGAATACGCAGAACCGCGCGCAATGCGGATGGTCGAGCGTCACCGCCCGGGAGGCTTCCTCCAGCGTGCCGCCGAGATCGAACCGCGCCTCATAGGGCAGCAGCGTGCAGGCGACGATCGAGAGCGCCGCCTCGCCCCTGCGCTGCACCACCATGCGCGAGGTGCGGCACATCGCATCCGCCCCGCGCGGCCGCAGCGCCGCCCAGGCGGCGGCGCTCACCCCCGCCGCCGCCGCCGGCACGTCCATCTCCGGGAACAGCACCAGATGCTCGGGGTCGAACGCGTCAATCTCCCAGCCCTGTGCCGCGAACAGCCGGGCGAACCCCGCCCGCGTCGCCGCCTCGTCCTCCACCGCCGGGTCGAACCGTGCCGCGATCGAGGGCTGGAACCCGGACGCGAACAGCGCGCCGATCCCCTCCAGCGCCGGCCCCCAGGCGCGCGGCCCGCGCAGCGCCGCGTGGCCCGCCTCGGTATGATGATCGAGCGAGACGCGCAGATGCAAATCCCGCCCCCGCCACCCGGCGATCGCCGCCATGTGGTGGCGCATCGGCGTCATCGCATTCGTCAGCACCAGCACCCGATAGCCCCGGTCGAGCGCGAGCCCGATCAGCGCCTCGATCTCCGGGTTCATGAACGGCTCGCCGCCGGTCAACCCGATCTCCCGCAGCTCGGGATGGCGGTCCGCCGCCTCGTCCAGCACCCGGCGCAAGCCCTCCAGCCGCAGCCAGCCGAGCCGGTCGTTGCGCGGCGAGCTTTCGATATAGCAGCCCTCGCAGGCGAGGTTGCAGAGCGTGCCGGTGTTGAACCACAGCGTCTCCAGCGCCTCCAGCGCCACGCGCGCATCCGCCGCCGGTCTCTGCTCCAGCCGCGTCGCCGTCGCCGCCCGCTCGGCATGCGGCAGAATGTCGAGATTGGGCCAGATCCCGCTCTCCAGCGTGTCGGCATACTCCTCCGGCAGCCCGGCCCGCCGCATCGAAGCCGCCGCCGCGCGGTAATCATAGTCGAGCGCGTGCAGCCCGATCTCCAGCCCGGCATCAGTGGGGGTGACGATCGAATACCAGCAGCGCGGCGTGCCGTCATTCGCCGGCATGCCGATCGCCCCCGCATTGTGCCACACCAGCTCCCCGATCCGCCGGGTGAAGCCGATGCCGCAATGCCCGGCGATCACCCCGTCGCACCCGGTGATGCCGATCTCCCCGGCCAGCACCAGGTCAGGGTCGGAGGCGAACAGGAAACGGTTGATCCGGCTCGGCGCGCCATGCACCACCGCGATCCGCCGCCCGCCGATCACGAGGTCGATCCGCCGGGGCAGGGCGGCCATCCAGCGCCGCGTCGCATCGTCGATCCGCGCATCGGCATGGGCGAACCAGGCGGCGGCCAGCCGGTCGCAAGACGAGCCTTCGGTAAAGCCGCAGCCGCAATCGGCCGCCCCGCGCCGAGCTGCTCCTCGCAATTGCCCATCACCGTCGCGATCCCGTGGCCGCGGATCAGGTCGGCGCAGGCCTGCGGATCGGCGCCATACGCCACCACGTCGCCGGTGCAGATCATCCGCTCGGGCGGAATCCCGTGCGCCCGCGCCGCGTCCAGCAATGCCCGCGTCGCCTGCAGGTTGCTGTAGCAGCCGCCAAACACCAGCACCGGTCCCTCCGCGGCGATCACCGGGATCGACGCCTCGCCTGTGGTCATGTCGAGCATCGGCCGCACCCTACACGCCGCGCGCGGGTGCGGCGCTGAGCTGCTCAAGGGCGAGCCCCCGCGCCTCGATCCCGCCGCGCAGCCGCCAGACCAGGATGGCGATGGCCCCCAGCGCCCAGAACGCGGCGAGCATGATCAGCGCCGCCGGCATCGAGCGCGCGCCGACATAGCCGACCAGGAACGGCGAGAGCGCCGCGCCCACCCGCCCCACCGCGACCGAGGCGCCAATCCCCGTCGCCCGCAGCGCGGTCGGGAACAGTTCCGAGAAGGTCGGATAGGCGGCGATCCAGCTTCCCGTCGCCAGCAGGTTCACCAGCGCGAAGCCGAGCATGATCCAGCCCGCGCCAAGCCCGGTCACGAGGGCGAACAGCACGAGACCGAGCGCGGTGGCGAGATAGAACCCGCCCACCGTCCAGCTCCGCCCGACCCGGTCGAGCAGCGCCGCCGCGGCCAGCCCGCCCACGGCGGCTCCCACGCTGCCGGCGAGATAGAACAGCGGCAGCCGGTCCGCCGGCAGATGCAGCGCCGGGAGAACAACGATCGGCAGGAAGGCGAACAGCCCGTAATATCCCGCTGCCTCGGCGAAATCGAGCGCCGCGCCGAGCAGCAGCCGGCCCGGATATTGCCGCGCCAGCCGCCCGAACTGCCCCGCCTCGCGGCGAATCCGGTGCGCGATCGGCACCGAGGCCGGCGGCGGCAACGAGGTCAGCCCCGCCTCGATCCCGGCGATGATGGCGCGCGCATCCTCCGCCCGTCCGGCATCGATCAGCCAGCGCGGGCTCTCCGGCAGATGCCGGCGAAACCAGGCGGCGGACAGCGCGATGACCCCGCCAAGCCCGAACACCACCCGCCAGCCCAGATCCGGCGGCAGCGCCGAGAGCACCAGCCAGGCCAGCAGCGCCGCGATGAAACTGCCCAGCGGCCAGAAATTCAGCACGATCGCCGCCGCCCGCCCGCGCGAGCGGCTCGGCACCAGCTCGGCGATCGCCGCGTTGATCGCCGAATATTCCGCGCCGACGCCAATGCCGCCCAGCAGCCGCAGCGCCAGCAGCGCAAGCAGGTTCGGCGCGAACGCCGTCGCCAGCGTCGCCACGCCATACAGAACGAGGCTGGCCAGAAACACCCGCCGCCGCCCGAACCGGTCGGACAGCGCGCCAAACCCCGCCGCCCCGATCATCAGCCCGACGAACCACGCCGCCAGAATGACCGACATCGCGTTGCTGCCGAGCCCGAAATGCTGCCGCAGCGCCCCCAGCACATTGCCGATCAGCGTCACCTCGAACGCATCCAGCGCCCAGCCCAGGCCGAACAGCAGCACCGCCATCGTGTGAAACCGGTTCCAGCGAACCGTCGAAAGCGTCTCCAGCAGGCGGTTCGCGGCGCCAGTATCGGCGGCGTCGTGTCCGGGTCCGGTCGAACTCATCGGCGTGTCTCTCCTGTGCGGGGCGTCAGTCCGGCGTCGCGACGCCGTCCGGCCAACGAGCCGGCATACACCTTACGTTGCCCGCTTCAGGATGGTTACACCTCCGATCCGCCGTTTTTTTTCCGCCCCGCCCGCCGCCGTCTCGGAGCATCACCCGATCAGATGAGTCCATCTGATCGGATGATGCTCTAGAGCACTTTCCGATCCATCCGGATCGGATGTAGTGCTCTATGATATTGATATTCAGAGCATCTTTATCCGATCAGATGAGTCCATCTGATCGGATGATGCTCTATCCCGGCCGCGCGCCGCCGGCGGCCATCGCCATCGCCCCGGCCTGCGCTATCGGCGCGGCCTGCGGCATCGGGCCGGCCAGCCGCACCTCCGAAACCGGCAGGGCGAGTTCCGCCCCGTGACGCTGCACGATCCGCCCCAGCTCGATCAGCAGCCGCTCCTGGATCGCGAGCGACTCCGCCCACACCACGGTGCGGGTGAAGCACCACACCATGATCTGCAACGCATGGGTTCCGTACTGGTCGAAATACACCATCGCGCCGAGCGACTGGTCGATGTCCGGGTGGTTGTCGACATGCTGGCGGCACGCCTCGGTGATCGCCTCCAGCCGGTCGAAATCGGCGTAGCGGATCGCGATCGTGGTGCTGATCTGCCGCGCCTGCATCCGCGGCGGCGTCTGCACCACCGATGAATTGAAAATCTGGTTCGGCACGTAGTACGGCCTGGTGTCGAAGCCGCGCAGCGTGGTGGTCCGCCAGCCGATATGCTCGACCGTGCCATACACGTTCTGCGCCGGCAGCACGATCCACTCGCCCACCTTGAACGGCCGGTCGAGATAGACCACCAGCGCGCCGAACAGGTTGGCGGTCACGCCCTGGGCGGCGAAGCCGACCGCGATGCCGGCCACCCCGCCAAAGGCGAGCAGGCTGGCGATCGAGAAATTCAGCACTCGCAACACCATCATCCCGATCACCGCGACCACGAGAATCCGCGTGATCTTGCCGATCGCGTCGATCAGCATCGGGTCCGGCGTCTCGCCGCGTTTCGCCGCGACATGCGCCGGATAGGCGCGCTCGCCCACCGCGATCACGCGCAGCGCCGCCCAGGCGATCGCGAGCAGCATCACCACCTTCAGAATCACCGGCAGCACGCCGAGCAGCCCGACCAGGCGCAGCGGCGTCGCCACCGCGAGCGCCGCGAAATACAGCGCCAGCGCCCAGATCGCGACCACCACCGGCAACCCGAGACGAACGAAGATCGCCGCGCGCATCCGGTGCCCGTGCCGGTCCGACCAGCGCGCCAGAACCCCCAGCGCCGCGCGCGCCGCCGCGCTGCCGCCGATGCCCAGCAGCAGCGCGACCGCGACGCCGATGATGGTCGAGAGATGGGCCATCCAGAACGACGCCGTTCCTGCGACAACCTTTTGCATGTGGTCTTGCTCCTCCGCTGGTGCGCCCGGCCGGAAGCGCGCCGGGGCGGCGTCCGCGCGCAGCGCGGACCAGGGGCGCGAGGCGCGGCCAGCGGCCGGCGCTCACGCGGGATCGGGCGGCCGCCGGGGCGGCGCGGGTAGGGCAGAGGTAGGGGCCGGGGGCGGCGCTGTAAACCCGGCGGGCGCGAAACCGCTTTCGCCTTGCCCACCCCCCTTGTTTATGTTCTTGTTCCGTTCATGACGATCGCCCGCCGCTTCGCCGCCATCATCGAGGGGCTGTGCCGCGCCGTCGCCGCGCGGGCGGTGAAGGAGGCGTTCCTTGTGTTCGACCCCGTCAGTCCCGCCAGCCCCACCGACCCGAGCTTCGCCGTCCGGTTCTGGACCCATCTGCGCCGCCTCGCGCGCCGCTTCGCAGCCCTCGCCGCCGGCGCGCCGCCGCCGCGTCCCCGCGCCAGCCGCCCATCGGCGCCGCCCGAGCGCGCCCGCCCGCCCGCCCTGCCGCGCCGCCGCGGCTGGCTGCTCGCCCCGGTGCCCGAATCCCGTTGCAGCGCCAGCCAGCTCCGCGCCCTGCTCGACGATCCCGAAGCCCGCGCGCTGATCTGCGCCGATCCGCGCTTCGGCCGGCTGCTGCGCCCGCTCTGCAATACGCTGGGCATTCGCCTGCCGGCATATCTGGCGCCGGCCGCCTTGTCTGCCATCCGGCCGCGCGCGGTGCCGCAAGCACCGCATCCCGCCCCGCAAGCGCCGCCGCTTGCGGACGGTCCCGCGCCATCCGGCGCGCACGGGGCGCCGCGTCCCCTGGTCCATCCGCCGCCCGCGCCCGCCTGAGAAGCGGCGCCGTCCCGCTCCGCACCCACCGGGTCGCGGAGCAGCCGGCGCTGGGGCCGGATGCGCGGGCCGCCGCTCAGAGTTTCGCGGTCGTCTCCGCCGACGGCTTCGCCCGCCGCTCGCTGTAGCGGTCCACCAGATATTCCGCCCGGTCGCGCAGCAGCCAGGTGAAGCGGACCAGCTCCTCCATCACATCCACCAACCGGTCGTAATAGGCCGAGGGCAGCATCCGCCCGGCCGCGTCGAACTGCTCATAGGCCTTGGCGACACTCGACTGGTTGGGGATGGTGAACATCCGCATCCACCGCCCGAGCAGGCGCAGCGTGTTCACCGCGTTGAAACTCTGCGACCCGCCGGACACCTGCATCACCGCCAGAGCCCGCCCCTGGGTCGGCCGCACCGCGCCGATCTCGAGCGGTATCCAGTCGATCTGGTTCTTCATCACCCCGGTGATCGCGCCATGCATCTCCGGGCTGCACCAGACCTGCGCCTCCGACCATAGCGACAGCTCGCGCAGCTCCCGCACCTTCGGATGGTCGGGCGAAACGCTGTGCGCCACCGGCAGCTCCCGCGGGTCGAAAATCCGCGCCTCCGCCCCCATCAGCCCGAGCAGCCGCGCCGCCTCCTCGGTGAGAAACCGCGAATAGGAACGCTCGCGCAGCGAGCCATACAGCAGCAACACCCGCGGCCGGTGCGTCGCCCGCGAAGCGGGCTCCAGCCGCGCCGAATCGGGCAGCGCCAGACTCGCCCGATCGAGCGCTGGAAACCCATCCACGCCGCCATCCCTGAACCGCTCATCCTGCTGCATCGCGCGCCCCGCCAATTCCCATCCCGATATCCGACCGAACCCGATGGCGGAGGGAGCCGCAATCGATTGATCCGATCGAGCGTATTATTTTGATCGAAATACGATATCAAACAAGACAGACGACACGCTCATGGATAGCCCCCCATGCACCCCGATACACCGCTTCCTCCGCGGATCTCGTGACGAGCCGCCAGGCTGGCGGTAAAGAAGCGCGGCACCATGAGCAACATCGTCAGGCAGGTCCCTTTTCCGCGCGAGAGCACCATCGCCGGGTGGTTGCCCGATGCTGATCTTGCAGATGCCTTCGCCATAAACCTGATGAAGGAAGATGCAGCGCTGGGCATCGAGGCTCTCGCCCGCAGCGCGCTCGGCCATCCGGGGCCATGGTTCCGGGCCCTCCTGTCGGTCCGCGACCAGCTTGTCCGCCCGTTTGGCGTCAAATCCTCGCGTCAGCTGCGCGAGGAGGCCGCTGCAGACGGCGCGGCGCACATCGATTTCTTCAGGGTCATATCCATGTCGCGCGACGAGGTCATACTGGGAGAGGATGACCGGCACCTCGACTTCCGCGCCTCGCTACTGCTGCGGCCAAGGCGTGATACCGATGGCGCAGAGCTCATCGCAACGACCGTGGTGCACTGCCATAATCTCGTTGGCAGAGCCTATCTGTTTGCGATCGCTCCCTTTCATCGTCAGGTAATCCGCGCCAACCTCGCCGCCGCCGCCGGGCGCGGTTGGCGATAATATGCCACGGGCCGCCGCGACTGCGGTCTATCTGGCCAGCGACGGGTCCGGCTACGTCGTCGGCGCGGAACTGGTCGTTGACGGTGGCGTCTCGCAGATGTGAGGCCTAGCCTCGACGGCAAACAGGATGCCCGAAGGCGCGTTGGCGACAAAGCCGCATCGTTCGTCGCCACGATCTTCGGTTCAATGAAGGAGACGATCATGACCCTGCAATTCGGCATTCTTTGCTTTCCGGGCGTTCAGCAACTCGATCTGACCGGACCCTATGAGGTCTTCGCGTCAGCGCAAGGCGTGGAGGTCGAGCTTGTCTGGAAGGATGTCACCCCGCTGCGGGCTTCCACGGGTCTCTGGCTCGTGCCGGACCGTCGTCTGGCCGAAGCACCTCGCTACGATCTGATCTGTGTGCCGGGAGGCAGCGGCGTCAACGCTCTGTTGAGCGATCCGGAGGTGCTCGGCTTTCTTCGCGATCAGGCGATCACGGCGCAGTATGTCACGTCAGTCTGCACCGGGGCGCTTCTGCTTGGGCAAGCCGGATTGTTGACGGGTCGCCGTGCCACCACGCATTGGAATGCGCTCGATCTGCTCCAGCGGTTCGGAGCGACGCCAGTAGCGGCACGGGTGGTGCGCGATGGCAGGCTTATCACCGCAGGCGGCGTGACCTCGGGTATCGACTTCGGGCTCGCCGTGATTGCCGAACTATTGGGCCAGGATGAGGCGGAGACAATTCAGCTCTCCATGGAATATGCGCCGGCGCCGCCCTTCAGCGCGGGCGAGCCCGCCACGGCAAGGCCGGAGATCCTTGCCGCGGCTCGGCAGCGGTTGATTGCATCACGGCGGCAACGCGAGGCGCTGATCGCCCCCGGCTGACCGGGCAAAGCCCTGCTGAGCGCCCTCCTGTCTTACGGCGCGTCCGCGCCCGCGATCCCGTCCAGCGCGGCCAGGTCCGCGTCGGCCAGCTCCAGCCGGGCCGCGGCGAGATTTTCGTTCAGACCTGCATCGGCGAGGCCCCGAGACCTTCGGCAACCCTGGACAGCTCCCGCGACTGCAACGGCGAGAATCCGCCCAGCGGGAAGAACGGCACATAGGCGATTCCCTCGCGGGCAAGTTCGTCGATCAGCGCGTCATCCCCGCGATGCGCCAGGTTGTAGTGGTTCTGGACGCACGCGATCTCCGTGATTGCGCGCCCCTGCGCCACCTGCGCCGGCGTCACGCTGCTCAGCCCGATATGCCGGATCAGCCCCTTCTGCCAAAGTTCCGCGAGGATGGTGAGCGGCTCCTCGATCGAGCCCTCTTCGGGTCCGTGAATGCCATGCATGCTCCGGAAATTGACGAGTTCGAGAACGTCGAGGCCGAGGTTGCGGAGATTGTCGTGGACCGCAGCGGCAAGTTCCGCCGGTGAGAGCGCGGGCAGCCAAGTGAAGTGGACCCGGTAGCCGTTGCGATAGGTCGCGCGCTGCCGGTGCGCTCGTAGCGGCTGGCGCCGATCAGCCCATCCACATCCGTCTCCATCAGCAGTTGAACCACCGCCTCCGCGACGCTGCGCAGAAAATCGCCGTTCCCGGCTTTGGCCAGTAGCTCAGCTAGTGGTAATCTATCTTCGGTTATCGGGTTCTCCAGGCTTCAGGTTGAAGTCTCGCCACTCCACCATAGCCGACTGATCCGACTGATCCGATGGCCACCTCAAACTACACCGTTACGGGGCCCCAAAAGTCCACCTCGACCCAGGACACTACCAAAAATCCCCGCGATGGCCGCCAATCCCCCACCGACTTCAGTCTCTCAACGGTCACGGCGGCAGGCTGATCAGCAGCCTCCTACACCACCACCAAGGATATGATCCTACCCGCGAGTCGGAAGGTTCGCGAATTCCCGATTGGTCCAATTCGACGATTTGATCGCTCTGGGTGATTGCGCGTGTTGTCACGGGCTTCCTCGCCCGAACGCGCGCAGATACCCCCCCCCGTTGCCCGATCGTCTCAAATTAAAAACATTTCATATTTACGACCCGCACGTCTTGAAAAACATGAAAAATTTGATTAAACGTTACCCGATACGTAACAGAAACATGTATTTTAATAAAATATATATTTTTTAGCGTTGTCTAATTCTGCTACAAAGTAGGCGTAAATAATTGAAAATATGCAGAATATCATTATCGCCAGCGCTTCAATGTTATTTAGGCATAATTATTGCAGAAAATTTAATGGCTGTGGCGGGCGGTCGGCGAAAGTTGGCACGTCTTCAGGCTGGGGACGTTGGGTCGAGCTGGGGTGATGGAGAGATGATGAAAGTTGACTCGCGTTCGATGTCGCATCGCGCCGACGGAAGGGTGCCGCGCACGCGGTTGATATTTTCATGCCTGGCCAACCTGTTTCCATACCCTTGCAATGCCGGGGGTGGGGTCAGGGCGGCAGGTACGGGAGGCGGTTGTCCAGCGGCAGCATCATTCGCCGGCTCGTTACCGGCGGCACTCTCGGTATTTTTTGAAGGTTGAGGGAGATCACGCATATGCTGAGCTATCAGGCTCTGCCTACCCTGCGCCACCGTGTTCAAATTGCTCCGGGCGACCGCTTCAAACGTGTGTCTGACATTGTGGCGGCTACAATTCTCCTTTTGTTGGCCTCGCCGATATTCGCAATCATCGCCTGTCTGGTCGCGCTGGATGGCGGGCCGGTTTTTTTCGCTCATTGGCGCGTGGGGCGGAACGGCGTTCCGTTCCCCTGCTTCAAGTTCAGAACGATGATGATGGGCGCCGACCACTGCCTCGCCGAATATCTCGAACTGCACCCGGAGGCGAAACACGAGTGGCAGGGCGCTCACAAACTCATGCACGATCCGCGGATTACTGGGATTGGCCGTGTGCTCCGCGCGCTGAGCCTCGATGAACTGCCGCAGCTCTGGAATGTGCTCCGCGGCGAGATGAGTCTTGTCGGTCCGCGGCCGGTGACCCAGGCGGAAATCAACGCCCACTATCGGGACGCTGCCGAAACCTGTCTTTCGGTGAGACCTGGGCTGACCGGCCCCTGGCAGGTCATGGGCCGCAATGCGCTGACATACGAGGCGCGCGTCAGCCTCGATGTTGCCTATGTCCGCAGCCGCTCTTTCGTTCGCGACATCGTTATCCTGGCAAAGACATTCGGTGCCGTGGTCGAGGGGAGCGGACAGTGACAGCGCTTCCTTCCCGTGGCGCGGGTATTTCGGTGTTGATGACGATCGGTGCCGCCGACAGTGCATCGTCTCTGCGCGATTCGCTCACGAGCTTGTTTGCCCAGACTGAGCCTCCTGAACAACTCGTCATCGTCGTGGACGGCCCGATTGATGATGAGCAGGACCGCGTGCTGCACGATTTCGTGGGCGACGGAAGGATTTCGGATGTCCGAGTCATCCGGCTCGATCGTAATGTCGGGCGTGTCGGGGCGCTGAATTCAGGCATTCCGCATTGTTCCGGCGAGTGGGTGATGCGGATGGATAGCGGCAATGTCTGCCGGCCAGACCGGGTTGCCCTTCAGCGTCGCTATCTTGAGGTGCATCCCGAAACGGACGTTTTGTCGGCGTGGTGCAGCGAGTTCGATGAGATTTCCGGGCGACGTTTTCTTAAGTCTTCACCGGTCGATCACGACAACATTGCTGCCGTTTTGCGATGGCGCAATGTTCTGGTGCACCCGGCTACGGTGGTTCGCAGATCGCGCCTTCTCGAGGTGGACGGCTACCGTGCCGAATATAGCAGGATGGAGGATTATGACCTCTATGTTCGCCTCGTTCTTGCCGGCGCCCGCTTCCATGCCTTGCCCAAGGCCCTTCTCGATGTACGGAAGAACAAAGCTGCGTATACCCGCCTTGGTGGTTTTGGCTATGTCCGTAGTGAGTTGAGGTTTCGCCTGTTCTGCTACCGCGCCGGTTTCCTGTCTTTGCCGCAGTTTGCCTTCCTCGTGACGGCGATGATCGTATTCCGGATGCTTGGCCATCGGATGCGGGCTGCCCTCTACCCTCTGGTTCGCGTGCCTGCGCCGGATCTGAGCTAGGACGTGCTTGGCTTCGCTAGGAAGTGCTTGGCTTCCATCACATTAATTCTATTATGGGTTGCATAATTAATTCAAATTTGCTATCCTTAGTTTAATAATTTCTTAACCATAATAGGGTGGAATGAGTTCCACCCCGTAATGGACGACCTATCCGCCGATGGTTAAGGTAACCTCCGTCTTTCTAGTTGGCCGCTGATGGGACCAAGAAGACGAAAAAACCGACACCAACTCACCTGCTATCAATCTGGTATAAACTGGATCGGAAACAGATACCCCATCAGGAAATCCAATTTTCTGCAGTGCTGTTTCGTATTCATCAGGGAACATGGCCATAAGACCAGTGGAGAACTTCAAATTGGGATATTGCCTAGGATCTTCGATTTTCTTGAAACCTAGCCGCCTATACATCGGCATATGTTGGGTTCGTACTGCATTTATCATTAGGTCAGCATCGAAATAGAGTCTCAAATAAGCAACCATACGGAAGGCAGCAATGATAAGTGATCGATCATTTGCAAAAGCGGGCGCGCTTGCAAAGCGGTTAATTTCAATTACGCGGCCAGAGCGACCGATACGCATTTCTGCTCGGCCAAGTGATAAAATCTCTGCACCGAAAATATCCATGGAAGGAATTTTGCTCGCGCTGGCCGAGCGTCCTTCAAGATCAAGCAAAGTGACACGAATTGTGGCCGCTGGCTTGTGTTCTCGGTATATGATGACAGTCCGACTGTTCGACGCAGCATCGTAGTCATCAAGAAAAAGTTCATCGCTATGAGCTTCAATATACCCATAAGACAAATATCCATCATAGCGTATTTTGGCAGCTTGCTCCAGAAATTCTGGAGTTGTTACGATACGCGCGGTCGTATCTTGGGTTTCTGGAATGGCGAGTATGGTTTTACGACGTCGCAGTTCACTATTGGAACAAATGTAGGCATCCATTTTGGATCTCCTGAATCTAAGGGCAGGGTTCATCAAAACCTATCAACATTATATGATATAATTTTTTCAATTTTTAGTATAAAAAACATTACAACCCACATCTTTGGGTCGATTTAGATGGGACGTTGGCGCCGCATTTTTGGACATTTTCGAATGTTCTATAATTTCAGACAATTATTTCGAAATAAAATTTTCTTTTCAAAACTCATCCCGGAGTCTTTTGTAACCTCCGTCCAAATCTCTCAAATTGACACCCGCGCTCGTCTCAGTATAAAAATGGCAGCTATTGGCGAAATTACCCTAGTTGCTTTTACTTACAGTTTTTTAGGTGGCCTAGTAGATAGAATACTTATACCTTTTGTATTTTTACTTTCTATTTGTTACGGCGCACTGATTTTTCTTGGTCAATTTTGGATAAGAAGCCGCCGCAAAGCTGAGCTTCTGAAAATTTTTTTTAGAATCTACGGAGCCCTGCAATTTTTGATCGGTTTTGGTTGGGGGGGGTAATAATCTCTACGCTACCGCACAGCAACTCTGTGCAAATGGCTCAAATCTATGCCATCTTGATCGGGTTGATTTCGACGGCAGTGTTTGCGGGGCCAGTTACATTTTCATTGTTGTTTTGGACCCCGTTAGTGACGGGTTCAATGATAGCACTGTTGCTACCAGGATCCCACACAAGCGTTGCAACACTCGTGGGGATCGCTGCATACGATGTCGTCTCGTTTATCCTTATCATCGAACTTAGCCGGAAGCTGGTCGAGCGGGAAGTCGGCGCCATCCGGATCGCCAGGCTGAAAGAGGAAACAGAAATCCTTCTTCGCGATTTTCAGCAGGGCGCAAGCGACTGGTTGTTCGAGCTTGACGGCAGTCTGGCGATTGTAAACCCCTCGGAACGGTTCTGTGAGGTCGCCCGACGTAGCGCGTCGGCGATGCGGATCAATCTCCGCACTCTTCTGCTCGATGGTGATGGATCGATTTTCCGGCATAAGGACGAAGCGATCGACAAACTGATGGAGCAACTCGAATCACATCTCCCCTTCCGTGACGTGATCGTCTCAATTCCTTTCGATGGAGAATTGCGCTGGTGGGATCTTTCTGCCAAGCCAATTTTCAGGGAAACTGGTGAGCTTGCCTGTTATCGCGGCGTCGGACGTGACATAACAGACCTGCATCGCTCCCGGGAACGAGTTACCTATCTCGCCCGCCATGATCCCCTTACGACCTTGTTCAACCGGGATATGTTCGCAGTTGCCCTTGCGCAGGCGATCAACGACGCTGAACAGGCGCCGGCGGCCCTTTTGTGCGTCGATCTCGACTACTTCAAGACGGTGAATGATAGTTTCGGTCACGCGGTGGGCGACAACCTTCTCCGCGCGGCCGCGGAACGCCTTTGTGGGTGTGTGCGGGGGCGGGACATGGTGTTTCGCCTTGGCGGCGATGAATTCGCCATCATCGTACCCGGCGTGCAACGGCCGGAGGTGGCTTCGATTGCAGCGCGGATCGTCGAGCATCTTGGCCAGCCCTTTCGGATCAGGAGTCTGACGATGACCGTCGGCGTATCAGTCGGAATTGCCATGCTGCCGAACGACGCGCGAACGCCGGAAGGCATTCACCACTGCGCGGATCTTGCACTCTACCAGGCCAAGGTCGAGGGTCGCGGCCGGTTCAATTTCTTCAATTCTGATACTCAGGACGCCATTACGCGACGGATCGCCATTCATGCCGATCTCAAAAATACTGCGATACGAAACCAGCTCTTTCTCGACTACCAACCCATTGTGGATTTGAGCACGGGCGCGCCAGTGGCTATGGAGGCACTTGTCCGATGGCGCCATCCGGCACGAGGTATCATCAGCCCTGGCGAGTTCATCTCGATCGCGGAGGATAGCGGTCTCATCGGGATGATTGGCAAATACGTCATCGACATGGCCTGCCAAACCGCGGCTCAATTGACACCAGGCCTTCAAGTCACGATCAATCTTTCGCCGCGGCAATTGCGGGATGAAACGCTGCCCGACAAGATCGCCGAAGTTATGGCGCAGAATGGACTAGGCCCAGGCCGCATCGCTTTTGAAATCACCGAAACATGTTTGCTCGACATCAGCGGTCATAGTCTTGACTTGCTCGACCGGATCCGCGCTCTAGGCTGCAACATCATACTCGATGATTTTGGAACAGGCTATTCCTCGTTCCGGCCGATACACGAGTATAGGTTCGATCGTATCAAGATTGCCCAGGCCTTGCTGGAAGACGTATTTCTGCATACCAATGGCCGCGTGATTCTTGAGACGGTTATTAGTATGGGGCAGCGCATCGGCATAGACATGATTGCCGAAGGTATCGAAACCGAGAATCAGGCTGGTTTGCTTCGCAGCCTTGGGTGTCCATTCGGCCAAGGCTACTGGTTTTCCCGACCAATCAGCAACGTCCACTTGCTACAAAACTATGGTGTAGCCGGCACATCCGTTGGTTGAGAGATAACCCCTGTGGTCTGAGCCCCAAGTTCCCGCCATTCACGAGTAGAGTCTCATCCCCGAGTGATGCCCACGATTGGGCGTAGGTGCAACAGCCGGGTTGGGGGTTAACCCCCAACCCGGCGCGCCGCTGATTTTTCCCGCCACCTCTGCCGGGGTTTTGTTGCCCAGGCTCGAATGGGGGCGGTGATGATTGTAGTCGTGACGCCAGGCGGCCAGCACGGACCTCGCTTGAGGCAGGCTCGTGAACAAGGTCTCGTTCAGGCACTCGTCCCGGAGCCGGGCGTTGAAGCTTTCGACGAACCCGTTTTGCTGGGGCTTGCCGGGCGCGATGTAATGCCATTCCACGTTCCGCTCTTTCGACCAGCGCAGGATCGACATGCTGGTGAGCTCAGTGCCGTTGTCGCTGACCACCATGACCCGACTTGAACAGCGACCTGAAAATAGTCCAATGAAAACAGCCATGTATTGTGGGCGCGTGGTTTCTTAGCACCACACCCTGCGGCTTTCGGGAGGATTTGGATCAGGAAGCGGATGCGTCTCGCACGTTGGCTGGCAGGGCGACGCCGGCGGCCTTGAAGATCGGCCCGATCGAGTTGGTTGCTGGGGTGCGCAGGACGATCTGCTGCCCGCGCTTGCTGATGGTGACCTCCTGGAGGCGGTCGAGATCACGCAGGAGATCGGCCCATTCGACGCGCTTGCCGGCCCGGCGGAGTTTTTCGTCGAGCGCCTGGTGCAGGATCAGCGCGAGGAACGAGCAGAAGACGTGGCCGCGGATGGCGGCGTCGGAGGAATGGTAGATTGGCCGGGTGCGCATTGTCGCCTTCGCGACACGGAACAGCCGTTCGACATTCTGCAGGTCCCGGTAGCGGATCACCGCCTGCAGCGGTGAAATCCGGGCGTTGGAGCGCAGCACGAAGACGCCGTCGAAGCGGGCTTCCTCGGCGAGCTTGCCGGCGTCGATCTCGAACAGCTTGTGCTTGCGGCCGGGCTTTGCGTCACTGACCGGGCGCAGGAAGCGGCGATAGGCGGAGTTGCCGATCAGCGCCTTATCGCCGCGCGTCAGCTGACGATCGAGGGCGGCGACCACCTTGCGCCTGGTCTCGGCCTCTTCGATGGCCACCGCCTCGTTGCGGCAGACGATATAGCGCTTGCCCGCGACCTTGACCTCCTTGATGAAGAGCTGGGTCTCGTCGCCACCGGCGCGCTCGAGGCAGAGCGGGGTGTAGGGGCGCTCATCGGCCAGCACCACCTCGCGGACGATGCGGTCGGTGCGTTCCCTTGCGCCGAGCACGTATTCCAGCCCGCGCTCCTCCAGCGCGGCGATCGTCGCGGCACTGATCATGCCGCGATCGGCGACGACGCAGACCCGGCCGATGCCGAAGCGCGACCGCAGGCGGTCGATCACCGGCACCAGCACCGAGACATCGGCGGTGTTTCCTGGCCACATCTCGGTGCAGATTGGCCTTCCGTCCTGATCGATCACCACGCCGAGGATCATCTGCGCGAGCTGTGGGCGGTAATCCTTGGAGTGGCCCCGCGCGCCCAGCGTCTCGCCGCCGGCACCTTCGAAATACAGCGAGGTGGTGTCCATGAACACGACCGAGAGGTCGGTGAACAGATCATGCCGTCGGGCGAAGAGACGCTCTTCCACCAGATCCTTCACCGTCCGTGGCGCAAAGGGCGTGGCATCCCCCTGTTCCTCGTCCGGCAGCTCTTCGCCGAGCCAGGCCATGGCGCGGTAGAGGTGATGCAGGCCGAGCTCCTCGGTGCCGGGAATGTCGTAATCCTCGAGCCATTTGTCGCAGGCGCGATCCGAGCCCGAGACCATGATCCGGTGGAGCACGGTGGCGAACACCGCGCGCTCGACCGGGAACTCGAACTGCCGCCCGGCCAGCAGCTCCTCGAACACAGCAGCGATCCCGCTCTCCTGCCACAGTCGGCCGAACAACAGCGGCGCGCCGATCCGCTTGCAGCTCAGCCCGTCCGGATTGCCTGCCGCCAGCTGGGCCAGGACCGAGGCACGGTCGGCATAGCGCGCGATCGAGGCGGCGAGGCGGTCGAGACCTCCATCGGCCAGGACGACTTCCTTCCGGCCCAGGTTCTTGATGATGCGCTGCTTGCTGCGCCCGTCCTCACGGACGCTCTCGACCAGATAAAGGTAGCTGTAGCCGTTGATTCGCTTCTCGCGCACGAACATGCCGAATTGGCAGCCGAAAACCAATCATAAATCAAGTTAAAAGAAGCAATTTGCGCAATTATTTAGCACCACGTTTTTGCAAAATCCCGACGTGCCTACGAAAATCTCGAGTGAAATCAAAGATCTCAACTTACGATACCGTATCGTTCCGGGTTTGACTGTTTAAGTCGGGTCAGGCTCTCAACGGTCACGGCGGCAAGCTGATCAGCAGCCTCCTACACCACCACCAGGGACATGACGCGGCCCCCTTGGGATTTTCGGCATTGCGGGTAACCCGTGTTCGCGGTCATGAGGCACATTTGGCTGTGTGTGGCTTGGGCAAGTGGTTGAATTGGTTGGATTGAATGATCGTGGAGTGGGCGGAATCTGCGCCAACACATAGACACACGACTCTCGGCCTTGTGTCTTTTATAACCTGACGAGATACGCTATTCGATAGGCATGTATCTGCGTGTCACCCAGCGCCGGAACCGCGACGGCTCCACGGTCCGCTACTATGGGCTCGCGGAGAACGTCTGGAACACCGACAGCAAGCGGTCGGAGACCCAGGTGATCCACAGTTTCGGCCGTGCGGATCAACTCGATCGCGCCGCTCTCGAGCGGCTGGTGCGCAGCATCAACCGTGTGCTGGGCGATGACGAGCAGGTCGGTGATGGCGCGCCGGCAGGCACCGCGCCGCCCGATATCGAGATCGACGCCGCCTTCGAGTTCGGCATTCCGCTGACAGCGCGGCATCTGTGGGAGGAACTCGGCATCGGCCCGGCGGTCAGGGATTGCCTGAGCAAGGCGGAGCTCACCGCTCCGCATGAGGCGGCGTTGTTCGCGATGGCGGCGAACCGGCTCGATGATCCAGGCTCGAAGCGTGCCTGCGCGGAGCGGTGGCTCACCGACACTGCCTGGCTGCCGGAGGCGACTGATTTGACGGTCGACCACCTCTACCGCGCCCTCGATGTTCTGGCGGTCTGGGCCGACGCGATCGAGCGGGCGGTGTTCCTGCGGGCCGCCGACCTGTTCCGCCTCGATGTCGATCTGATCTTCTATGACACCACGACGGCCTATTTCGAGATCGACGAGGCCGACGAGACCGAGCAAGTCTGGGCCGGGCGGCTGTTCGCCCCGCTGCGCCGGCGCGGCCACAGCAAGGAAGGACGCGACAATCAGCCGCAGGTGATCATCGCCATGGCGGTGACACGGGACGGCATGCCGGTTCGCTCCTGGGTGCTGCCGGGCGACACCGCCGATGTCGCGACGGTGGCGAGGATCAAGGAGGATCTGCGCGCCTGGAACCTTGGGCGCTGCCTGTTCGTCGGCGACGCTGGCATGTATTCGGCGGACAATCTGATGGCGCTGAGCAAGGGGCTCGGCCACTACATCCTGGCGGTGCCGATGCGCCGGCTGCGCGATGTGGATGAGGCGGTTCTGACCCGACCGGGGCGCTATCGGAAGGTTGCCGACAATCTTCAGGCCAAGGAGGTCGTGGTCGGCGACGGTGAGCGGCGCAAGCGTTACGTTCTTTGCCTGAACCCTGAGGAAGCCGAGCGGCAGCGCCAGCATCGCGACGAGGTTCTGGCCGGCCTGCGCGCCGAACTGGCGTTGCTCGCCGCACGTGATGCCGAGCATCCCAAGGCCGCCTGCGCACTGCTCACCTCGCGCCGCTACGGCCGCTACCTGAGCACGGATGCGGCCGGCAGGCCGCATCTGGATTCCGGAAAGATCGCCCATGCCGCCCGCTTCGACGGCAAGTTCGTCGTGATCACCAACGACGACACGCTGTCCACCGAGGACGTCGCCCTCGGCTACAAAGGCGGGACCATCATCGAAGCCTGCTTCCGGCGGATGAAGCAGACCGGGCTCGAGGTCCGGCCGATGTATCACTGGAGCCCGCGCCGGATCGAGGCGCATGTCCGGCTCTGCGTCCTTGCCCTGCAGATACAGCGCTCGGCGGAGTTGCGCTGCGGCCTTCCCTGGGCGCGGATCGCCCACATCCTGGCCGGCCTCAAGGCGGTCCGCTATCAGATCGCCGGCCGGACTATTGTTCAGCGCACGAAAATCAGCCCCGAAGCTGCCGAGATCCTGAAAAATCTTGGAATATCAAAGCCAAAGAAGCTGCTCACAGTCATCGAGCCGCCGCAGGCCAAGGCCGCCTCATAGATACACGCTCCGATTCCGCATCGAAAATCCATCGGAAAATAGACAGACTTTCCTCACGTCTGCCTCATGACCGCGAACCCGGGGGTAACAGGCAACGCCAAGTTCGCGCGCAGGCCGGCAAGCTTGATATCAGAGCGTGCCAGCCACCCGAATTTGGACGAGAGACCCGCTTGCCAAGCCGTACGAAGCTGACTAGAAGGCTCAACACGGAGTGCGGGCGTAGCTCAGGGGTAGAGCACAACCTTGCCAAGGTTGGGGTCGTGGGTTCGAATCCCATCGCCCGCTCCAGATTTTATCAACGAAATCAACGCGTTAAGAACGGTCCTTCGGGGCCGTTTTTGCTTAGAGGGCCAAAGCCAGACGGTATTCTGCGCGCATTCAATGCAATCGGCGGGACGTTGCCGGATACTTTGTCGTGTCCTCGGTACTGTGCCGGAGACCATTATCCTATGGGAAACGGATTTGATGGTACTCGGCGAAGACTCGGCGGTCTGGAAATCCGGCCCGCGCAACGTCAAAATCCGGGGCCGCCTGAGAGTGCTTCGCAAGAGCGATTTCGGGAGCTATCGTCATATTGAATTTGTGGCGGATTTAGCCATCGAATATTAGGGGCGGCTTTATGGTTAGGTTATGCAAACTTTTTCGGCAAAATCGGCTTATCGACACGGCTCACTCTGGGCGCGCGTCCATTGAAAAGCATTGTCAGGTTGTGGTTTTCGCATCTGTTATTGAAAAATTTGAATGGTCTACCAGACTGACTGGGAAATACAGTGATCTTGACCAACAGACGAGTCTGGGCGCGTAATGCAGCAAATCCTTAGCAAGAAAATCGAACCGGGAAGCTTTGTCGAGCTGCGGGGCCGTCCGTGGTTGGTCGAGGAAGTCCAGGGGGAGGCTGACGACCTTCAGACCCTCAACCTCTCGTGCATTTCCGACGATGCTCAAGGTGAGCGGCTGGAAATCCTCTGGGATGCCGAAATCGGCGCCGTCGTGCTCGATGAGGATGGGTGGCGGAATGTCGGCGCCGGCCTTCCTGATCGAGCTGAAGTGTTGGCCGCCCACCTTCGCGCGATAAGATGGCGATCTGCGACTGCCGCTGATCGCGACCTGCTGCAAGCGCCCTTTCGGGCAGGCATTCGGCTGGATGCCTATCAGCTTCTCCCACTTCGTAAGGCGTTGCGGCTTCCGCGCGTGAATCTGTTGATCGCGGATGACGTGGGCTTGGGCAAGACCGTCGAGGCAGGCTTAGTCGCGCGAGAGCTACTGCTGCGGCGGCGGATTGATTTCATCGTCATTGCGGCCCCGCCCGCTATGACGATCCAGTGGAAGGATGAACTGGAAGCGAAGTTCGGGCTTTCGTTCGAAATCATCGACAGAGAGCGGATAGGCGAGATGCGCCGGCTTCGGGGCTTCTCCGTGAATCCCTGGGCGACCGGCTCGCGATTCATCGTCTCGCACCGTCTCCTCACGGATGAGGTTTATGCGGCTGGACTCCGTGACGTGCTCGGCGAGTTTCGTGCCCGTGCGCTATTCGTTTTGGACGAGGCGCACCACGCCGCGCCCGCGGCGGGCATTCGCTACGCAATCTCAAGCCAGCTCACGAAGGCGGTTCGCGAACTCGGCGAGCGGTTCGAGCACCGCCTTTTCCTGACAGCCACGCCACATAATGGGCACTCGAACAGCTTCTCGGCTTTGCTTGAGATGCTTGATCCCCAGCGCTTCACTCGGGGTGTCGAGGTTCGCCCAAAGGATCTTGAGCCCGTCATGGTCCGGCGGCTGAAGGCCGATCTTCGGCGCCTTGGCGAAGCGTTCCCGGAGCGGATCATCGAGGCGGTTCGCATCGACGGTCTGCCAGAGGACACGCCTGAACTCGCACTCGCCCGGCAGCTTGCCACGTACGGCGAGATGCGGATGCGGCGCATCGCTAATCTTCCGACCCAAAAGGCGTCGATGGCGAAGCTGGCCTTTGTAGGTCTCCAGCAACGGCTGTTGTCGTCGGTCGCGGCGTTCGCACGGACCCTGAAAGTCCACAGGGCAACATTGCAGCGAATGCTCGATGGTGAAGAAGCCGGCTTGGTCGCTGCCGCCGCGCTGGCGTTTGTGGGCGGCCCGGCGAGCGAAGACAGCGCCGAGCTTGGGCTTGAAGGAGAGCGCGCCGAAAAAACTATCGACGCGGATGACGACGCCACGGCCGAGGCCGCTTCAGCCCTTGGCGTTGCAGACGCAGCGAAGGGAGACCTGCGCGCTGAACTTGCCGTGGTCGACGACATGTTGGCCATCGCAGAGCGCTACGCGTCGCGGCCCGACGCCCGGGTGCGCTGGTTGACCGACTGGATCAAAGCCAACCTTCTCAGCGGCCAAAACTGGAATCGCCGGCGTCTCATCATTTTCACGGAATACGAAGACACGCGGCGGTGGCTCGAACGACGCCTGCGTGAGGCGGTGTCGGACACGGATCGCGCTGATGACCGAGTTGGCGTCTTCACCGGCGCAACTGGATCGGATCGAAGGGAAGAGGTGAAGCGAGCGTTCAACGCTGATCCCGATGTTGAGCCGTTGCGCATCCTGATCTGCACTGATGCGGCCCGCGAAGGCATCAACCTCCAAAGCTATTGCTCCGACCTGATTCATTTCGACCTGCCGTGGAACCCCTCCCGACTGGAGCAGCGCAACGGCCGGATCGATCGCAAACTTCAACCTGCGAAACAGGTCATTTGCCGATATTTCCGTTATGAGCAGCGCGAAGCCGACATCGTCTTGGAGGCGTTGGTCCGGAAGACGGAGACCATCCGCGACCAGCTCGGATCGGTCGGCCAGGTTATTGAAGAGCGCATTGCGAAGCGTCTGGCCGAAGGTGGCATTTTGCGCGGTCAGGGCGCGGCGATCGCTAGGGCCATCGCTGAGGAAAGCGACGCCGAACGGCTCAATCGCGCGCGCGCCGAAATGGACGACGACGAGCGCGCGCGTCACGAACGGTTGCTAAAGGAGCAGGCCGATCTGCAGCGCGCACTCGAACGGTCGCGCGAGCGCGTCGGCGTCGACCCGGAAGATCTTCATCGTGTGGCTGCGGCGGCGTTGTCGCGCGCCGGTTATGTTCTGGACGACGCCCGTGGGCCGGCGGTCGGCAAGGTGGAAACCTACAGGCTCAATCCCAACGACCCGGCGTTCACAAAGGACGCGGGTTGGGACGATGCCTTCGACGATCTGCGGGTTCGACCGCGGAAGCGCGGTGAGCGTCTCGGCGACTGGCGGCGCGATGCGCCCATCCGGTCAATTGCTTTCAGTCCGCCGATCATGGCTGACGGCCGTGACGCCTCGGACGTGGTGCAAGTGCATCTTGAGCACCGCCTGGTCAGACGGCTCCTGTCTCGCTTCCTCAGCCAAGGCTTCCAGTCGAAGCTTTCGCGTGTGTCGGTCATTTACGGGCCGGGCGCGCAGCCTCGTATCGTACTGATGGGACGCCTGGCGGTCTTTGGCGCGGGCGCAGCCCGGCTGCATGAAGAAGTCATTCCGATTACCGCCATCTGGACGGAGTCAGAACGCGACCACAAGGCGCTCCGACCGCTGGGCGAGAGCGGCGAGGAGAAGACCCTCAACCAGCTCGAAGACGCCCTGCGTGACGCCCGTGAAGCGTCCGGAGCCGCCGTCGCCCGTATCCAGGCTCTCGTCGCAAAGGATATCGCCGACCTTGTCCCGGCCTTGGAAAAGATCGCCTCAGAGCGACTGACGACGGTTACGGCGCAACTTCAGAAGCGAGGGGAGGAGGAGGCGCGCTCGCTGTCAGACCTGCTTGAACAGCAGCGGTCACGTATCGCCAAGGCGGCCAAAGAGTTCGATCCCAACCAGCTCACCCTCGATCTCGTGCCCGAGGAGCGGCGCGAGCGAGAAGCTGACCGGCGGCATTGGGAAGGCCGCCTGACGCGCCTTGAACGTGAATTGCGCGATGAACCGAAGCGGCTTCGCGACTCCTATGAGGTGCGAGCGCATCGCCTGGAGCCCGTCGGCCTGGTCTATCTCTGGCCGGTATCGGGGTAAGTACAATGGCTGCGGAAATCTATCGCGATCCCGATCTCGAATGGCTCGACCATGTGCCCCCGGTGGGCCTCGTCGTCGCGCCGACGTTGCTCAAGGAATTGGGGTTATTGCCGCTCAGGCAAACGCCAATCGAAACTGGCCAGGTGACCGAGATTATCGGCTCGGAGCTTTCCAAGCCTGCGCTCACCGATCCCTGGGCGTTCTTCGAACAGGTTCTGGGCTGGGAAGCGCGCCACGTCGCTGGTGCGCCCGGCGGTCCGGCCATTCCGGACGAACTGCTCGTGGCGCTCCCGGAGCATGGCACCATGCTGCGACCGACATGGGCTGTCGCGGAGCTCGGTGACGGCGATCGCCGCTGGCAGCTTCTCGTGCGGATCGAGGCGCCAGGCGTCGATCCTGACGCCCGGAACGCCCTCGACGGCTGGGAGGCGACCCCACATCAGCGCTTCGAGCGGCTCTTGCGTGACACCGGCGTCTTTGCTGGCCTGCTGATCTCCGAGCGGGACGAACGGAAGGACGGTGAGGTTCGGTATTATCCCGAGTTTCGCCTGATCTATGCTCCGCGCGGCGAAACGTCGGGCCACCAGAGCTTTCCGATCCGGCCCATGGCGATGGTTGCCGGCCGACCCATGCTGGGCGGTCTGAAGCTCTTGCTCGATCGGTTTCGGCTGTTCTCGGATGCCGATAATCGGCGGCTGCCCGCGCTGCTGAAGCATAGCCGCGACGCCCAGGCTCTGGTTTCAACCGCTCTCGCCGAGCAGGTTCTCGGCGCGCTCCACGAACTTCTCCGAGGTTTGCACGCCGCCGAGCCAAGGCTGGTTCGCGAACTCGCGGAGAGCCGTCCTGATCATCTTTATGAGGGGCTGCTGACCGTCCTGATGCGGTTGGTCTTCGTGCTCTACGCCGAAGACCGGGACCTGCTTCCGTCTCGATCCGACGCCCGTGCGCGCGAGATCTACGAGACGAGTTATTCGGTTCGCGGGCTTTACGCGAAGCTCACGGAAGACGCGACGCTCAATCCCGACACCATGGACGAGCGGCGCGGTGGATGGGGCGGATTACTGGCGCTGTTTCGCCTGATCCACAAAGGCCACAAGACCG
Source organism: Acidocella sp. C78 (assembly GCF_907164655.1). Taxonomy (NCBI): domain Bacteria; kingdom Pseudomonadati; phylum Pseudomonadota; class Alphaproteobacteria; order Acetobacterales; family Acidocellaceae; genus Acidocella; species Acidocella sp. C78. The sequence continues at coordinate 111,914 of NZ_CAJQZK010000001.1, forward strand.
GCTTCGTGCAGGCGCGTGGCGGCAAGCTGTTCGATCCGGACGAATTCCCCTTCCTTGAAGGCCGCTCCTCAAAGGATGAGCCAGCCCGGATACTGGCCGTGTCGGACGGGTGCCTGCTTCGCATCCTTGAAGGGCTGATGACCCTGAAGCTGCGCGGTGCAGAGCGCGAGCGACTGTCCTATCGAACCCTCGACGTCGAACAGATCGGCTCGGTCTACGAGACAGTCATGGGCTTTACGGTCGAGGCCGCCACGAGCCGCGTGCTCGCCATCAAGGCGGGCAAGAACAACAAGACGCCGGTTTTCGTCGCGCTCGATGACGTTCTCGCGAAGAAGGGCAAGGACCGAATCAAGGAACTGAAGGAAAACGTCGGGCGCGCGTTGACGGCAGCGCAGGCTAAGCCGGTCGAGGACGCCAAGAGCGTCGAGGATCTTGTGGCCGCGCTCGACGGCATGGTCGATGAGCGCGGCTCGCCAACGAAGCGGGTCGCGGCATCCGGAACACCGATCCTGCAGCCAACTGGCGAACGGCGACGGACCGGCAGCCACTATACGCCTCGGTCACTCACCGCGCCAATCGTCAAATATGCGCTGGAGCCGGCCTTCGAGCGGCTCGGAGCGGACGCCACGCCGGAGCAGGTGCTGGAGCTGAAAGTGTGCGACCCGGCCATGGGCTCGGGCGCCTTCCTGGTCGAGGCCTGCCGCGCTTTGGGCGAGCGCCTCGTAGTAGCCTGGACACGTTGGCCGCAGACGCGTCCGACCATTCCCGCCGACGAGGACGAGGAGCTTCATGCGCGGCGGCTCGTCGCACAACGCTGTCTCTACGGGGTCGATAAAAACCCGCGCGCGGTCGATCTTGCGCGGCTGTCTCTTTGGCTGGCCACGTTGGCACGGGACCACGAGTTCACATTCTTGGATCACGCGTTGAAGTGCGGCGATAGTCTTGTCGGCCTGAAGATCGCAAAGATCTCTGCGGCCAATTGGAATGAATCAAAGGCTGGTCTTCCGTTATTTCGGCAATTAGTGCGCGAAAGTGTGTCGAAAGCTATGAGGGGGCGAGCCGAAATTCAGAACGCGCCAGACGACATTGGGCGCACTGTTCAGGAGGCCCGATTCAGCAGTTTGGAGTCTGAAGTGCTTCCAATCAGGGTGATGGGGGATGCTGTGGTCTCCTCCTTTTTTGTGTCGGACAAAACAAAAGCTCGGGAGAAGGCACGCGCAGAGGTCGAAAGCCAGATCTCTAGCGCGCAGCCACGTTGGGATTTACTCAATTTTGCAGCAACGCGATTGCGCAAAGGTGAGCACGGGATACCCCCATTCCATTGGGAGATCGAGTTCCCGGAAGTCTTTGACCGAAAGAACGGCGGGTTTGATGCGATCGTTGGTAATCCACCCTTTGCCGGTGGAAATACGATTGTGGCAGGAAATGCGAAGAATTATATTCCTTGGTTGCAGACAATACATGACGGTGCTCACGGAAACGCAGACATTTCCGCGCATTTCTTTAGGCGCGCATTTGTATTGCTCCGGTCTGGTGGTGTGTTGGGGCTAATAGCTACAAATACCATTGGTCAAGGGGATACAAGGCAGTCTGGCCCGACTTGAACAGCGACCTGAAAATAGTCCAATGAAAACAGCCATGTATTGTGGGCGCGTGGTTTCTTAGCACCACACCCTGCGGCTTTCGGGAGGATTTGGATCAGGAAGCGGATGCGTCTCGCACGTTGGCTGGCAGGGCGACGCCGGCGGCCTTGAAGATCGGCCCGATCGAGTTGGTTGCTGGGGTGCGCAGGACGATCTGCTGCCCGCGCTTGCTGATGGTGACCTCCTGGAGGCGGTCGAGATCACGCAGGAGATCGGCCCATTCGACGCGCTTGCCGGCCCGGCGGAGTTTTTCGTCGAGCGCCTGGTGCAGGATCAGCGCGAGGAACGAGCAGAAGACGTGGCCGCGGATGGCGGCGTCGGAGGAATGGTAGATTGGCCGGGTGCGCATTGTCGCCTTCGCGACACGGAACAGCCGTTCGACATTCTGCAGGTCCCGGTAGCGGATCACCGCCTGCAGCGGTGAAATCCGGGCGTTGGAGCGCAGCACGAAGACGCCGTCGAAGCGGGCTTCCTCGGCGAGCTTGCCGGCGTCGATCTCGAACAGCTTGTGCTTGCGGCCGGGCTTTGCGTCACTGACCGGGCGCAGGAAGCGGCGATAGGCGGAGTTGCCGATCAGCGCCTTATCGCCGCGCGTCAGCTGACGATCGAGGGCGGCGACCACCTTGCGCCTGGTCTCGGCCTCTTCGATGGCCACCGCCTCGTTGCGGCAGACGATATAGCGCTTGCCCGCGACCTTGACCTCCTTGATGAAGAGCTGGGTCTCGTCGCCACCGGCGCGCTCGAGGCAGAGCGGGGTGTAGGGGCGCTCATCGGCCAGCACCACCTCGCGGACGATGCGGTCGGTGCGTTCCCTTGCGCCGAGCACGTATTCCAGCCCGCGCTCCTCCAGCGCGGCGATCGTCGCGGCACTGATCATGCCGCGATCGGCGACGACGCAGACCCGGCCGATGCCGAAGCGCGACCGCAGGCGGTCGATCACCGGCACCAGCACCGAGACATCGGCGGTGTTTCCTGGCCACATCTCGGTGCAGATTGGCCTTCCGTCCTGATCGATCACCACGCCGAGGATCATCTGCGCGAGCTGTGGGCGGTAATCCTTGGAGTGGCCCCGCGCGCCCAGCGTCTCGCCGCCGGCACCTTCGAAATACAGCGAGGTGGTGTCCATGAACACGACCGAGAGGTCGGTGAACAGATCATGCCGTCGGGCGAAGAGACGCTCTTCCACCAGATCCTTCACCGTCCGTGGCGCAAAGGGCGTGGCATCCCCCTGTTCCTCGTCCGGCAGCTCTTCGCCGAGCCAGGCCATGGCGCGGTAGAGGTGATGCAGGCCGAGCTCCTCGGTGCCGGGAATGTCGTAATCCTCGAGCCATTTGTCGCAGGCGCGATCCGAGCCCGAGACCATGATCCGGTGGAGCACGGTGGCGAACACCGCGCGCTCGACCGGGAACTCGAACTGCCGCCCGGCCAGCAGCTCCTCGAACACAGCAGCGATCCCGCTCTCCTGCCACAGTCGGCCGAACAACAGCGGCGCGCCGATCCGCTTGCAGCTCAGCCCGTCCGGATTGCCTGCCGCCAGCTGGGCCAGGACCGAGGCACGGTCGGCATAGCGCGCGATCGAGGCGGCGAGGCGGTCGAGACCTCCATCGGCCAGGACGACTTCCTTCCGGCCCAGGTTCTTGATGATGCGCTGCTTGCTGCGCCCGTCCTCACGGACGCTCTCGACCAGATAAAGGTAGCTGTAGCCGTTGATTCGCTTCTCGCGCACGAACATGCCGAATTGGCAGCCGAAAACCAATCATAAATCAAGTTAAAAGAAGCAATTTGCGCAATTATTTAGCACCACGTTTTTGCAAAATCCCGACGTGCCTACGAAAATCTCGAGTGAAATCAAAGATCTCAACTTACGATACCGTATCGTTCCGGGTTTGACTGTTTACTCAGCAGTCGGTAATATAGGCGACAGTTGGTGCTTTGAAGAATGATTGCACGAGACGTGGTTTGCGCTTGATGGCGGCGAGTTGGGCTTCGATTTTGTCCTGAAGCTTTTCGCCTTGGCGTAGCGGAGTCCGGGCGACGCCCGTCCGCTTCATGTGGCTCCAGACCAGTTCATCTGGGTTCAGGTCAGGGGCGTAGCCTGGCAGAAAATGCAACGTCAGCATTCCATTGGTCGACGCCACGTAGGCTTTCACCAGCGCTGTTTTGTGGGCAGGCAGCCCGTCGAGGACCAGGTGCACCGGCCTCGTGCGGTGCCGCATCATCCGGCGTAGCAGCGCTACGAACAACTCAGCATTCAGGCCGCCTTCATAAGTGCAATACCAGAACCCGCCGCGGGCTGTCACCGCCGAGGCGGCGCTGATCGATTGCCGTTGGCCCGGACGCTCGACGATCGGCGTCTGTCCCTTCACGCCCCAGGTCTTGCCATGCACGGCGTCGGCCCGAAAGCCGGACTCGTCCCAGAAAAAGACCTCGCCGCCACAGGACTTGGCCTGCCTGGCGATTTCAGGAAACCGCTCACGTCGCCATGCCTCGATCGCCTCCGGATCGCGCTGATAGGCACGCTGCAACGGCTTTTGCGGCGTCAGGCCCAGTTTCGACAGCAGTTCGCCCACAGCCGTCACACCGAGTTTGATACCAAACTTGCGCTCGATCAGTTCGGCCACAACGTGCCGGGTCCACAGCCCGAAATCCAGGCCGTATTGGCGCGGATCGCGGCCATTGATCCAACGCAACACCTGCTGCTCCTGGCGCGGCGTCAGACGCCGCGGCCGGCCGGTTGCCGGCCGTGACCGCAAGGCTTTCACCCCGACCCCAGGCTTCGATGCCGCGCTGAGCCATTTATAGATTGTTGTGCGGCTGAACCCGTATGAGGCAATCACCAAAGAGGCCGCTTCGCCCTCGCGCACCCGCTCTACAGCCATCAGCCGGATGGTTTCCAGGGTGCGATGATCAAATCTGCGACCGTCCCGTTTCATGCCAGAATTATATCATCCCCGCAAACATACGACTAGCAAAATGTCGTCTTAATTACCGACTGGTGAGTAATGAAAATAGCCGGAACCACGGAGATTGCCGTGGGTAATGACCGCCTGGGGCTCGCCCGCCGCGGCGGTTGAACGATCGAGCTTGTTGGCGACGATCGAGGCGAGACTTTTGTAGGTGAACGCACCGATCGCGACGGCGCGGTCGGCTACGGCCTCAGCGCGGGCGGGTTCGAGGTCCTTGAACAATCGGAGAATGCCGAGATAGGTCCGGAACCCCTGTTCGGGATGCGGCCGGCTGGCGAGGATGGCGGTGATCAGCCCTTCGGTATGCGGGCCGATGGAGGCGCCCCAGCGGCGGAACCGCTCCGGCGTCCATTCGGCGTAGCGCCGGTGGGCACTCGGCATGTGCTCGATATCGGTGCCATGCTTGCGGCCGCCGTAGCGACGCTGGTGAACCGCAATGCGCTTGCCGTGGTGGAATATCTCAATGCCGCGTTCGGTCGCGCGGGTATCGACCTGCTGGCGGATCAGTTCATGCGGCACCGAGTAGAAAAACCCGCAGACCTCGACGTGATAATCCAGCGCGACCCGTGCCAGACCCCATTCGGCGAATTCATAGTCGGATGCCGGCAACGCCGCGAGCGCGGGCCGCTCGATCGTCTCGAAGAGATGCCGGCGGCTGACGCCGATCCGGCGCATGACATAGTCGTTGATCCGATCGACCATGCCGGCGATCGCCTGGTTGGCCTCGGCCAGCGAGAAGAACGTCTGCCGGCGCAGACGCCCCAGGATATAGGTTTGAGCAAAGCGTACCCCGGATTCCACCTTCGCTTTATCGCGGGGCCGGAACGGACGCGCAGGGAGCACACCGACCCCGTAATGTGACGCCATGCGCCCGTAGCTGAGGTTGATCTCGGGATCGTAGAACGATGGCTTGTTGACGCCGGACTTCAGATTATCCGGCACTATCAGCCGCGGAACACCGCCAAATGCGCGGAACATGCGGACATGCGCGCCAATCCAGTCCGGCAGCGTCTGGGTCCAACTCGCCTCCGCATAGGTGAAGCTCGATGCGCCGAGCACGCCGACGAAGATCTCCGCCTGTCGAACTTCGCCACTCGCCCGATCGACAATGCCAATCCGCTTGCCGGAATAATCGACGAAGACCTTGTCGCCAGCACGATGATCCTGGCGCATGACCGGTGACAGGCGGGCCTCGAATTCCCTGAACAGTTCGCAGAACCGCGAATATCCGTAACCGTCCGGGTGCTGGTCACGGTACTCCTCCCAAAGCACCTGCAGATTCATCCCAGGCCGCTTCAGTTCGCAGACCAGTTCGTCCCAGGCCGGCTCGGCACGGCGCCGAACCCCTGCTGTCAAATCGCGTCCAACCGTGACCCCTTTTCGCGTCCAATTCCGACCCCTTTGGGCGTTAGACGAGGCGTTATCGACGTGGGCTTATCCACGTAGTGCATAGGGGGGACCCGCGATCTTCGTCGCGCGCCATAGAGCGCGAGCGGCGGAGATCGTGGGGGGTTCCTGTGCGCCCACGTGGATAAGCCGGGTGGGGGTCTGGGGAGGGTTTTTAGTCAGCTTCGGTTCTTGAAGCGCCAGCTTTCGTTGCCGGTTTCGATGATGTCGCAGTGATGGGTGAGGCGATCCAGCATGGCTGTGGTCATCTTGGCGTCGCCAAAGACCTGCGGCCAATCTGCAAAGGCGAGATTTGTGGTGATCAGCAGCGAGGTGTTTTCGTAGAGCTTGCTGATCAGGTGGAACAGGAGCTGGCCACCGGCCTGGCTGAACGGCAGGTAGCCGAGTTCGTCGATGACGATCAGATCGTGGCGAAGCAGCCGTTCAACCAGATTGCCGCTGCGACCGGCGGCCTTCTCCTGTTCCAGCTGGTTGACCAGATCGACGAGATTATAGAACCGGCCGCGCGCCCCGGCGCGGATGACGGCGGCCGCCACGGCGATGCACAGATGCGTCTTGCCGGTGCCGGTGCCGCCGATGAAGATGCCGTTCCGCTTGCCCTCCAGGAAGCTGCCGGTCGCCAGCTCGCGCACCAGTCCCTCGTCGATCGGCGTGCCCTTGAAGGTGAACGTGTCGAGATCCTTCAACACCGGGAACTTGGCGCTGCTGATCCGATAGGTGATCGACCGGGCTTGCCGGAAGGTGCGTTCCGCGCGGATCAGGCTGGCGATCAGACCGTAGAACTCATCGCGCCGCGCCACGCCCTTGCCGGCGATCTCGTCGAAGCTTGCGCGCATGCCGTGCAGCTTCAGCTCGGCCATCGCTTCGAGGATGTCCTGCCGTTCCATCAGGCAGCACTCCTGAGCCTGTCGTAGCGGCCGCAATCGGCAAGGGGCTCGACTTTCAGGCGCAGGGCGTCGGGCGTGATGATGCTCGGCGGCACCGGCGGCTGCAGCCGGCGCGCCAGGATGGCGAGGATGACGTCGCCGCTGGCGATCCCGACCTCGAGCGCCTCGGCACAGGCCGCCTCGACCGCGGCCAGACCGTGATCGAGCACGGCTGCCAGTATCTTGACGAACTGGCGGTCGCCGTCGGCGTGCTGCTTCAGCTTCGCCCGGGCGGCCGCAAGGCCAGGCGGCAGCTGCCAGTCCTTGAACGGCGCGCCATTGCGCAGCGCCCCCGGCTTGCGCACCAGGATCGGCAGGTAGTGCCAGGGATCGTAGATCACCTGGCCACGCCGGAAGTCCCGCGGATGCTCGGCGACGACCTCGCCGTCCAGCAGCACGACAAGGCGCGCCGCATGCGAGCGCACCTGAACCATCCGTCCAGCGGCACGGGCATCGACGCTGTAGCGGTTGTGGTCCGCCATGATCAGGCAGGTCGTGCTCGCACGCACCACCTTCTCGACGAAGCCATCGAACGGTCCGCGCATCGCCATCAGCTGCGGGCGTTCGTCCTCGAACACCGCCCAGATACTCCGGTCCTTGACCTCGGGATGCGGCGTCCGCCTGGCAAAGGCGACGCATTCGTCCTCGAGCCACGCGTTGAGCTCGGCAAGGCTGCCGACCCGCGGCCTGGGCCGGAACAACTGGTCACGCAGATTGCCGACCTGGTTCTCGACCTGACCCTTCTCCCACCCTGCCGCAGGCGTACAGGCCACCGGCTCGACCAGGTGATGCGAGCACATCTGCAGAAATCGCCGGTTGTAGCGACGCTCCTTGCCCAGGAAGATCGCCTCCACCGCCGTCTTCATGTTGTCGTAGATCCCACGCCGGCAAACGCCACCAAAATACGCGAAACCCTTGTCGTGCGCATCGAAGACCAGCTCCTGGGTCTCCCGATGATACGCCCGAACGAACGGCATCCGGCTGTGCGACAGCTTCATGTGCGCAACCTTCACCGTCACCGGCAGCCCCTGCAGCGTGATCGCCTCATGGCTCCAATCGAACTGGTAGGCTTCCCCCGGCGCAAAGCTCAGCGGCACATAAGCCCGCACCGGAACCCGGGCATGTTCACGCCGCCACGCCTTGGCAAATCGATGCACGCTGTCATGCGCGCCCTCATACCCGAGCCCCCGCAGTTCCTCGAACAGACGCTGCGTCGAGCGCCGCCCCCGCCGCGGCAAGCCCGCTTCCCGCTCCAGGATCGCCGTCAGCCGCTCAACCCACTCCCCAAGCTTCGGCGCAGGCTGCACGTCACGCGCATACCGAAACGCCGTCGCCGAACCCCGGACGACCTTGCGCACCGTCGCACGCGAAACCGCCAGACGCCGCACAATCTCCTTGATCGGCAGATGCTCATCAAAATAAGCCCGCCGAATCTCCCCAATCCGATCATCCCCCGAGAAATCTCCCAAACTCACCACGAGCGTTAGGGAGGGTCCTGACACCATTCGTCAGAGGGGTCGAAATTCGACGCGATTTCCGCCCCTCAGGGGGTCACTATTGCAAGCGAATTTACACACCAGGCTGACAAGGAGCCCTGCGGATCAGTATCAATCAGGACCGCAGGCCCGTCTCCAGCAATCTCGGCCGCCACAGCGAGATGCGCAGCAAGAGTGGTTTTCCCTGAACCGCCCTTCTGGCTTGCAAGAACGATAACGTGCATTTTGGCTTTATGTTTAGAACGATTGCGTGTTTTCGTTCATCCCATAAAGCGTGAAAACGTGCAATACCACTATAACGTTTAAACTGAAGTTTTTACTTGGGAATGACCTGAACGTGGCGGATAGCCTCGCGTAGCGCTGATTTCTTGCGAGCGTTTTGTGTCCATAAATGGGGCTTGCGGTGCGACTCGATCTGTGATTCGCTCGGGTTATGTTCATCGATGTGGTTCCGAATGGCCGATCGGCGCCGGCCGTGCTGTTGCGGGAGAGTTTCCGCGAGGGGCGGAAGGTTCACAAGCGTACCATCGCCAATCTGAGCCAGATGCCGCCCGCGTTGATCGATGGCCTACGAGCGCTGCTCGCGGGTGGCGCGGTGGTTGGTGGTGCCGATCAGGCGCTGGAGATCCGGCGTTCGCTGCCGCATGGTCATGTGGCGGCGGCACTCGGGATGATGCGCAAGCTCGGGATACCCCGCCTGCTGGGCCGGAGGGCGTCGCGCGAGCGCAGTCTCGCCCTGGCGCTGATCGCCGGCCGGGTGATCGCGCCGGGATCGAAGCTCTCGACCCTGCGCGGCCTGAACCCGGAGACCGCAACATCGAGCCTCGGGCAGATGCTTGATCTCGGTGTCATTGAAGAGCGCGAGATCTATGCGGCGCTGGACTGGCTGGGCACGCAGCAGGGGCGGATCGAACGGGAGTTTGCAAGGCGCCATCTGCGCGACGGCACGCTGGTGCTCTACGACGTCAGTTCATCCTACCTCGAAGGCCGGCATTGCGAACTGGCACACCACGGATACAGCCGGGATCACCGGCCCGATCGGCCGCAGATCGTCTATGGTCTGCTGTGCGATCGCGAGGGGCGGCCGATCGCAGTGGAAGTGTTCGAAGGCAACACCGCCGATCCGGCGACGATCGCCGCCCAGGTGGAGAAACTCAAGCGCCGGTTCCATCTCGAGCGCGTCGTCCTGGTGGGTGATCGCGGAATGATCACCACGGCGCGGATCCGCGAGACGATCAAGCCGGCGGGGCTGGACTGGATCAGCTGCCTGCGCGCGGGGCAGATCCAGGATCTTGCCGAGGGACCGCTGCAGATGTCGCTGTTCGACGAGCGCGATATCGCCGCGATCACGTCGCCCGATTATCCGGGCGAGCGGCTGATCGCCTGTCGCAACGCCGCCCTGGCGACCGAACGACGGCGCAAGCGCGAGGCGCTGCTCGTGGCCACCGAGACGGAACTGGCGCGGATCCGGGATGCGACACGGCGCAAACGCGCTCCTCTTCATGGCGAGGCCGCGATCGGGCTGGCGGTGGGGGCGGTGATCAACCAGCGCAAGATGGCCAAGCATTTCGATCTCACCATCACCGCCAGCCGCTTCGATTTCCAGCGCAACGCCGCCAGCATCGCGCGCGAGGCGGCCCTCGACGGCATCTATGTCATCCGCACCAGTGTGAGCGCGGACGTCATGAGCGAGACCGAAGCCGTGTCAGCCTACAAGGATCTCTCACGGGTGGAACGGGCGTTCCGGTCCCTCAAATCGGTCGATCTCGCGATCCGCCCGGTGCATCACTGGCTCTCGCCGCGGGTGCGTGCCCACGTCTTCCTCTGCATGATGGCCTATTACGTCGAATGGCATCTGCGCGACGCCCTCAAGCCCCTGCTGTTCCAGGATCACGACCGGCCAGGCGCGGAAACTGAACGCTCATCGCCGGTTGCCCCCGCATCGATATCCCCGGCCGCCGATCGCAAGCGCGGGCGACGCCGCAACGACCAGAACCTGCCGATTTCGAGCTTCACCGACCTGATGGCGCATCTCGCCACACAGACCCTCAACACCGCCTCCCTACCCAAGGCGCCGAACGCCACCTTCACCGCTCTGGCAAACCCCACGTCGCTGCAAACCACCGCCTTCGCCCTGATCGGGATCGACCCCATGCGTGTCCAGTAAGCGGCAAAATCAGATCTCGAAGTTCACCGATAAATACAGGGAATTTGCTTTCGAATCAGTGAAAACTTCAGTTTAAACGATTTTTTCTTTTCGTGCTTTCGTGCTTTCGTGTTTTCGTGCTTTCGTGCTTTCGTGCTTTCGTGCTTTTAGGTATGCCTAAAATGCCGGCCCAACTCAAGCAGCCTCATCGCGACCTGCCTTACGTGGTCGTCCGCCCTTACGTCCGTTCACCTGGGCGCTACTCCGCTTCGCTGACGAAGTTGCCTTGCCGCCGCGGCTCGCAAAAAGCGCAGCGACGCTCGGCGCCGGCAGCATCGCCGGGAGAACGGCCGTCAGGAGACCGTTCACGCCGACATGGATATCGCGATCCTCCAACGCGATCGCCGATCCGTCCGGCCAGAGTTCCAGCCCGGCGAGATCCTCTTTGCTCACGTCCTGAAGCGCCCCGATCCACTGAAGAGGGATCAGAAAACCGGCATTCCGGGTGGTGATGATCTCGAGCGCATCGCGCTCCGGTACGTAGCGAACCGATTGGGCTCGAATCTCCGTCTCCGCCTCGGTCCGACCGGCCGCCAGAGCATTCGCATAGTCCGCATCCGTGATCCGCTGCTTGGTCATGATCGCAATCTCACTTCTCTCGTCGTGCCGTCCCGAAGGATCAGCCGCAGCACTTCATTCCCGGGGTCATAGTCCGCCTCCGCAATCTGACGCGCCCCCGATTCTCGGCCCGGCAGCAGCTCGACGGCTCCGGCATCAAGAACACGCGCCCATTGGTTCGTCAGGCACGTGGTCCGCCGGATCTCCCACCAGGCCTTTCGGCAATCCGGCAAGCGCGCCTCGACCTCGCCGAGGAGACGATTAAGCGTGCGCTGCAGGGGAATGTTCTTCAGCGGCGCGATGCTGAGCAGCGTCACATCGTCACCGAGATACAAAAACCCGATCCGCGCGATCCAATCGTCGCCTCGATGCCGGGCATGAACATGTGGCGGACAGTGATCGTCGGCAAAGACGTAGACCACGGCACCGGTCGCCTCGGACACGAACACCCGACTCATGGCTTGATAATAACCTATCGGCTTGGGTTTTCAAGGGTACGCCGATCAGGCCGAAACCGGATTCATCCCCACATTCTGCGGGCGATGTCCTGCTCTTCGGCGCCGACCGCGTCGGCGTAGATCGCGGTGGTGGAGAGCTGGGCGTGGCCAAGCCATTTCTGCACCAGGTTGAGGGGGATGCCGGCGGAGACGGCGGCCACTCCGAAGCCGTGCCGCAGTCCCTTGGGCGAAGCGTGCGGCCCGGACAGGCCGGCGTCTTCCATGACGTGATGGACGGCACGCCAGCCGGTCATCCGCGACCAGGGCCAGAGCCTTGTGCCGCGTCCCTTATCCCGGCGGGACTGCAGTTCGCGGATCCCGTGAACCAGATCGAGCGCCTCGAGCAGGGCAGGGGGGACGGGCACGGCACGGTAGATCCCCGCGCGGCGCTTTTTCAGCGTTTCGAAGACGATCACCCCGCCGGCGAGGTCGGCCCGGTCGGCGGTCAGCGCCAGCGCCTCGGACAGGCGGCAGCCGGCGAAGGCCAGGGTCATGCAGAGGGTCCGCACCTGACGATCGACGCGTTCGGCCGCGGCGAGGAAGGCTTTCCGTTCGCTCTCGGTGAGATATTTCCGGGCGCCGGTCTCGTCATAGAGGCTCATCCCCTGGGGCCGGGCAGGGTACGGCGCCGGCGGCACGGGAGATGCCGCAGTCGTTGTGGAGCGCCGACGCGCAGCTTTGACCCGCGTTCTCGCCCGGGACGCAGCTGGCCGGCTCACCATGGCAGGGCGGGCTGGTCGCGATAGCCGCGCCGGCGCTTCGCGCGGGCGAGATCGGCGAGGGCATCGAGGGCGCTGCCAAGATCGGGATAGGGGTCAACCCGCAGCCGCGAGCTGGTGCCGATCCGCCCTCAGATCCGGGCGAGCTGGGGCCGGCCGAACAGATCGGGCCAGACCTCGAGCCGGTAGAAGCGCCGTTCGTTCCACTCGGGGCGGATCCGGGTCAACGCGACGCGCTCCGGGAACAGTGACAGCTGCACCGGCGCGGCGCCGCGATTGCGCGGTCGACGCGGGCGCCGACGGCTCCGGGACGGGGTCGCATTCGATCCGATGTCGGGATGAGTCGACGGTTTGGGCGTCATTACCCGAGAATCGTATCAGATCGGGCGCCCGACCGCCAGGCGAAAGTCCGCGGCCACCGCCCAAACCCGCTGCGGGGCAGGGCAGGGTGGTCGCGCGATCTTCCGTGATGATCAGGGCAGGTTTGCCGATCCGGCTACGGCCGGGGCTGGCGTACCGCAATGCTTCAGGCGCATGAATCCGGGCATCCGTCAGGCGAGGGCAGGGGGCCCGCCTGTTACACTATTACCAAACCTGGATCATTGAACGACACAGCTTCCGACCCCTGGCTGCCTTTCGAGGCGGTCAACTTGCAGCGGCTTCACGCGCCGCACAGGCTTCAACCATGTGTCTCGAAAACCGGGCGCGGTACAGGCCACCGCAGCCGAGCGCCGCTGCGCCAGACTCCTGCACGGGTCGCTCCGCGGCGCTCGGCCGCTCCGTCGTTGTCGTTTTCTGATCAGCCATCGTACACCTCCAGCGCGCACAGCGTCCGCTTATGAGGTGTCTCATTCAACCGTGCCGCGGGGGAGTCTGGCTACGAGCGCGCGCCAAGCGGTCGGGATCGGTAGGGGCCGAACGACAAAGTCTGCGCTGTTGGCTTGAAGCCGCAGGAATTATGAAGTAATCTGCAAAATTACAGTATCACCGAATTTTGAATCGGGAAATGATGCACCTGCATTCTACTTGACAGGGGTTTCGGCGGTCGCGGGGGCGGTGCGGTTCGGCCAAGCAAACGCCGATGGGGCGACCAACGGAGTCTACTTAGCCATCGGATGGTTCAAGTGACTATCATCGTAATGACCGAAAGGCCCTGCAATGACTATTGACAAGAAATCCACCGCACTGTCGCGACGGAACGATGCACCGCGAACGCTATTGCAACCGGAGCAATACCCGGTGCCGCAAGGCTGCTGTCCAGCCGACCCGCAAAAGAGTTGGCTACAAGTTCTAAAAGATGACTTTGGAGAAGCCGGTGTGGACTGGTCATTGACCAATATTAGCGACGGCGCCACCGTACGCTTTCGCTCCGATGCACAAGGCGTTCATTGGAGGTTTCTTACCAGTGGTTTGGCCAAGACATAACCTTGACTTTGGCCATTTTTGGTTCACGCGATCAGGTTCAGGCCGTGTTGTCGAAGACACCGTGCTCGAGGGCAGTACGGTAGATGGCGGCTGGCAGTTTGGGGTCGTCGGCGAGATCCTTGCGGGGCTGGTAGCGGCTCGCTGGAACCTGGTTTGATCCGACTGTGGCAGCGGTCTTTGCCGATATCTCCCAAGAGGGATGGTTATGGCAGGGCCTAGCAGCCGAGGGGCTCGACGCACGCGTCCAGGTGCTTGAACCATCCGATCTGGTGTTGACAATCGACGAGGACGGGCTGGATCGTACGACCGCTGCCTTTGCCGACGTCATCGATGCAAAGAGCAGTTTCACGAGTGGCCATAGCCGACGTGTTGCCTTTTATGCAGATGCCATCGGAGCCCGGATCGGCTGGACAGGATCGCAGCGTAGGCGGTCGCGACGCGGCGCGCTGCTCCATGACATCGGCAAACTTGGCGTCTCTAACCTGAAGTTTTTACTTGGGAATGACCTGAACGTGGCGGATAGCCTCGCGTAGCGCTGATTTCTTGCGAGCGTTTTGTGTCCATAAATGGGGCTTGCGGTGCGACTCGATCTGTGATTCGCTCGGGTTATGTTCATCGATGTGGTTCCGAATGGCCGATCGGCGCCGGCCGTGCTGTTGCGGGAGAGTTTCCGCGAGGGGCGGAAGGTTCACAAGCGTACCATCGCCAATCTGAGCCAGATGCCGCCCGCGTTGATCGATGGCCTACGAGCGCTGCTCGCGGGTGGCGCGGTGGTTGGTGGTGCCGATCAGGCGCTGGAGATCCGGCGTTCGCTGCCGCATGGTCATGTGGCGGCGGCACTCGGGATGATGCGCAAGCTCGGGATACCCCGCCTGCTGGGCCGGAGGGCGTCGCGCGAGCGCAGTCTCGCCCTGGCGCTGATCGCCGGCCGGGTGATCGCGCCGGGATCGAAGCTCTCGACCCTGCGCGGCCTGAACCCGGAGACCGCAACATCGAGCCTCGGGCAGATGCTTGATCTCGGTGTCATTGAAGAGCGCGAGATCTATGCGGCGCTGGACTGGCTGGGCACGCAGCAGGGGCGGATCGAACGGGAGTTTGCAAGGCGCCATCTGCGCGACGGCACGCTGGTGCTCTACGACGTCAGTTCATCCTACCTCGAAGGCCGGCATTGCGAACTGGCACACCACGGATACAGCCGGGATCACCGGCCCGATCGGCCGCAGATCGTCTATGGTCTGCTGTGCGATCGCGAGGGGCGGCCGATCGCAGTGGAAGTGTTCGAAGGCAACACCGCCGATCCGGCGACGATCGCCGCCCAGGTGGAGAAACTCAAGCGCCGGTTCCATCTCGAGCGCGTCGTCCTGGTGGGTGATCGCGGAATGATCACCACGGCGCGGATCCGCGAGACGATCAAGCCGGCGGGGCTGGACTGGATCAGCTGCCTGCGCGCGGGGCAGATCCAGGATCTTGCCGAGGGACCGCTGCAGATGTCGCTGTTCGACGAGCGCGATATCGCCGCGATCACGTCGCCCGATTATCCGGGCGAGCGGCTGATCGCCTGTCGCAACGCCGCCCTGGCGACCGAACGACGGCGCAAGCGCGAGGCGCTGCTCGTGGCCACCGAGACGGAACTGGCGCGGATCCGGGATGCGACACGGCGCAAACGCGCTCCTCTTCATGGCGAGGCCGCGATCGGGCTGGCGGTGGGGGCGGTGATCAACCAGCGCAAGATGGCCAAGCATTTCGATCTCACCATCACCGCCAGCCGCTTCGATTTCCAGCGCAACGCCGCCAGCATCGCGCGCGAGGCGGCCCTCGACGGCATCTATGTCATCCGCACCAGTGTGAGCGCGGACGTCATGAGCGAGACCGAAGCCGTGTCAGCCTACAAGGATCTCTCACGGGTGGAACGGGCGTTCCGGTCCCTCAAATCGGTCGATCTCGCGATCCGCCCGGTGCATCACTGGCTCTCGCCGCGGGTGCGTGCCCACGTCTTCCTCTGCATGATTGTTGATTTCCGCTGAGATCTGACCCGGGAAGGCCGGATTTTTCCACTGAGATTTGACCCATGTTTGACTGTTTCCCCGTCTGGAAGAGGCGGGGGCGAACGGAGTGTTGGACATGGCGTTTTTGAGCATTATCCGCCGGTGGCATAAGCGTGAGCATGTGCCGATCCGAGAGATTTCCCGGCGCACAGGCGTGTCGCGGAACACGATCCGCAAATATCTTCGGTCTGATGTGATTGAGCCGAAGTTTCAGGTTCCGGACCGGCCGAGCAAGCTTGATCCTTATGCCGAGAAGCTTTTGGCGTGGCTGCGCCGTGAAGCTGGCCGGCCGCGCAAGCAGCGGCGGACGGTCAAGCAGCTATACGGTGATCTCGTCAGCCTGGGCTATGACGGTTCCTACAATCGTGTGGCGGCCTTTGCCCGGGCTTGGAAGGGGGAGTGCCAACGGCTGCAGCAGACCGCCGGCCGGGGAACCTTCGTGCCCTTGGCCTTTGCGCCTGGCGAGGCGTTCCAGTTTGACTGGAGCGAAGATTTTGCGATCATCGGTGGCGTCCGCGTCAAGTTGCAGGTGGCGCACACCAAACTGTCGCATAGCCGGGCGTTCATTGTTCGGGCCTATCTGCTGCAGACACATGAGATGTTGTTCGACGCGCATAACCACGCCTTCCAAGCTCTCGGCGGCGTACCGCGGCGCGGGATTTACGACAACATGCGCACCGCCGTTGACAAGGTCGGCCGTGGCAAGGAGCGCAGCGTCAACGCCCGCTTCCTGGCGATGACCAGCCATTATCTCTTCGAGGCCGAGTTCTGTAATCGGGCCGCCGGTTGGGAGAAGGGGCAGGTTGAGAAGAACGTCCAGGATGCACGCCACCGCCTGTGGCAGTCCATGCCTCCGTTCGAAAGCTTGGACGCCCTGAACGACTGGCTGGAGCGGCGCTGCGGGAGCTGTGGGAGCAGACCGCGCATGGCAACGAGCCGGGAACCATTGCCGATGTCTGGGCCAGCGAGGTTGAGAGCCTCATGCCTGTGGGCCGTCCGTTCGATGGGTTCGTGGAACACACCAAGCGGGTCTCCTCGACCTGCCTGATCCACTTGGAGCGTAACCGCTACAGCGTGCCGGCCTCTTTTGCCAACCGGCCGGTCAGCCTGCGGGTCTATCCCGACAGGCTGGTGGTGGCGGCGGAGGGGCAAATCATCTGCGAGCATCCGCGCATCATCGACCGGACGCACAACGGCCCAGGGCGCACTGTGTATGACTGGCGGCATTATCTGGCGGTGATCCAGCGCAAGCCGGGCGCCTTGCGCAACGGTGCGCCGTTCCTGGAATTGCCCGATGCCTTCAAGCGGCTGCAGCAACATCTCCTGCGCCGTCCTGGCGGTGACCGGGAGATGGTGGAGATCCTGGCCCTGGTGCTGCACCATGACGAGCAGGCGGTGTTGGTGGCGGTGGAACTGGCGCTGGAGGACGGCGTGCCGTCCAAGACGCATATCATCAACCGGCTCCACCGGCTGATCGACGGCAAACAGGCTCCGCTTCCGGTCATCACCGCGCCACAGGCACTGACATTGGCCAATGAACCCAAGGCTGACGTCGAGCGCTACGATAGCTTGCGCCAATCTGAGGAGGCCCGCCATGCGTCATGATCCCGCCACCGGCGCGCTCGTCATCATGCTGCGCAGCCTCAAAATGCACGGCATGGCACAGGCCGTCGATGAACTGGCCCAGCAGGGTGCCCCGGCCTTCGAAGCCGCCATCCCGGTACTCTCCCAGTTGCTCAAGGCCGAGACCGCTGAGCGCGAGGTCCGCTCCATGGCCTATCAGTTCAAGGCCGCCCGCTTCCCGGCCTATCGCGACCTGGCCGGCTTCGACTTCGCCAGCAGCGAGGTCAATGAGGCCCTGGTCCGCCAGTTGCATCGTTGCGACTTCATCGAACCCGCCGACAATGTCGTGCTCGTCGGCGGCCCGGGCACGGGCAAAACCCACATCGCCACCGCGCTCGGCGTGCAGGCCGTCGAGCATCACAAAAAGCGCGTCCGCTTCTTCTCCACCGTCGAGCTGGTCAATGCTCTGGAGCAGGAAAAAGCTCAGGGAAAGGCTGGGCAAATCGCCGGCCGTCTGATCCATGCCGACCTCGTCATCCTCGATGAGCTTGGCTATCTGCCTTCAGCGCCTCAGGCGGAGCTTTGCTGTTCCATCTGCTCAGCAAGCTCTACGAGCGCACCAGCGTCGTCATCACCACCAACCTGAGCTTCAGCGAATGGTCCGCCGTCTTCGGCGACGCCAAGATGACCACCGCGCTCCTCGATCGCCTCACCCACCACTGCCATATCCTCGAGACCGGAAATGACAGCTTCAGGTTCAAAAATAGCTCCGTGCAGAAATCCCAAAAACGAAAGGAGAAAAATCCAGCCTTGACCCCATCATGAAACTCAAATCATAAACTATGGGCGGGTCAAATCTCGATGGAATTCCCGGGTCAGATCTCAGCGGAAATCAACAACTGGTGGCTGCTTGTGTTGTCGTGCAAGCCAAAGGTCATAGTTTGCCTGCATCCCAAGCCATGCCTGCGCCGTGCTCACGCCAGCCTGTTCAAGCCGGATCGCCAAATCAGGGCTAATGACAGCCCTGGCGTTCAACACGCGCGACAACGCAGCGCGGGACATAGCCAGCCTGTGGGCGGCCTCGGTAACGGAAAGCCCCGCTCGCCGATGACATCCTCTCTGAGCAGTTCGCCAGGATGTGGCGGATTAAGCATCATTTTGCCTTCTCCTGATGGTAGTCTTGATAGTTTACCTGCTGATTCCGGGCTCAATTCGCCCGGGATTCCGAGATTAACTCGCCCGGGATTCCGGGAATTATTCGCCCACCTATTCCGAGATTAATTCGCCCACCTGTTCCGACTTTTATTCGCCCAGGCGGGCGGGGTTGGCCGGGTTGGCTTGAGGTCTCTGCTGGCTGGTTCAGGTTCCCTCCCTTTGGCTGATCGAGGGAGCGGATGAATGCCAGTGGAGCGGATTGCGATGCGCGATGTGCGCGAGATTGTCAGATTGAGGATGGCGGGGCTTTCGACCCGCCAGGTGGGGATCCGGGTCGGGGTTGCGGCATCGACGGTGCGCTTGACGCTGCGGCGACTGGAGGCGGCCGGGCTCGATGGGCCAGGGGCTCTGGCGCTGTCCGAAGCGGCATTGGAAAGGCGCTTGTTCGACGGCGCGGTGGGCAAGCGGCCGGGGCATCGACGTGTGGATGAGCCGGACTGGGGGCGTATCCGCCGCGAGTTGCAGCGCAAGCACGTGACGCTGTCGATCCTGTGGGACGAGTATATTGCCGAGCACCCGGATGGGTATCGCTACAGCCGGTTCTGCGAGCTCTACCGGAGCTGGGAAGCCCGGCTACCGGTGACGATGCGCCAGACCCACGCATCGGGCGAGAAGCTGTTCGTCGATTATGCCGGCGACACGGTGCCGGTGGTGATCGACCGGCTCACCGGCGAGACGCGTGCGGCCCAGATCTTCGTCGCCGTTCTCGGCGCATCGAGCTTCACCTATGCTGAGGCGACCTGGACCCAGACCCTGCCGGACTGGATCGAGGCGCATAATCGCACTCTGGCAGCAATTGGCGGCGTGCCGGCGCTGCTGGTGCCCGACAACGCCAGGGTCGCGATCATCCGCGCCTGCCTCTACGATCCACAGGTCAACCGGACCTACACCGATATGGCGCGCCATTACGGCACGGCCATTCTCCCGGCGCGGCCGCGGCGGCCGCGTGACAAGGCGAAGGTCGAGGTGGCGGTTTTGCTGGCGGAGCGGTGGCTGCTGGGCAAGCTGCGCAACCGGGCATTTTACGGCCTCGCCGAACTGAATGCCGCGATCGCTGAATTCTGCCGCTGGCTGAACGAGGAGCGGGTCGTCCGTCGCCTGGGGGCGACAAGACGGCATCTGCTGGAAACACTCGATCGTCCCGCGCTGAAGGAACTGCCGGCCGAACCCTATGTGCTGGCGCAATGGCGGCGCCGGCGGGTCGGCATCGATTATCACGTCGAGATCGAGAAGCATTTTTACTCCGTCCCCTACCGGCACGCCCGCGCCGAGGTCGAGGCCCGGTTCACCGTGCGCACGGTCGAGATCTTTCTCCGTGGCGAACGGATCGCCGTGCACGCACGCAGGCCGGGTAACGGCAAACACACGACGATCGCCGAGCACATGCCCTCGAGCCACCGGCGTTATGGCGACTGGACCATCGCACGGATCCATCAGGAAGCCGCACGGCTTGGTCCCTCGGTCGCGACACTCTGCACCCTGATCCTCGAACGCCGGCCTCATCCGGAGCAGGGGTTCCGCGCCTGCATCGGCATCCTTCGCCTGGCCCGCAGTGTTGGCGCCGACCGGCTCGATGCCGCGGCCGAGCGCGCGCTCACCATCGGCACCCTGACCTACGGCTCGGTCAAATCCATCCTCGATAACCGGCTGGAGCGAGCCGCCGGCACCGCCAGTCCCGATCCCACCCCGATCCGCCACCCCAACATCCGGGGCGGCGGATATTTCCACTGATGACAAGGAGAAGCCTCATGCTGAACCATCCGACCCTCGATCAGATCCACCAGCTCGGTCTTGCAGGCATGGCCCGCGCGTTCACCGAGCTGCACGCCAATCCCGAAACCCCCAGCCTCAGTCACGCCGAATGGCTCGGTCTTCTGCTCGACCGCGAGATCACCGTCCGACGTGACAAGCGGTTGAGCACAAGGCTGCGCCATGCCAGGCTGCGCCATGACGCTGCAATCGAGGATGTCGATTACCGGAGTGCCCGCGGCCTCGATCGGGCTCTGTTCCAGAAGCTGATCCAGGGTGAGTGGATCGACGCGCACGACAATCTCGTCCTGAGCGGGCCGACAGGGGTCGGAAAATCGTGGCTGGCCTGTGCCCTCGGTCACAAGGCATGTCGCGATGACAGGACCGTGCTCTATCAGCGCGCCCCCAAACTCTTCGCAGAACTCGCGGTCGCCCGCGCCGAAGGGCGTCACGGCCGGATGATCCGCACCCTCGGTGCCGTCAATCTACTGATCCTCGACGACTTCGGCCTTGCTCCACTCGACGCCGGCGCCCGTCACGACCTGCTCGAGATCGTCGAGGATCGCTACGGCCGCCGCGCCACCATCATCACCAGCCAGATCCCCCCGGCGCATTGGCATGAGCTGATCGGCGATCCGACCTACGCCGACGCCATTCTCGACCGTCTGCTCCACAATGCCCACCGCATCGAACTCACCGGCGAAAGCCTGCGCAAGATCCGCAAGCAAACCCCAAAAACCGCTTGACCCAACGAGAACAGGAGAGCAACGAAATCAACAGCCACAGAGACCGCTACCCGGGCGAATAAATCTCGGAATCCCCGGGCGAATAAACGTCGGAATCGTGGGCGAATTAAAATCGGAATCCATGGGCGAATTCTCCGGAATCCGCAAGTTTACCAACTCAACGCCAGTCTCAACGAACCGAAACGTCACTCTCCAACTGGCTCTGTTGCAAATTTTGTGAGCAGGGGGGAGTGACGTATTCTGGATGAGAGCCGGGCTTATCGGGCCGCCTCGCGGTCCGTTTGTTGGCCGATGAGCTGGACTGCGTCGGCAAGGGCGCAGGCGCCGAGGCCGAAGGCACGCTCGACCAGACGTGCCTCGCCGCAAATGTCACGCGTGAGATTGAACATGGCGGCCTGCCCCTTGCGCAAGACCCGCATCACCTCGAAGCCCTTGATCGTGGCATAGGCCGTCTTCAGTGTCTTGAAGCCGCGCACCGGGCGGGTCAGGTGCTTGAGCTTGCCGTGGTGCGCCTCGACGACGTTGTTCAAGTATTTGACCTGGCGATGGCGTCGGTCGGCGCCTTGTCGGTATTGATGATCTCGGGTTTCTCCAAGTCCTTCAATCCGTTCAGTGACTTGCCCGGAAAACGCTTTGCCGCCTTCGTATTCCGCGTTGGCGATAGTTAGGAATCGATCGTGTTCCCCTGCTTGTCGACGGCACGGTACAGATAGGCCCATGCGCCACGGACCTTGATATAGGTCTCGCCGCCCCGCCAGCTCGTCGAGGTTGGCCGCCGCCATTGCCAGCGCAGCAGCTTCTCAATCTCCGGGCATATCGCTGAACCCAGCGGTAAATCGTCGAATGATCAACGTTCACGCCGCACTCAGCCATCATCTGCTCAAGATCCCGATAGCTGATCCCATACCGGCAGTACCATCGCACCGCCCAAAGCACGATCTCACCCTCGTAATGCCGCCCTCTGAACGCTGACACCACCGCTCCTCCTCCAGCCCGCATCCAATCCCATCAGAGACAACCAGAATTCGCAACAGAGCCCTCACGCTGTCCGACTGAATGCCGGGAGGGCGGTCGTAACCGCAACGACCGCTTGGGAGAGCAGGGGAAGATTGCTCGACGGCGTGCGGGGAGGCGAGGGTTGCGATTGCGCTGAGGTTCAGGTCGGCGGCGACTGGCCCAGCCGCACGACGACATGGCGAACCGCGCCGTCGGTAGGAAAGCCTATGGCGTCACCTGTGAAGATCACGCCGTCCACGGTCGTCTCGACGATGCCGCGGCCGACATGGTCCTGGTCTTCGATCCGGATGGAAAGGACGCCGTCCGGCCCCCTGATCTCCGCTTCGGCCAGCCCCCAGGCCCTGGGCAGGCACGGATCGATCAGGAGTGCCCCGTTGCGTAGCCGCAGCCCGAGGATCCCCTCGATGCCAAGCCGCAGGGTCCAGGCCGCCGAGCCGGTGTACCAACTCCATCCGCCTTGTCCGGCATGCGGCGCAACGCTCGCGATATCCGCCGCAAGCACATAAGGTTCCACCCGATAATGCGCGGCATCGGCCCGCGACGCGGCATGCCGGATCGGGCTGAGAAGGTCGAAGATTTCCCATGCGCGATCGCCGTCGCCAAGACCGACGCAGGCAAGGCCAAGCCACGCGGCGGCATGCGTGTACTGCCCGCCGTTCTCACGGATTCCCGGTGGATAGGCCTTGATGTAGCCAGGATCGCGCGAGGTACGGTCGAATGGCGGCCAGAGCAGCCGCACGATCCTCTCGTCCGGGCGGACGAGTTCCCCTGCCGCGGCCGCGACGGCGGTGCGCGCCCGCTCCGTCACGCCCGTCCCTGCGAGAACGGCCCATGATTGCGAGATCGAATCGATGCGGCACTCGGCGATGTCGGAGGCGCCCCATGGCTGTCCGTTATCGTCGAATGCGCGCACATACCACTGCCCGTCCCAGGCGTGCTGTTCGATGGCGTTTCCGAGTTCCTCGGCCCGGCGTGTCCAGCGTGTCGCGAGGTCGCCGCGTTCCAGGCGGGTTGCCAGGCCGGCGAAGCCGCGCATCGTCGCGATGGCGAACCAGGCGAGCCAGACGCTCTCGCCGCGCCCCCGCGCGCCCACCCGGTTCATGCCATCGTTCCAGTCGCCCGCACCCATCAGCGGCAGGCCATGCGCGCCGCGCGTATCCCCATGCTCCAGGGCGCGCTGGCAGTGCTCGAACAGGGACCGGCGTTCCGGTCCCGCATCAAACTGCGCGTAGCGATCGTCCTCGTCCGCCAGCAGCGGGGCGGCGCGCAGGAAGGCCACATCTTCCTGCAGGATCGACGCATCCCCGGTCGCTTCGACGTATCGGGTCGTGACGTAGGGAAGCCAGAGCAGGTCGTCCGAGCACCGGGTCCGCACGCCGCGATCCTGCGGCGGGTGCCACCAGTGCAGCACGTCGCCTTCCTCGAACTGCCGGGCCGCGCAGGTCAGGATATGAGCGCGCGCCCGCGCCGGTGCGACATGAAACAGGGCGAGAATGTCCTGCAACTGGTCGCGAAACCCGAGCGCGCCACCGGCCTGGTAGAACCCCGCCCGCGCCAGGATTCGTGAGGCGAGGGTCTGGTACAGGAGCCAGCGATTGGCCAGCAGGTCGAACGACGCATCCGGCGTGCGCACCCGGACCGCGCCCAGCCGTTGCTCCCAGCAGCGGTTCAGTGCCGCGAAGGCGTGATCGGCATATCCTGCCTGGCGAACGGTTTGCGCCAGTTCGGCCGCATGCGCGCGATCATTTCCCTGGCCGAGAGCGAAGACGACCTCCGCCTCGCCGTTCGCGGCAAGATCGAGATGCACCTGCAAGGCCGCACACGGATCGGCGCCGGCCCGGACGCGGCCGCCCAGATCCCAGCCGAGCAGACCCGCAGGCCGGTCAAGACGGCCTTCGCGCCCCAGGAAATCCTGACGGTCCGTGGTAAGGCTGTGGGGTGCATGGTCGGAGGTCAGGAACGCCACGCGTTCGGTGAAGTCCGGGTTCCATGGATTGCGTGCGAACAGGGCCTGGCATTCGGGATCGTAGTCGCAGACCACCTGCGGGCGGACGATGCTGCCGAGCGCGCCCAGCAGCCACGCGGCGTAATAGGTTGCCGTGATCCGCCGCGCGCGGGGGCGCAGGTTGCGCAACCGCAGCCGCGCCAGCTTCACGGGCTGATCGGACGACACGAAAATCAGCAGTTCCTGCTCCAGCCCGTGACTGTGCTGGCGCCAAATGGTGTAACCCGCGCCGTGGCGGATCTGGCAGGCGGCATCCGCGCCGGCGGGCTCGGGCGTCGGGGTCCAGATCTCGGCGGTTTCCTCGTCGCGCAGATAGACTATTTCGCTCGGTGGATCGGCGACCGGATCGTTGGTCCAGGCGGTGAGGCGGTTTTCCCCGCTGTTGACGGCCCAGGTGTACCCGCCACCGGCCTCGGTGACGAGGCAGCCGAATTCATCGTTGGCCAGCACGTTGCTCCAGGGGGACGGCGTTCGCGTGCCCGGCTCGAGGTGGATGACATATTCGCGCCCATCCTCGGAGAAGCCGCCGAAATTGTTGTCGAACACCAGGCCGGTCGGACGGGTGAGTGGCGGGTCGGCCGGCGCGACCGGCGGTGCGCCGGTCGGCTCGAAGCGCGGCAGCATGGCACGCGGCTCGGCCGCGCGCTCGAGCTGCCGGGAGAGCGAGCCCTGTGTCTCGTCCAGCACGACACGCGCGACGGATTCAAGCAGGCCCCGGTCCTCGCCATGGATCAGGTCGGAAAAGATCAGATGGATTCCGCCGGCACGGCCGAGCAGTTCGTGCGCGCCGCCCTCGTGCAACAGGGCAAGAACACGCTCGCGCACGGGTTCCTCGTATCCCGAGACGCCCACCCGCAGGATCACGAGATCCACCTGAAGCCCGCGTCGCCGCCAGAATTGCAGGGCGCGAACGAGCAGCGGCAGGAGTCCCATTTCATTCTGGCCGCTCGCCCGCAGCAGCAGGATCGGCAGGTCGCCCGAGATCCCGAGCCCCCAGAGACGCGGCTGGCCGAGCCGATTGGCGGCAATCCCGGCCGGTGTGGCGCGCAAGGTCTCATGTGGATGAATGAGCAGCGACGCGAGGGTGGCGATTTCCGGCAGGCGTTCAGGCCGCAGGCCGATCCGCTGCGCCTCCCGCCCCGCCGCGGCGGCTGCGTCACCCAGCGCCCAGTCGAGCGCGGTAAGTTCGGCGTAGCGTTCCGCCAGTTCCAGGACCGACCCGCGGGAGCCGGACACCATGGTCAGGAACGCGAACTGCCGGCGCTCCTGCGGCGCGAGTTCGAGCCGTACCTGCAGGGACATGACGGGATCGAGCGTCCAGCCGACCGTTCCGGCCAGCCCCTCGACGATGCCGCGCGGGCGCCGCATGTCGCCGCCGCGACCGAGGAACGACCGGCGGTCGGTATCGAACCCGGCGAGCTCCATGTCGGGCCGGTCGAACACGACACGATGCAGCAGCACCGGTGGGGCATCGTGGGGGCTGCGGGGCCGGCGGGTGAACAGCAGGCCATCGAACCGGGCCACATGCTCGCTGCCGACGAACAGCTTGCTGAACGCGGGGTGGCGTTCGTCGTCCAGCGGCGGCGCCAGCACGACCTCACCATAGCTGCTCAGCCGCACGACACGCGGCCGGTCGCTGTTGTTCACGACGGTCACGCGGCGGATTTCCACGTCATCACCGGGCACGATGGCGACTTCCATGCCGATGCCGATCTCATGGTCGCGGCGGTTGAACGCGGCGAGATGGGCATGAAACACCACCCGTGCGTCGTCCGACTCGATACCGCAGGG
Source organism: Acidocella sp. C78 (assembly GCF_907164655.1). Taxonomy (NCBI): domain Bacteria; kingdom Pseudomonadati; phylum Pseudomonadota; class Alphaproteobacteria; order Acetobacterales; family Acidocellaceae; genus Acidocella; species Acidocella sp. C78. The sequence goes on from NZ_CAJQZK010000001.1 coordinate 137,888, forward strand.
CTGGCGACCGACGGACCAGACCGCACCGCTGTCCTCGTCGTTCACATAGATCCACAGCCCATGGTCGTCGCGCGTGGCGTCGGGCAGCCAGCGGGTGATCGCCTGCCGGCGCCACCAGAGCGCGCCGCCGCCGGCCTCTGAAATCCAGCAGGTCAGGCTGCCATTTCCAAGAACATTCATCTGGGGGAAGCCGCTCCCGGTTGCCGGGGCCCATGCCTGCGGTGCCGGCAGCGCGGCGCGCTGCGAGACGGGTTTGCTCTCGTCCTCCTCCGCCTGCTCGCGCACAGGTTCCGGTGGCAATTCCCAGGGAACCCGCTCCTCGAGCAGGAGTTCGATCGCCCGGATGCGCGGGTCCCGGCGCAGGCGGGTCACCAGGATATCGTCGTGCACGGCATTGCCGATCGCCGCCAGGATCATGCCCTGGTGGTGCACCATGTAGCTGCCTACCGTGGCGAAGGTGCGTCCGACCGGCACCCGCTCCGGCGTGAAATCCGCGGCTTCGAACGCGCCGTAGGTGCCGGACAGTCCGATCTCTTCAAGCGTCCGCAGGTTCCGCACCGCCTCGCCCGGACGAACGGCAAGTGCCAGGGCGCTCGCATAGGGGGCGACCACGCGATCCCGCGCCAGCCCGCGGCGCAGGCCGAGCCCGGGCACGCCGAAGGCATGGTACTGGTAGTGATGGTCAGAATTGAGCACGGCATACGCCGATTCGGAAACGCCCCATGGGATGTCGAGACTGCCGGCGTATCGGCGCTGGGTATCCACCGCCGTCCGCTCGCTGCGCGTCATCAGCGTATCGGGGCCACCGCGCAGGAGGAGCGAGGGCATCAGATATTCGAACATGGACCCGTTCCAGGACATGAGCGACATGCCGCTGCGCAGGCGGGTGATCGGGCGGCCGAGAAAGAACCAGTGCTCGGCGGGAACGTCTCGTTTCGCGATCGCGAAATAGCTGGCCATCCGCGCCTCGGACGCGAAGAGGTCGTAGTGGTGGGGATCGATCCTGTCGGAACTGGCGTTGTAGCCGATATGAAAAAGCCTGGAGTCCCGATCGTAGAGCAGATCGAACTCCATGGCCGTCGCCATGGCGTCGGCTCGTGCCGCAAGGGCGCGCAGGCTGTCGCCCAATCCGTCTTGTGCAACGCCGCTGCGGGCGAGCGCGGCATCGAGTTCCGACAACCATTGCGCGCTCGCCGGATCCGGTGCCAGCGCCGCCGCTTCGGCCACGGCCCTGCGTATCCGCGCCCGCGCGTCGCCGGCCTTCGCCGGGGGCAAGACGGGAGACAGCTCGTCCTTCATCTGCCGGACCAGGTCCGCGCATGCCGGCGGGGCCGTGTCCATCAGGGCCAGCCAGGGGTGGAGACGGTCGAGATCCCGCTGCATGCTGGCGAGATGATGGTGCACGCGCTCCAGCCAAATGCGCAGTTCGCGCAACGATCCGGCGGGGAGTGCATCGGACGCGCCTGCGATCGTCTCCGTGATCATCGCCTCGAGTTCGGGACACTGACGCTCGCAGATCCCGACGAGGGCGGTCCGCCAGCTTTCCGGGTCTGCGCGAACCGTCACGGCATACCCTGCGAGCGTTGCAGCGGTCGCGCGCAAGTCTGCCACCTCTGCGTGCCGAACGCGTTCCAGGGCCTCCGCCAGCAGACCAAGGGTATCGGCCAGACCGTCCCACAGCTTGCTGCGCAGTGCCGGCGCATCCGCCGCCTCCAGGCAGCATTCCTTCAAGGTGACAAGGCAGAGCGCCAAATTCCCGCTGTCGACCGTCGAGACATAACGCGGTTCAAGCGGGTGCAGCAGCCTCGTGTCATACCAGTTGAGGAAATGGCCTCGGTAGCGCTCGAGCCGGTCAAGCGTGTCGAGAGCGGCGTGGACACGGGCGTTCAGATCGCTCGAGCCGAGATATCCCAGGTCCCAGGCGGTGACCGTCGAGAGGAACATCATGCCGACGTTGGTTGGCGACGTTCTGTGGGCAAGCTCCGCGTAGGGTTGCTCCTGGAAATTGTCCGGTGGCAGCCAGTTGTGCTCAGGGCCGACGAAGACCTCGAAATAGAGCCACGTCCGCCGTGCCAGACGGCGCAGGTAGGCGCGCTCGTCGGTTGTCAGGTCCGGCCGGGACAATCGGGACGAACGGCTGGTCCACACGGCAATTCCCGGCGCTGCGATCCAGAGCAGGAGTATGGGCGCAGCGGACGGGAACGCCCAAGGGTCGCTGACCGCGATCAGGACCGTGCAGGCCATCGCCACGAACGGGCTGATCCACAGCACCCGCCAGGCGGTGGCATGCGACCGGGTGGCGGCGAAATGGATCTCGGAATGAGCGGCTGAAGTCCATTCCAGAAGGTGTTGACGCGAAACCAGGAGCCGCCACAAAGTTCGCGCGATGGCATCGAGCGCGATGGCCGCATCCTGCGTCAGGAAGACGATGGTCAGCCCCCATCGCCCGGCGTGCTCGGTCAGGCGCCTCCACGTGCCGCGCATCAGTTCGCGCGGGCGGCCGCGCGCGAAATCGCTCAGGACCTCGGTGAACAGGGCGATACCGAGCGGGGCGATCGCGACGAGGGTCCACACCCAGGGGCTTCCAGGCAGGATCAGCCAGCCGGCCACGAGGAGTGCTACGAGCGCTATCGGAACCAGGCTGCGACGAAGATTGTCAAGTATCTTCCAGCGATCGAGTGTCGACAACGGGTTTTCGACACGCTGCCCATGGGCGGCGGGAACCCGCCTGAACAGCCAGGGCAGCAACTGCCAGTCGCCGCGCACCCAACGGTGCCATCGGCGGCTGAACTCGAGATAGCCGGCGGGAAAGCCTTCATAGACAACGATGTCGGATGCCAGCGCGACCCGACCGTGGGCACCTTCGAACAGATCGTGGCTCAAGAGCGCATTCTCGGGCACTCTGGCATCGAGGCCCGCTTGGAACGGCGCGACCTCGTAGATCCCCTTGCCGACATAGCTCCCCGCGCCGAAGAGATCCTGGTACACATCCGAAACGGCCCGGCTGTAGATGTCGATTGCCGTATCCCCCGTGGCAAGCTGGGCAAACAGCGATCGCATGCCGCTATCTGGCCGAATTTCCGCACGCGGCTGGATCACGGTGTAGCCGGACCGCACACGCCCCGTAGCCGCATCGATGACCGGGCTGTTCAGCGGGTGTGCCAATGCGCTCACCAGACGATTGACGGCACCCGGCGGCAAGATGGTGTCGGCATCGACGGTGACGACGAAGCGCCGCCCGCGAAGGGCTTCGGTATCTCCCTCCTGCAGCGGGAAGGCGGGCGTCTGGTCTCCCAGCACGAGGCGATTGAACTGCTCGAGCTTGCCGCGCTTCCTTTCCCACCCCATCCAGCTTCCTTCGGCGGCGTTGAAGCGGCGGGCGCGGTGCAGCAGGTGAAACGGGCCGTCGCCGCCTTGTCCATACCGCCCGTTGAGCCGGCGGATGCCATCCACCAGCGCCTCGTCCACCGCATCGTCACCGGGCATGTGCTCGGCAGGCGCATCGGTGTGATCGCTCAGCAGCACGAAGCGGAGCGTGGCATCGGGGTTGGAGAGCCAGTGCAGTTCCAGGCGTTCGATGAGCCCGGGGACCTCGCTCGTGGCACCGATGATGATCGGCATGACGACCGCGGTGGCGCACTCGGGCGGAATGCCGTTCTTGAGGTCGAGCTTGGGCAGGACGCGTGGTCGCACTAGCAGTGTGATGACCCAGTGCACGACGGCGACCGAGAGTATGGATGCCGGCAGCACAGCCAGCAGGATGCCGAACGTCCACCCAAGCGGCCCCGCGTCGGCGCTGGCGAGATAGAAGGCCGGCGGCAGCAGCGCCGCCACGCCGGTGATCACGAGCGCAGACGCATAGAGCCGGCCGGGGTGCCGCTGCGCCCAGCCTCGTGCCGATGCTGCCAGGGACGGGTGGTAGCCGATCGCCGTCTCCGTCTCGTCCCGGCGATGTCCGATCAGCCAGTGGCCCACATGCCCGGCCTGTTGCGACGGGTCCGCGGCCTTCGCCAGGTTGATGACTTCCCGGGCCACGTCCGTCTCGGGGCGGGCAACATCATCCGCGAGTTGCTCGATCACCTTGCGATAACGGTCGCGGCTTTCGAAATCCATGCGCGCATAGATTTGGGCCGGATCAGTTTGCAGGATCGCCTCGACCTGGCTGGAGCTGTCGAAGAAATCATTCCACGAGACAGTGTCGATGACGCCGAGATTGCCCAGCGCACGCGATACGCACTCGGTGTCGTCCAGCGGCCCGAGCATGGCGACACAGGACGAGAGCGCGAAGGGTGGCTTCAGTCCGGGAACGAGCCGCGCGAACGCGGCCACCAGAAGCTCCAGGCACGCGAGCCTCAGCATGGTCGGGAACGCCCACAACTCGGCGATCGTGAGGGGTGCCTCTTCCTGGTAGGCGCGGATGAACCGTACGGCAGCCGAAAGCGAAACCTGCAGCCGGCAGGCGCGCAGCAACCCGTGCGCAAGATAGAAGATTCGCGGCAGACCTTCGTCATTCCCGGGCCCGGCCAGACGCGGCAACCTTCTGTAGAAAGCCCGCGGCAGATCCTCGCGAATTTGTCGGGCCGCGCGAAGGACCTGATAGTCGTTGTCCAGCAGCCAGTCGGCCGCTTTCGTCGCCTCGGGTTCCGGATCGGCGCAGCTGGCCCGGGCACGATCAAGCCAAGCTGCAAGCGCCGTGATGTGCTGCCAAGCCGCAATGGCTTCCGGCGCCTGATTGCTGACCCGGTGCAGGTCCCGGAGTTCCCCGGCTGTCGTTCTGATCAGATCCGGGTCCGTATCCATTCCCGCGGCCTCAGGGCGAGGCCTGGTCAGATACGCGGTGGCGTGCGCATGTCGGCGCAGGAACCGGGTGGCGCTGCGACCGCGCCGTCCGGGGGCGCACGATCAAAAGCGGCGTTGTCGGATGGTCGATCTGATACGCCGCGGTGCTGCCGTGCGGAACGTCCACATAGCCGCTGCGGCCATGCGATGACAGGACAACAAGGTCCGCCGCCTCGTCAACGATGGCCCGTGCGAGGCGCCTGCGGACGTCGCCGCCCCGGAGCACGAGGCTGCGGGCATGGATACCCTGATCCGCCAGATGGCTCCGGGTCCGGTCGAGATACTCCCGCGCCACCCGTTCGTTGCGGCGGACGAGGGTGTCGGACAGTTCCCGAGCTTCGGTCTCTGGCGGCCCGATTTCGGTCAGTTCCGGAACTGGCACCACATGAACGAACACGATTTCTCCCTCCCGGGCGCGTGCCAGGCGGACGGCCATGGGCACAGCGCTCTCGGCCCGGCACGATCCGTCAAGTGGCACCAGGATCTTCCGATACGCAACGGGGCCGCCATCGGCGACGCCATCGGGCACCAGCAACACCGAGCCGATCGCATGGGCGATGACGCTGCGTGCCGTGTTGCCGTGACTTCCGGTCGTCGCCTGGTCCTCGCCCTGTGTACAAAGCACCGTGAGGTCGACATCGTGGTCGCGGGCCCATAACGCGATCTGTTCGCCCGGTTCGCCCTCGATGACCTGTGCCTGGATCCGTGCCGGCGCGATGTCCTGTGCCGCCACGATCTGCAGCATGGCCTCCCACGTCTCGCGGCGGTGGATTTCCCATTCGACCGGATCGGGCGGGGATCCGCCCGCCGGTTGCGTCTCGATGACCCTGATCAGGGTCAGCTCGCCGTCCAGTGCTTGCGTGATCGCGGCCGCATGCGCCATCACCTTCCGCCCCATGGCCGAGGTGTCGACACATGCCATTATGCGCGGAGGCGCGGTGGAAGGATGAGTTGCGGAGGGCGCTTCGGCAGGTATGCCGGAATCTCGATTGGCCGGTGGATTCGTCATCATCGAACCTTCCAAGGCGAAAGCTTCGCTCGTCATGGCGCCCTCGCCTCTGCATGAGAAAAAAATGCTAGTCCAAGCCGCCATGCGCGACATTGACCTGCGTCAATGTTCTGTCGCGACGACTGTATCGGTCCGGATCGGGATGTCGCCCGGAATTCCGAAACAGGGCGGGCGGCGCGCCGAATGCCGTTGCGGCAGCGGCACGGGAGGCGGGTGGGCAGGCTTCGAGCGGTTCTGCCTCAGTGCTATGTTCGCGATCCCGCGCGCGACGAGGGGGCAGGATGCGGCGGTGCCGTGCGGACTACCGCTTGCGCATCCTTCTCTGCCGCCGCTTCTTCAGGTTCCTCATCCATGATGGCACCGTAGCCCGAGACGATGTCGAGGAGTTCCGAGGTGATCGCGTTCTGCCGGATCCGCCGATGCTCGATGTGCAGCTCATCGATCTTCTCGGCGATGCTGTGGTCGGCCGCCTGCATGGCCTCGAGACGCTCGGCGTGTTCGACCGTCTGGGACTGGATGATCGCGGTGAAGACGCGGGCGAACAGGAGCTGGCGCACCAGCCTGCGAAAGAGCAATTCCGGCGCCCCTAGCGGGACCGGCAGGCGATGCGACGGCCAATGTCGCGCGCGCAGCCCGGCAAGCCAGGCCGGATCGAGCGGCAGCAGGCGGGTTTGCACCGGCGTAACCGCTCCCATCTCGCCCGGGCGCTGGTAAAACAGCACCAGTTGATCGACGCCCTCATTCTCCTGCCAGTGATCGAGACGGGTCAGCACCGCGCCGACCGTGTGCGACAGCCCCTCCAGCGTCGCGGGGGCCTGCTGATGGCCGTCCGGCGGTTCGGCCGCGGCGCGCCAGCTTGCATCGACGCGCGACCCGATCGTCAGCACGAGGCGGGTTTCGACCGCCGCGCCGGAAGTGGCAAGGCTGTCCAGTGCGAAAGCCACGAGCCTTTCGTTGAAGGCGCCGCAAAGGCCGATTTCGGAGCCGACCAGCATCACCGCCGTGCGGCCGCGCCTGGGTGCACGGCTCTCGATCTCGGCGCCATCGAGCGCGCGAAGGACGACCTGCAGGCCCATCTCCACCGTCTCCAGGTAGCGCGCCATCGCCTGCTCGGCCAGTTCGTAGCGGCGGATGGCCACGGACGAGATCGTCTTCATCGTGCGCACCACCGCCTGCAGTTTCCCGGCGGTCTCGATGTGGCGGGACAGTTCCTCGAGCGTGGCCATCACACCTCCTGGCCAAGGGCCGCACGCGCCGCGGACAGGATCGCCGCCCGCCGTGTGCCCTCGAGCGGGGCGCCGGCCGCGATCTCTCCCGCTTCCTCAGTTGCGCTCACCGCCCGGATGACATCGGCGGCCGCTGCGGCCATCCCGTCGACGGCAATGGAATCGAACAGCCCCTCGGCCACGGCCAGCAGCAACGCGATCTGATGGGCGACTGTTGATTTCCGCTGAGATCTGACCCGGGAATTCCATCGAGATTTGACCCGCCCATAGTTTATGATTTGAGTTTCATGATGGGGTCAAGGCTGGATTTTTCTCCTTTCGTTTTTGGGATTTCTGCACGGAGCTATTTTTGAACCTGAAGCTGTCATTTCCGGTCTCGAGGATATGGCAGTGGTGGGTGAGGCGATCGAGGAGCGCGGTGGTCATCTTGGCGTCGCCGAAGACGGCGGACCATTCGCTGAAGCTCAGGTTGGTGGTGATGACGACGCTGGTGCGCTCGTAGAGCTTGCTGAGCAGATGGAACAGCAAAGCTCCGCCTGAGGCGCTGAAGGGCAGATAGCCAAGCTCATCGAGGATGACGAGGTCGGCATGGATCAGACGGCCGGCGATTTGCCCAGCCTTTCCCTGAGCTTTTTCCTGCTCCAGAGCATTGACCAGCTCGACGGTGGAGAAGAAGCGGACGCGCTTTTTGTGATGCTCGACGGCCTGCACGCCGAGCGCGGTGGCGATGTGGGTTTTGCCCGTGCCCGGGCCGCCGACGAGCACGACATTGTCGGCGGGTTCGATGAAGTCGCAACGATGCAACTGGCGGACCAGGGCCTCATTGACCTCGCTGCTGGCGAAGTCGAAGCCGGCCAGGTCGCGATAGGCCGGGAAGCGGGCGGCCTTGAACTGATAGGCCATGGAGCGGACCTCGCGCTCAGCGGTCTCGGCCTTGAGCAACTGGGAGAGTACCGGGATGGCGGCTTCGAAGGCCGGGGCACCCTGCTGGGCCAGTTCATCGACGGCCTGTGCCATGCCGTGCATTTTGAGGCTGCGCAGCATGATGACGAGCGCGCCGGTGGCGGGATCATGACGCATGGCGGGCCTCCTCAGATTGGCGCAAGCTATCGTAGCGCTCGACGTCAGCCTTGGGTTCATTGGCCAATGTCAGTGCCTGTGGCGCGGTGATGACCGGAAGCGGAGCCTGTTTGCCGTCGATCAGCCGGTGGAGCCGGTTGATGATATGCGTCTTGGACGGCACGCCGTCCTCCAGCGCCAGTTCCACCGCCACCAACACCGCCTGCTCGTCATGGTGCAGCACCAGGGCCAGGATCTCCACCATCTCCCGGTCACCGCCAGGACGGCGCAGGAGATGTTGCTGCAGCCGCTTGAAGGCATCGGGCAATTCCAGGAACGGCGCACCGTTGCGCAAGGCGCCCGGCTTGCGCTGGATCACCGCCAGATAATGCCGCCAGTCATACACAGTGCGCCCTGGGCCGTTGTGCGTCCGGTCGATGATGCGCGGATGCTCGCAGATGATTTGCCCCTCCGCCGCCACCACCAGCCTGTCGGGATAGACCCGCAGGCTGACCGGCCGGTTGGCAAAAGAGGCCGGCACGCTGTAGCGGTTACGCTCCAAGTGGATCAGGCAGGTCGAGGAGACCCGCTTGGTGTGTTCCACGAACCCATCGAACGGACGGCCCACAGGCATGAGGCTCTCAACCTCGCTGGCCCAGACATCGGCAATGGTTCCCGGCTCGTTGCCATGCGCGGTCTGCTCCCACAGCTCCCGGCAGCGCCGCTCCAGCCAGTCGTTCAGGGCGTCCAAGCTTTCGAACGGAGGCATGGACTGCCACAGGCGGTGGCGTGCATCCTGGACGTTCTTCTCAACCTGCCCCTTCTCCCAACCGGCGGCCCGATTACAGAACTCGGCCTCGAAGAGATAATGGCTGGTCATCGCCAGGAAGCGGGCGTTGACGCTGCGCTCCTTGCCACGGCCGACCTTGTCAACGGCGGTGCGCATGTTGTCGTAAATCCCGCGCCGCGGTACGCCGCCGAGAGCTTGGAAGGCGTGGTTATGCGCGTCGAACAACATCTCATGTGTCTGCAGCAGATAGGCCCGAACAATGAACGCCCGGCTATGCGACAGTTTGGTGTGCGCCACCTGCAACTTGACGCGGACGCCACCGATGATCGCAAAATCTTCGCTCCAGTCAAACTGGAACGCCTCGCCAGGCGCAAAGGCCAAGGGCACGAAGGTTCCCCGGCCGGCGGTCTGCTGCAGCCGTTGGCACTCCCCCTTCCAAGCCCGGGCAAAGGCCGCCACACGATTGTAGGAACCGTCATAGCCCAGGCTGACGAGATCACCGTATAGCTGCTTGACCGTCCGCCGCTGCTTGCGCGGCCGGCCAGCTTCACGGCGCAGCCACGCCAAAAGCTTCTCGGCATAAGGATCAAGCTTGCTCGGCCGGTCCGGAACCTGAAACTTCGGCTCAATCACATCAGACCGAAGATATTTGCGGATCGTGTTCCGCGACACGCCTGTGCGCCGGGAAATCTCTCGGATCGGCACATGCTCACGCTTATGCCACCGGCGGATAATGCTCAAAAACGCCATGTCCAACACTCCGTTCGCCCCCGCCTCTTCCAGACGGGGAAACAGTCAAACATGGGTCAAATCTCAGTGGAAAAATCCGGCCTTCCCGGGTCAGATCTCAGCGGAAATCAACAATCCATCATCTGTACGAACTCCTCGTCCTGCTCGGCGCCCACCTTGGTGGAGACGAAGATGGCGAGATGCCCGATCTTGTGGTCCAGACAATAGACGATCGTCTGATCGGCGGCACGGATCTCATCGACGCTGCGATACAGATCGAGAATCCAGCCAAGCGACTGCGGCGGCGGGCTGATGTTGTCGGCGGTCGAGGCGAAAGCGATGATCGGCGATCTGATGTTGCGAAGATCGAAGATCCTGCCATCGCTCGACGCCAACTGACCGCGCGTCAATTTATCGCCGATGAACAAATTGTCGACGAGGAACTGCAATTCATCGCCGTTGAGCTGGATGAAGTCGCCCCACCACTTCTCGAATGCGAGGTAGCGCGCGCCGCCGGTGTCGATGTGGGTATAGACGTCATACTGCTTGCCCCACAGCCAGTTCGCCGGGTTCAGGCTGTCGAAGTTCATCACCAGCGCGGTGCCGTCGAACCTGCCGCGGCCGAGATCGCTGGTCATCGCGGTCAGCCAGCTGCCGCCGAGCAGACCGCCGGCATAGCGCATCGGATACTTGCCGTGCACGCCCTGCCAGTACGACATCGGCGAGCCGGCGACGAGGCACGGCCCGAACAGGTCCGGCCGCAGCATCGCCACCATCAGGGTCTGGTAGCCCGCCTGGCAGTTGCCGATCGCGAACGGACGCGGTGCGCCGGGATGCAGCGCGACGACGCGCTCGAAGAACGCCACCTGACCTTCGACGACGTCGAGGAATTGCTGGCCAGGTTCGGGCGTCGCCGCGAAGCTGATGAAGTAGACCGGATGCCCGGCGTCCAGGGCGTCGCCGATCTCGCTCTCCGCCTTGAAGCCGCCGATGCCGGGACCCTGGCCGGCCCGCGGGTCCACCACCACGACCGGCCGCTTGCGTGGGTCGGTAATCACCCCTGGCGGTGGCGTGATGCGCAGCAGCGAGTAGTTCATCGGCCGCGGCAGCGCTTGGCCGCTCATCACCAGGTCATGGTCGAACCGCAACACCGTCGCCACCGGCCGTGCGGTGATCGCGATCTCGTCGTTGCCACGCTGCCGCAACAGCTCGAGGAACAGAACGCTGCGCTGGAACGCGTCGATCATGTATTCGGGCCAGGCGGTGGCAAGCTGGACCGCCGCAGGGCCGGCGTCGGCTGTCGCCGGTCCGTGCCCGGCCCTGCCCGGCGCCGGCTTGTGTCGCGCTGCGAAATCAATGGTCATCCCGATCTCCCTGGGGCGTCGCTCGGGCCCGGATGCGATTGCCACGCAACCGCCGCATCGCGCGGCGGCCGCCAAGGCGGTTTGGTTGCTTGCGGCCATCGGCCCGCTGCACGGCGCGGCTGCACGTCCCAGCCCGGCGGCAGCGCCATCCGGATGCCGGGAAAAGCGCGGATCCTGCGTTGAGGCATGGCGTTACCCGACGCGGCGACAGACAGGTTCGGCAACGATCGATCCGTCTGCGCCATTCCGCCGGACGCCCGGCTGCCGCCAGCGGCCGGTCGCGCATCATTCAGCGCTCTGGCCAGCCCTCCATTACGGCCAGATGGTCCAGGCTGCGCATGATCGAGGGATCGTTGCGAAGACTTGCGCAGGCATCCGGTGTCTTCCGGGCTGCGGCAAGTCGGATCCGCTGCAGCGCATCGCCCATCTTCTCGAAATGAACCAGGCCGGCCGGCGACAGGTACTTGCCCTGCATCCCCCACAGAGCGCCAGCCAGGGCATAGGCCTGGATCACCGATGCGCCCTGAATCAGCGCGTTCCACTGCCGACTTCGCACCTCGCACGAGGCGGCGCGCGCGGCGACCGCGACGATCCTGCTCATCGGCTGCATCTGCGCCTGATACGCCGCGGCCTTCTCTTCGGGTTGCGCCGCTCCGGCGACGATCGGCGCCATAACCAGAGCGATCACCGCAATTGCCCGCATCATCGCGATCCTCCTTTGCCATCAATGCGGCGAGATGATCGACCGGGTCGCCGGTCCCGAAGCAGCCGGCATGTCGGTTCGAGCATGAGCATCTCCGCCATCTCCAGCTTCAGTCGTGGACGTCCCTCGGCCGTCGGTCGCGCGCCCGGCACCGGCGGCCGCCGCCATGCCGGTTGCGGCTGGGAGCGGTACGCGGGCGGCGTCGGGTCGATTGCCGCCGCGTGCATCGACCTGACTTGCCTTCGCCGTCGGGACCTGCTGGCTCGCCATCGTGATGATCGAGGCCGACCACAGGGCGAAGACGACCGCCGATGCGATCAGCAGCACGGTCGGACCCAAGGCGACCAGCAGCCCGGCCGGGCGCAGCACGGTCGTCGAATTGCGGGCGGTCGCCGTGGCATCGGGAACTGCCGTGGGTTCGGGCCGATCGGGCAGGAGGGCAAGCACCTGTGTCGCGATGGTGCCCGGCTCCGCCTGCAGGGGCGACGCATTCGGCAGATCGGCGATCATCCTGGTCAGCCGCGCCTGAGCGGCTTCCTTCGGCAGCCGCGCGAACACGGCGGCTTCCTGCCAGGGGTCGAAATCGAGCCTGGCCAGCGCAGAGAGCACGCTGACGATCAGGCCTTTGCTGTCCTCGCCGATGGGTGCGAACAGGAACGCATCGAAGGGTGAGCGGGTATTGAATTGCGCGCGGGCCATTTCGGCTACCGCCTTTCATGTTCGCTGCAATGGGCGGGTCATGGTCGACCGCCACGAGGCTGAGCGATGAGGCGACCATAGGACAGTTCCGAAATCCGCGTCAGGGTCGGAATCTACGGGCTCTGCGCGCCCGGACGCCGATCGCTATATCTGCAAAGCCATGCCCGGGTTCGCGGTCATGAGGCAGACCTGAGGAAAGATCCCCTGTTTTGCGGCGGATTTTCGATGCGGATTCGGGGCGTGTGCCTAAGCGGTGGGTTTGGCTTGGGACGGTTCGATGACTGTGAGTAGCTTCTTTGGCTCTGATATTCCGAGGTTTTTAAGGATCTCGGCAGCTTCGGGGCTGATTTTGGTCTTCTAAACAATTGTCCGGCCGGCGATCTGATAGCGGACCGCCTTGAGGCCGGCGAGGATGTGGGCAATCCGCCCGGCATCATCGAAGTCGCGCTCATCCAGAGCCTGGTCCGCAACGGGGACGTCGCGGACACAGTTGCCGATTATGGCTATCTGATCGTCGATGAATGCCATCACCCGTCGGCGGCAAGCTTCGAGCTTGTCGCTCGGCGATCGAAGGCACGGTATGTGGTGGGCTTGTCCGCGACCGTGGCCCGCAAGGACGGCTATCACCCAATCATCTTCATGCAATATACCCTGCAGTGTTCGCTGCCGGGGGCATTGTCGCGGGCATGCCAGTCGGCTGCGCGCAAACCCAGGTCGCAGCGATGCTTCACATGCGACGGGCGAACATGTCTCGGTCGCGGCAGGCGCTCGCTGGCGACGTCCGTGCAGTGACGCAGGCCCGTTCGCGACGGTCGTGGCCACGCGTCTCGATCTGGCAAGGCGGCCGAGACCGCACGGTTGATCCGGCGAACGCCGAGATACTTGCGGCGCAATGGGGCGAGCTGCATGGCCAGGATACGGCGCCGAGGACCGACGAGGTGGCATCGGGGCATCGGCATCGGACCTGGGGTCGGCCCGATCGACCGCCCGCCGTCGAGATCTGGACGCTGCCCGCGATCGGGCACGCCGGGCATCCGGTCTACTTCATCAGCTTCGCGGCGACGCCCGAACCTGGCCAGCAATTCCTCGACGTCGTCGAAGGTCAGGTGGCGTTCTTCGAGCGCGTCGTCGCGCTGCATCCCGGCGCACCGCGTCCGTTCGCGATCGGCAACTGCCAGGCGGGCTACCAGACCCTGATGGTGGCGATGCTGCGGCCGGACCTGTTCGGGCCGTGCCTCGTCGCCGGCTCGCCGATGTCGTACTGGCAGGGCGTGCACGGCAAGTATCCGATGCGCTATGCCGGCGGTCTGCTCGGCGGCAGCTGGCTGACCGCGATGACCAGCGATCTCGGCCGCGGCAGGTTCGACGGCACCGCGCTGGTGATGAACTTCGACAGCCTGAACCCGGCGAACTGGCTGTGGGGCAAGCAGTATGACGTCTATACCCACATCGACACCGGCGGCGCGCGCTACCTCGCATTCGAGAAGTGGTGGGGCGACTTCATCCAGCTCAACGGCGATGAATTGCAGTTCCTCGTCGACAATTTGTTCATCGGCGATAAATTGACGCGCGGTCAGTTGGCGTCGAGCGATGGCAGGATCTTCGATCTTCGCAACATCAGATCGCCGATCATCGCTTTCGCCTCGACCGCCGACAACATCAGCCCGCCGCCGCAGTCGCTTGGCTGGATTCTCGATCTGTATCGCAGCGTCGATGAGATCCGTGCCGCCGATCAGACGATCGTCTATTGTCTGGACCACAAGATCGGGCATCTCGCCATCTTCGTCTCCACCAAGGTGGGCGCCGAGCAGGACGAGGAGTTCGTACAGATGATGGATGTCATCGACTGCCTGCCGCCGGGTCTGCATGAAATGATCATTTCGCCGCGGCCGGCCGAAACGCCGCGTGGCGGCTTCGTCACCGGCGATTGGATCGCCCGCTTCGAGACCCGCCCACTCGACGACATCTGCGCGCTTGGGCGCAACAGCTCCGAGGACGATCGCGCCTTCGCCGCCGTCGCGCGCCTGTCGGCCCTCAACCTCGCGGCCTATCGCAGGGTCCTCCAGCCGCTGGTGCGCGCGCTCGCGAACCAGCCGATGGCCGACCTCACCCGCGCCCTGAATCCGCTGCGGCTGAGCTACACGATCTTTGCCGACCGCAATCCATGGATGCAGGTTGTGCGGACGATGGCCGCCGGCGTGGACGCGGCGCGCCGGCCGGTGGCGGCCGACAATCCGTTCCTCGCGCTGCAGACGCAGGTTTCCGACCAGATCATCGCCGGACTGGATGCCTACCGCGCCGCGCGGGACATGATGGCCGAGCAGGTCTTCTTCGGTGTCTATGGCTCGCCGTTCGTGCAGGCGCTGCTCGGCATCACGGACAGGACCGAAGCAAGGCCACCGCCCGGCCCGTCCCCCGAACAACGGGCGCTGCAGGAGGTCCATGCAAAGGCATACGCCGCCAAGCTCAAGTCCGGCGGCTTCGACGAAGCGCTGACCAGGGCGGTGCTCTACGTGCTCGCGGCCGACCACGTGCTCGACCAGCGCTGCGCGCTCGCGCTCAACGCCGCGCGCCGGACGGTCATGCACCTGTCGCTTGCCGCGTTCAAGGCGGTGGTGCGGGATCAGGCATTCCTGCTGCAGCTCGAGCGCGAGCAGGCGATGGCGGCGCTCGCTGTGCTGGTACCTGAGGCGGACGCGCGGACAGCGCTGCTGAGCCAGGTGCGCGCGATCGTCGGCGCGGCCGGCCCGCCGAGTTCGGCCGAGAGCGACCGCCTGCTCCGACTGAAACAAGCGCTGGCGCCGCCACCGCGCCGCCCGACCGCCACCGCCGCGGCCTCGGGAAAGCCGCAGGCGGTGTCGCACTGAATCGAACGTGCCCGATCTCGGCGAGCGGGACGGCGCGTGACGATGGCAATGCCCTGGTGACCCAGGCGTGACATCAACCATGCCGCGGCTCACCCGACGCGAGGCGCGGCGCAGACAGGACGATGAGACATGACGAAGACCGCTGTCGGTCACGCCGACGCGCCCGCCTCCAAGCCGAACGCCGAAGCCGTGGCCAAGGCGGGATCGAAATCCGAGGCGAAGGACGATTTGAAGACGCTGCCTTTGGCGGCGGTCGAGAAAGAGCTGCGCTCCTCGCCCGACGGTCTCAGCCAGGCCGAGGCGGAACGGCGCCTGAAGCAGTATGGTCCGAACGAGATCGAGGAGAAGAAGACCAGCGAGTTGCTGACCTTCCTCGGCTATTTCTGGGGGCCGATCCCGTGGATGATCGAAGTGGCGGTGATCCTGTCGGCGGTCGCGCGGCATTGGCCGGACTTCGTGATCATCCTGGTGCTGCTGCTGGCCAACGCCCTTGTCGGATTCTGGGAAGAGCACGAGGCGGGAAACGCGATCGCCGCCCTGAAGGCCACGCTGGCGGTCAAGACAAGGGTGCTGCGGGACGGCAAGTGGGTCGCGCCGGCGGCGCGGGAGCTGGTGCCGGGCGACGTCATTCGCGTTCGCCTGGGCGACATCGTGCCGGCGGATGCGCGCCTGCTGGACGGCGACCCGGTGGAGGTGGACCAGTCGGCGCTGACCGGCGAGTCGCTGCCGGCCACCCGCAAATCCGGCGAGGCGATCTTTTCCGGCTCGATCATTCGTCGGGGCGAGATCGGCGCGCTGGTCTATGCCACCGGCGCGAAGACCTATTTCGGCAGAACGGCCGAGCTGGTGCAGGGGGCGAAGAGCGTCAGCCATTTCCAACGCGCGGTCCTGAAGATCGGCAATTATCTGATCATCCTGGCGATGGTCATGGTATCGGCGATCATCGCCGTCGCAGTAATCCGCGGCGATCCGATCCTCACCACACTGCAGTTCGCCCTGGTGCTGACGGTGGCGGCGATTCCGGTGGCGATGCCGACGGTTCTGTCAGTGACGATGGCGGTCGGCGCGCGCATGCTGGCCAGAAAGAAGGCGGTCGTCACACGGCTGGTGGCGATCGAGGAGCTGGCGGGCGTCGATGTGCTGTGCGCGGACAAGACCGGCACGCTGACGCAGAACAAGCTCACGCTGGGCGATCCGTTCGGCGTCGATGGCGTCACGCCGGCGGAGGTGGTGCTGGCCGGCGCTTTGGCGTCGCGCGTCGACAATGACGACACCATCGATCTGGCGGTTCTGGGCGGGCTGAAAGACGATCAGGCCCTCAAAGGCTATGAGCCTGGCCATTTCCAGCCATTCGACCCGGTGCACAAGCGCACCGAGGCCGCCGTCACCGGTCCTGACGGCAAGGCGTTCAAGGTGACGAAGGGCGCGCCGCAGGTGATCCTGGCGCTCGCCGCCAATGCCCCGCAGGTGAAATCCGCCGTCGATAAGGCGGTCGGCGAATTCGCCGCGCGCGGCTTTCGGGCCTTGGGCGTGGCGCGGGCCGAGGGCGATGGCGACTGGCAGTTCCTTGGTGTTCTGCCGCTGTTCGATCCGCCACGCGAGGACGCCAGAGCCACGATCGCGGCGGCCGAACGCATGGGCGTGAAGGTCAAGATGGTGACCGGCGATGCGCTGGCGATCGCGCAGGAGACCGCCGGCAAGCTCGGCATCGGGTGCAACATCCTCGATGCCAGCACCCTGGGCGACGAAGCGCAGCAGAAGACCCCGGCGGCGGCCAAGGCGATCGACGATGCCGAGGGCTTCGCGCAGGTGTTCCCCGAGCACAAATTCCACATCGTCGCGGCGCTGCAAAGTCGCGGCCATATCGTCGGTATGACCGGCGACGGGGTGAACGACGCGCCGGCGCTGAAACAGGCCGATTGCGGCATCGCCGTCGCAAGCGCCACGGATGCGGCGCGCGCGGCGGCGGCCATCGTGCTGATGACACCCGGTTTGTCGGTGATCATCGACGCGATCCAGGAGAGCCGGAAAATCTTCCAGCACATGAACAGCTACGCGATCTACCGCATCGCGGAGACCCTGCGCGTGCTGCTGTTCATGACGCTCGCCATCCTGATATTCAACTTCTATCCGCTGACGGCGGTGATGATCGTGTTCCTGGCGCTGCTCAACGACGGCGCCATCCTATCCATCGCCTATGACAACGTCCGCTACAAGAACGCGCCGGAGGTGTGGAACATGCGCCTGGTGCTGGGGATCGCCACGGTGCTGGGCGCGGTCGGGCCGATTGCCGCGTTCGGGCTGTTCTTCCTCGGCAATCGCGTGTTCCATCTCAGCCATCCGCAGCTCCAGACCATGATGTATTTGATGTTGTCGGTCGCCGGTCTGATGACGATCTTTCAGGCCCGCACCCATGGGCCGTGGTGGTCGATCCGCCCGGCGCCGATCTTCCTGGGCGCGGTGACCGGCGCGTGGACGGTGGCCACTCTGCTGGTGCTGTTCGGGGTGCTCATGGCGCCGCTTGACTGGCGGTTGGTCCTGTTCGTCTGGGCCTACGCCCTGGCGTGGTTCCTCGTGACCGACCCGGTGAAACTGCTGGCGTATCGGCTCCTCGATCCGGTCAAAGACGCGAGCAGGCCCGAACCCGAAACTCGAGCCAAAGCCAGGCGCGAGCCGGACTCCCGCGCCAGGCCAACGGCCACGACCGAAGTCGGTGCCAATGCCACCGCCACCAGCGAAGCCGGACCTGACGCCACGATCCAAGGCAAGTCCGCGGCAGCGCCGAAGCCCGAACCTGAGTGAAAATGCAGTTCAGCACCGTTGGCTCCATTGTGAGCGAGAAGCTGGAGAAGGGCAGATGACCGTCGAAGCCGACTATCGTGCGCGTTACGACAACACGCTGCTTCCCATCGCCAAGACGCTGGAAACGCTCTTGTAGGAGCTTCTTTCACGCCAGCCTCGGATCGACCGGATATCGACGCGACCGAAGTCCGTCGATCGGTTCGTTGGCAAGGCCAGCTCACGTAAAGCGGACGGTAAACCCAAGTACAACGGCTCTGTTGCAAATTTTGTGAGCAGGGCAGCGCCGCTCGTGCGCCATGGATCAAGTTCTTCCGCAAATAACGATTGCCGCGTTTGCTGATGCCGAGCAGGCGCGGTTTTCCACCCGTTGTCATTTGCCGTGGAACGAGCCCCAGCCACGCCGCCATGTCTCGCCCACGTTTGAATGCCTGCGCCTCGCCGACCGCCGCCGCCAGCGCCGTAGCATTTATCGTTCCAATTCCTGGGATTTTGGTCAAACGTCGCACAGCCACGTCGTCACGAGCCAACTGAACGAACTCGGCGTCGAAGCCGGTGATCCTCTGGTCGAGTGAACGCCATTCCGCCCGAAGATCTTCGATCAACGTCCGGATGCGCGGGCTCAACGCGGCAAAACCGCCATCTTCGGCCAATGTCTCAAGCTCGGCTTCCAGTTTCCTCCGGCCTTGCGGAACGACGATCCCTCGCTCCAGCAGCAACGCCCGCAAGTGATTGATCAGCGCCGTCCGTTCCGAGACGAGGCGCTCCCGGGCTCGGTGCAAAGCCTGGAGATCAGATTGGTCCTGGCTCTTCACCGGCACGAAACGCATCGTTGGCCGCGTCGCAGCCTCTGCGATCGCCTCCGCGTCGAGATCATCGTTCTTCTGCGCCTTCACGTACGGACGGACATATTCCGGCGACGTCAGCCACACCTCGTGGCCCCGCGCGGCGAAAATCCGCCCGAGGTGATGAGCGCCGCAACATGCTTCCATTGCCACAATGCACGACCCAAGCTCGCCAACGAAACTTTCCAACGTTCCCCGCCGAAGTCTCCGCCTCAAAACAACCCGGCCGGCGGCGTCCATGCCCACCACGCTGCAAGAGTTCTTCCCAAGATCGATGCCGAGAATCATGATATCCATCGGTCTGCTCCTCTCTCCAAACCAGCGGCGATACTACCCGATCGCCACGAGAGGGGCGGGCCATCCCATAATCACAGACGTCGCTCATGCCCACAAACAGCAGCCTCAGACGACATCACAGCAAAAAGGTCGTCCCCACTGCGCTTACTCCACATGGTGTCTCCGGCAAGGCTTCGAACACCTGCCCGGAATCACAGCCGGCCCAACCATCCAACCCCTCATCAAAACCGTTACACCCTCATTCCGAAATGGCCTCTTAGCGCGCATCATTGATGGGGCGATTGGTTTCGCGGAGTCCGGCCACTCGAATGGAAATCCGCGCGGCGACGATGCAGGATCGGAGCCTATTATGGGCCAAAGGCATACCCGGCAGCTTCGGATCAATTCGTTGTCATTTTGGGTGAGACAGCGTATTGGTTGGGTAATTGATCCGGGACAGGAGTATCGGCGCCATGAAACCGCCGCAGCCTGCCGCCCAGCAAACGCGCCACCAAGCGGTATCAGATATAGCAGCCATGACAACGCCGGGGCGATTCCTTGTCGTGGGCATTGGTGCCGCAGCCGCCAGTGGAGGGCCCGCTACCGAGCGATCAGGTCAATCTGACGGACGAGGAATCGCGGATCATGCCAGTAGCGGGCGGCGGGTTTGAGCAATGCTACAACGCGCAGGCGGTGGTGTCGGCGGACAGCCTGCTGGTGGTGGCCACCGATGTAGTGCAGGCGCCGAATGACAAGCAGCAGCTTGAGCCGATGTTGGACAAGATTGCTGAACTGCCTGCCGCACTTGGCAAAATCGAAGAGTTGCTGGCCGACAACGGTTATTTTAGCGAGGGCAATGTGAACGCCTGCGCCGCCGCGGGGATTGAACCGGTGATCGCGATGGGGCGTGAAGCGCATCATCCCTCGCTGGCCGAACGGTTCGCAGAAGACCCGGTGCCGCCGGAGGATCCCACGCCGGTTGCATCAATGCGTCATCGGCTCCAGACGAAAGAAGGCAAAAAGCGCTACGCTCTGCGCAAGCAAACTCCTGAACCAGTATTCGGCATCATAAAATCGGTACTCGGGTTCCGCCAGTTCCTGCTGCGTGGCCTCGACAAGGTCCGCGGAGAATGGAGCCTCGTGACCATGGCGTGGAACATGAAGCGGATGTTCGCCCTGGCAGAGGCAAACTGAGCCAGATCATGCCCTTTTGCGTCGATTTGGGACGCCTGTGAGGGGCGCAGTGATCGTCGGCACACCGGCCGAGGTCTCAAACGCGGATTCCGCTATCCAGTCACGCAGCGGGAACCCTCATGCAGGCGCCAATGACTTCGTCCCGCCAAACATCCCAAAGCTAACTCCGACAGGCTGCTAGGGTCGGGCAAATCTCCTACTGGATGGCCGTGATCACGTCGCCCGATTATCCGGGCGAGCGGCTGTTTGCCTGTCGCAACGCGACCCTTGCGGACGAACGCCGGGCAAGCGCGAGGTGCTGCTGGCGGCCACCGAGACGGACCTGTCACAAATCCGGGATGCCACACGGCGCAGGCGTGCCCCACCTTCATGGCGAAGCGGCGATCGGGCTGGCGGTGGGAGCCGTCATCAACAAGCACAAGATGGCCAAGCATTTCGATCTCACCATCACCGCAAGCCGCTTTGATTTCCGGCGCAGCGAGGCCAGTATCGCGCGGGAGGCGGCTTTCGACGGCATCTATGTCATCCGCACCGGTGTGAGCGCGGACGTCATGATCGAGACCGAGGCGGTGTCGGCCTACAAGGATCTCTCCCGCGTGGAACGGGCATTCCAGACCCTCAAATCGGTCGATCTCGCGTTCTGCCCGGTGCATCACGGCGGGTGCGTGCCCACGTCTTTCTCTACATGATGGCCTATTACGTCGAGTGGCATCTGCGCGATGCCCACAAACCTCTGCTGTTCCGGGATCAAGACCGGCCTGGGGCCGAGGCTGAACGCGCGTCGCCCGTCCCACCCGCATCGACATCCTTGGCCTTCGACCTGATCGGGATCGACTCCATGCGTGTCCAGTAAGCGTCAAATCCAGATCAGAACTTCATCGGTGAATGCGGGAGGTTTCCGTTCCAATCAGTTGAAAATTATTTTTTATCAATAACCTAGAGCGGTACGGTCCGGCTCTGAATGCTGCGCAGCCGGCTTATCCGACCAAGGTGACCAACTCGGAATAGGGTGGCAATAAAGGATCTGCGGTGTAGAGGCGCATCGGCTGGCTCATAGCCTGGGCGATCAGGAGCCGGTCAAAAGGATCGCGATGGTGCGCTGGCAGTTTGGCGACCAGTATCGCGGCATCGGAATGAACGGGTAGCTCCGTGAAGCCTGTATCCAAAGCGGCGCGCAGAATCTGTTGTTCGTCGAATACAAAATCTGGCCGGCCGAGGCCGGCCTTGATGGCGATTTCCCAAAGGCTGGCCGCGCTGAACATCACCTCGTTGCCGGGATCCTCAAGCGTCCACCGCGTGGCGTCGTCTAGCCGATCTGGTTCGGCCAAGGCCCACAGCAGCAGGTGGGTATCGAGCAACAGGCGCATCAACGCCCCTCAAAGTCGTTGTTGATATTCTCTGGCAGAGGAGCGTCAAAATCTGCCGGCACGGTGAATTTTCCGGTTAGCCGGCCAAGACGGCGAGGTTTTGGTTCCACCGTGCTTTGCAAGGGCACCAGGCGCGCGATGGGTTTGCCGGCGCGGGCAATAAGAATCTCCTCGCCATCGGCGACGGCGTCTAGCAAGCGGGAGAGATGGGTTTTGGCGGCGTGAATATTGACGGTTTGCATGAGAGAACTCCGAAGAGCGCCCCGTATCATATCGGACTAGACTTAGTCCAGTCGATATTTATTGGGAATTATAGGAGGGTGGTCGCGTAAATGTTGAGTTTATGCGCCAATGAGAACTAGGCAGCAGACGGTTTGGCATCTTTCACCCTGTACCAGGCGGCGATCGCGGCGACGCCGAGCAGCGCGCCGAGACCGCCGAGATTGACGACGATCTGCATCGCCCATCCGTCATCCGTGTCCATGACGATCCGCCCGGCATACGAGAGCAGGATACTCGCGCAATAGGTTGGCAGGCCGTACTGGCCGATCAGGACGAAGACACGGGCCAGGCGGCTGGCCAGAAATCGCCCACCGGCGCGGACATGGCGGGAGGCGAACCAGGCAAGCGAGAGAATCGAGGCGAGCCGGTAGGGATGCAGGCCAGTCTTGTCGATATTGCTCACGAAGGGCTTGAGCATCGGTGGGATATGCTTCGCGAGCGAGGGCTCGATCCAGGTGGTCAGCAGGATCGCAAAGCCGATCAGCAGCAGCACGACCGCCACCACATCGGTCGCGAGACCGGGCAGATCCGGCTTCCCGTAGCGCGAAAACAGCATGCCGAGCACAAAGAGCAACTGCCAGGTGAACGGATTGAAGAACCAGCCATGACCACTTTGTGTCGGCAAGTTCCAGCCAAAAATCCGTGCGCCGGCATAGAGGCCGACACTGAGCACGAGCAACGTGCGCGGAAAGCGAAGCATGAAGAGCAGCGGCGCAATGCCGCCCATGATCGCGACATAGAGCGGCAGGACGTTGAGATAGGCGGGCTGGTAGAGCAGCGGCACGGCCTCGATGATCGCCGACAACGGCTTCGCCACCAGATGATCGATGCCGACGCCGGAGATGTATTGCGGCCGCGCGAACCAGATCGCAGCGAGCGCTACCTGTGCTGCGAAGAGCACGAAGAGGAAAATATGCGCGATATACAGCGTCCACGCGCGCTTCAGCATGTCCGCCGAGGCGGAGAGCGGCCCCGCCCGATCCATCTTGCGGCCATAGACAAGAGCGGCCGCGAAGCCGGCAAGGAGGATGAAAATCTCCGTCGCGTCGTTCAGCGCAAGGTTGCGCACGGTGAAGCGGGCCAAGGTGTCGTGCGGGATATGGTCGAGAAAGATGCAGAACAGCGCGATGCCGCGGAAGAAATCGACCCTGAGGTCGCGCCCGTCGCGGACAAGTTGCATCATTCGACATTTCCCAGATGGACGGCCCGTCCGCCCCTAATTGACGCTAGAATAGGCTGATAATTGACCAACCGGAAGACGAATTGGGGTGGCGGCAGCCTCTGTAGAGGCCAAGTTGCCAATCCGAACGGCCATGACCTGCCTCGGCAACACAATTCTCGCTGGTTTTGCAGCGAAATGGCATATTCCGCCCTTCGTTTGCCCCGATCTTTCAATCGGCGTTGTCGCAAGGCGATCTCCGTGATCTAACGAAACGAAGCACGCGACCGGAAGGTGATTTCCCGGCCGCGTTTCGGTGTGGAGAAGCCGTCGTCCTGTTATTTTGCGGGCGCCGGCTGCCAAGGGCTGGGCTGCCATCCCGCATGCTGCCAGGCGCCCGGTCCCGCCATCGGTCCGCGATGCTGGAAACGGTGCGGGCGGTGCGGCGGCGCGATCCGGGTCAGCGCGTCCGCGAGGATGCGGTCGAGGCCCGCGCCGCGTCGTGCGGCGTCGCCGGCGAGGCCGGATTCCGCGCGGAGGCGAATCGCGCCCAGCGGATTGCGGATTTCATGCGCCAGCCCCGCCGCCATCCGTCCCAGCGAGGCGAGTTTCTCCTGCTCGGCGATGCGCGCGCGGGCGCGGCCGAGGCGGGCGGTAGCGCCATTCAACGCGGCGATCAGTCGATCAAAATCGGGTTCGCCGGTCAGTGGTAGTTTTGCTTCGGGGTCGGTGGCGAGGCCGGCTTCGACGGCGGTGAGGCGGCGGGGGAAGCCGAGCACCAGACGCGTGAGGAGCCAGGCCGAGACCAGAAGGAAGAGCAGCAGCACGGCCAGGCCGCCGGCGGCAAGTTTCGAGAAGGGCGTGCGCAGCAGGTCGAGCCGGACGATGGTGAACCCCGCAAGGTCTTCAGCCGGGCTGCCAAGTGGGCAGGCGGCGATCACCGCACGGTCGCCGAACCCTCCGCGCTGGCGCAGCACCAGATGGTCCGCGTCCAGCGCTGCCGCGGTCGCCGCGGAGATGCCCGCGTCATGCGGCGTAACGACGCCGATCGACGCGAGTGCCGTACCGCCCGAGACGATGCCGCCGGCGACATCGGGAAACGGCCGGAGCCCGAAGGCCGCAACACCTATCAGCCCCTTGCGAAACACCTCGTCCTGCGGCGCCGATCCGAGCCCGGCGCTATAGAATCCATAGGCGCGCGCAATCGAATCGCAGGCCCGGGCGGCGACCTGCCGGTCACGCGCGAGGCTCGCCGTCGCCGATTGATGGAACAGCCCGATGATCAGCCCGCCCGCGATGATCGCGGCGATCAGCGAGATTGACCAGAGCAGCGCGAGTCGGGCGCGAAGCGAACGCATCCTCGGAGCGTGACCGATCGGCGCGCGACACGCCAGAGGCTCAGGCAAGCTGACACGCTGCGAACCAGGCAATCGTCCCTGCGTCGCCATCAACCAAAGAGCAGGGGCATACGGGAAAAGCGGCGAATATCGCGTGCTTAAGGGATATTGAGGAAACAACAGCCGTGCGCATTCTTGATATTTCATGACGTATCATGATAAATCAAGGAAAGATTGGAGATGTATCATGGCAGCCCAAATCCGTGAAAAATTTGCGACCCAGGTGAATTCTGAGATTCTCTCCGCGGTGCGCCGCCTCGCGCAAAGCGAGGGGCGGCAGTTGCAAGCGCTGGTGGATGAGGCGCTCGCCGACCTGATTGAAAAGCGCAAGCAGGGCCGGCCCCGCGCCAATGTGATGGCCGCCTATCAGGCGAGCCACGAAAAATTCGGGACGCTGTATAAAAAGCTGGCTGAATGACAGACTATCTGACCGTCATCGAGGTTCTGGCTATCCATGCAGACCAAATCGAGCGCTACGGTGGCGCCCATGGCGTGCGTGATCCTGGCCAACTGGAGGCGGCCCTGTATCGCCCGCGGACGGGATATTATGGCGATCTGATCGACGAGGCTGCCGCGTTGTGGGAGAGTCTGGCGCAGAATCATCCGTTCATCGATGGCAACAAGCGCACGGCTTTTGCTGTTACCTATACCTTCCTGGTCATCAATGGTGCTGGGATGCAGGCCGATCCAGATGAGACTTACGATTTTATCGTCAGTCTGTATGAAGCGGACAGTTTCAGCTTTGAGCCGCTGGTCGCCTGGCTGCGGCGGGTGGTGGTGCCGCCTAACGCCTGATGATTCTCCTGCCGTAGCAAAATTGGGGCAGCTGGCGGGGGGCGGCAGAAGCCAGTTTTGGCCTTGAACGGCGGGGTTAGAAGAGGTTGTTCCCTTAGGCCCGACTTCAACAGTGGAACCCGGAACGATACGGTAACGGCACGATATAGGATTGGAAGATAACGGTTTTTTCGGAGCCGTTTGAAGATTTTTCAAAAACGTAGTGCCACGTATCGCGCGATTGTGTGTTGCTTTTTGCTTGCATCGGCTCCGTAGCGTGGTGTCTGGAGTCGGGGTCATGTTCTTCCGCATCAAACCATCAGATGGCCGTCGCTACCTGCAGATCGTCGAGAACAAGCGGGTCGATGGCAAGGTCCGCCAGGTTGTGCGGCTGACCATCGGCCGGATCGACGAACTCGAAGCAAGCGGCCAGCTCGCGATTTTGGTTATCGATGCGATGAGGCAGGTCGAGCCGACCTACTTCTCGGACGGCTCCAGCTCACGTCGCAAGCAGCCAAAGCGGAGTGTGTCATGTGCGTCCGTCTCCGCCGTTGCTTCCCCTCAAATCGAGAGAACCATTCCGATATAGCAACACACTCAACAGCGTGAGACCCGCAACAGAAGAGACGAGCGAGGCGGAAAGAATTCCAAGCTTGGCTTCGTTGAGTAAGACATCTTGAAATGCCTGATCGGCAATGAATAGCGCCATGGTGAAACCGATGCCAGTAAGAAGAGCGCCGCCGACCAGCGCCCCCCAGCTGAGCCCCGCCGGCCGAATGGCGACACCCGTGCGCACCGCCAGCCAGGCGAATCCTGTGACGCCGATCGGCTTGCCGAAGACAAAGCCCGCCATCACCGCCAACGAGACAGGGTTAATAAGCCCCTTGCTCGAGATCGGAACCCCCGCGTTCGCGAGCGCGAAGAGCGGCATGATCCCGAATGCGACCCAGGGATGGAGCATGGCCTCGAGTCTTTCGACAGGCGACAACGTCTCGCGCACCGCGATGGCGGCCACCTGCAGTGCCCGATTATCTTCGGTATTACCGCTCCAGTGATCCCCTGGCGGGTAGGAGAGCACCTTTCGCAAGATGTCCCCCAGACGCTGGTCGCTCACCCAGCCAGCCGTAGGTGTCATGAGCCCGAGTATGACGCCGACAATCGTCGCGTGAATGCCAGACGCGTCGACGGCAAGCCAGATTATCGCCCCAGCCAGAAAGTAGGCGCGGATGTTACGAACGCCGAGTAGCGCCATTCCCCGAACCATCGCCAGCCCAACAACACCGAGCGCAAGGGCAATCCAGTCGAGTGGTCGGCTGTAGCCAACGGTGACTACCAGGATGGCGGCCAGGTCGTCGACCACCGCAAGCGACAGCAGAAAGACGCGCAGGCCCGGTGGTACACGCGAACCGAGGAGTGCCAGGCAGCCGATGACGAAAGCTGTGTCGGTCGGCATCACGATGCCCCAGCCATGCTGTCCAAGCTGGCCATGCTGCAGTGCCAGATACAAGGCCGCGGGCACAAGCATACCTCCCGCCGCAGCTGCGACCGAGAGAGCCACCATGCGTGGATTCCGAAGCTCACCAAGCACCACTTCGCGCTTCATCTCCAGCGCAACGATGAAGAAGAACAGCGTCATCAGTCCGTCGTTGATCAGATCCCGCAACGAGCGCAGAAACTGGAATGCTCCGATCCGGATGCCGATCGGTGTCTCCCAGAGAGTTCTGAAGCCATCGGCCCAGGGTGAGTTGGAAAGCGTCAGTGCAATGACCGCGGCCAACAGGAGAATGCCACCGCTCGCGGTTTCGATGCGCAGGAACTGTGAAAACGAGTTGGTCAGCGCGTCGATATGCGTGATCGGCAGCTCGTTGTGCTGCAGCTCGCCCTTCTGGTCTGGATTCATTTCTGCTGTTCCAAAGAATATCTCAGAGCCGGACCGAAAAAGATAGTTGAGCGATTTCAGTAAGTTGTGATTCAGTTCGTTTGCGAAGACGGACGGAGACACGATGACCTGGACTGAAATCGCTCGGCGACGATATTGCCGGGCCGGATTGCGCTACGCAAGCGACCTCACCGACGCTGAATGGGCCATGATCGAGCCGTTCATGCCCGCTCCGCAGCATCGAGGCCGACCCCGAAGGGTGGCGCTTCGAAGGATTGTGGAGGCCATCTTCTACATGCTGGCAACCGGCTGTCAGTGGCGCCAGATCCCGAAGGAATTCGCTCCGTTCACCACCGTGCAGGGGTATTTCTACCGCTTCTGTCGTGACGGCACGTTCGATCGCATCAATCACGTCCTAGTCATGCAGGCGCGGGAAATGGCCGGACGCGAGGCTTCACCCACAGCCGGTGTGATCGACAGTCAGTCGGTCAAGACCACCGAAGCCGGCGGGCCGCGCGGGTTCGATGCCGGAAAGAAGATCAAGGGCCGCAAGCGCCACATCATCACAGATACAATCGGCCACCTCGTCGGTGCCGTCGTTCATCATGCCGGTATTCAGGACCGCGACGGGGCGCCCGACGTGCTCAAATCCGTCAAATCCCTGTATCCCTGGTTGCGGCACATATTCGCTGACGGCGGTTATGCCGGTCCTAAACTCAATGGACGCCTCGCCAAAATCGGCAAATGGACCATACAGATCGTAAAGCGCTCCGACGCCGCGAGCGGGTTTGAACTCCTGCCGCGGCGCTGGGTGGTAGAAAGAACCTTCGCCTGGCTCGGCAGATGCCGACGTCTCGCAAGGGATTTCGAGGCCACCGTTACCAGCGCCACCGCATGGCTCTTCCTCGCCCATATCCGCCTGCTCACACGAAAAATCGCCCGTCACCGATAGTCGCACTACCATTCAGATTCGGGCTCTCAAGAACGATCCGACCCGCGCAGGGTTGTTCGGAGGCAATCCGTCCGGTTCAGCCCGATTTATCCTGAAGTTTTTACTTGGGAATGACCTGAACGTGGCGGATAGCCTCGCGTAGCGCTGATTTCTTGCGAGCGTTTTGTGTCCATAAATGGGGCTTGCGGTGCGACTCGATCTGTGATTCGCTCGGGTTATGTTCATCGATGTGGTTCCGAATGGCCGATCGGCGCCGGCCGTGCTGTTGCGGGAGAGTTTCCGCGAGGGGCGGAAGGTTCACAAGCGTACCATCGCCAATCTGAGCCAGATGCCGCCCGCGTTGATCGATGGCCTACGAGCGCTGCTCGCGGGTGGCGCGGTGGTTGGTGGTGCCGATCAGGCGCTGGAGATCCGGCGTTCGCTGCCGCATGGTCATGTGGCGGCGGCACTCGGGATGATGCGCAAGCTCGGGATACCCCGCCTGCTGGGCCGGAGGGCGTCGCGCGAGCGCAGTCTCGCCCTGGCGCTGATCGCCGGCCGGGTGATCGCGCCGGGATCGAAGCTCTCGACCCTGCGCGGCCTGAACCCGGAGACCGCAACATCGAGCCTCGGGCAGATGCTTGATCTCGGTGTCATTGAAGAGCGCGAGATCTATGCGGCGCTGGACTGGCTGGGCACGCAGCAGGGGCGGATCGAACGGGAGTTTGCAAGGCGCCATCTGCGCGACGGCACGCTGGTGCTCTACGACGTCAGTTCATCCTACCTCGAAGGCCGGCATTGCGAACTGGCACACCACGGATACAGCCGGGATCACCGGCCCGATCGGCCGCAGATCGTCTATGGTCTGCTGTGCGATCGCGAGGGGCGGCCGATCGCAGTGGAAGTGTTCGAAGGCAACACCGCCGATCCGGCGACGATCGCCGCCCAGGTGGAGAAACTCAAGCGCCGGTTCCATCTCGAGCGCGTCGTCCTGGTGGGTGATCGCGGAATGATCACCACGGCGCGGATCCGCGAGACGATCAAGCCGGCGGGGCTGGACTGGATCAGCTGCCTGCGCGCGGGGCAGATCCAGGATCTTGCCGAGGGACCGCTGCAGATGTCGCTGTTCGACGAGCGCGATATCGCCGCGATCACGTCGCCCGATTATCCGGGCGAGCGGCTGATCGCCTGTCGCAACGCCGCCCTGGCGACCGAACGACGGCGCAAGCGCGAGGCGCTGCTCGTGGCCACCGAGACGGAACTGGCGCGGATCCGGGATGCGACACGGCGCAAACGCGCTCCTCTTCATGGCGAGGCCGCGATCGGGCTGGCGGTGGGGGCGGTGATCAACCAGCGCAAGATGGCCAAGCATTTCGATCTCACCATCACCGCCAGCCGCTTCGATTTCCAGCGCAACGCCGCCAGCATCGCGCGCGAGGCGGCCCTCGACGGCATCTATGTCATCCGCACCAGTGTGAGCGCGGACGTCATGAGCGAGACCGAAGCCGTGTCAGCCTACAAGGATCTCTCACGGGTGGAACGGGCGTTCCGGTCCCTCAAATCGGTCGATCTCGCGATCCGCCCGGTGCATCACTGGCTCTCGCCGCGGGTGCGTGCCCACGTCTTCCTCTGCATGATGGCCTATTACGTCGAATGGCATCTGCGCGACGCCCTCAAGCCCCTGCTGTTCCAGGATCACGACCGGCCAGGCGCGGAAACTGAACGCTCATCGCCGGTTGCCCCCGCATCGATATCCCCGGCCGCCGATCGCAAGCGCGGGCGACGCCGCAACGACCAGAACCTGCCGATTTCGAGCTTCACCGACCTGATGGCGCATCTCGCCACACAGACCCTCAACACCGCCTCCCTACCCAAGGCGCCGAACGCCACCTTCACCGCTCTGGCAAACCCCACGTCGCTGCAAACCACCGCCTTCGCCCTGATCGGGATCGACCCCATGCGTGTCCAGTAAGCGGCAAAATCAGATCTCGAAGTTCACCGATAAATACAGGGAATTTGCTTTCGAATCAGTGAAAACTTCAGTTTATCCTGCTGGCGTCGGGTCGGGCAGGGACAGCGCGTACCGGGCCGTGCCGGAGCCGGTCGTCATCGATCGGAGCGCCGGCACTTTCGCCGGCCAGCAATCCAACGCACGCCTCGCATCTGACCCGACTTGAACAGCGACCTGAAAATAGTCCAATGAAAACAGCCATGTATTGTGGGCGCGTGGTTTCTTAGCACCACACCCTGCGGCTTTCGGGAGGATTTGGATCAGGAAGCGGATGCGTCTCGCACGTTGGCTGGCAGGGCGACGCCGGCGGCCTTGAAGATCGGCCCGATCGAGTTGGTTGCTGGGGTGCGCAGGACGATCTGCTGCCCGCGCTTGCTGATGGTGACCTCCTGGAGGCGGTCGAGATCACGCAGGAGATCGGCCCATTCGACGCGCTTGCCGGCCCGGCGGAGTTTTTCGTCGAGCGCCTGGTGCAGGATCAGCGCGAGGAACGAGCAGAAGACGTGGCCGCGGATGGCGGCGTCGGAGGAATGGTAGATTGGCCGGGTGCGCATTGTCGCCTTCGCGACACGGAACAGCCGTTCGACATTCTGCAGGTCCCGGTAGCGGATCACCGCCTGCAGCGGTGAAATCCGGGCGTTGGAGCGCAGCACGAAGACGCCGTCGAAGCGGGCTTCCTCGGCGAGCTTGCCGGCGTCGATCTCGAACAGCTTGTGCTTGCGGCCGGGCTTTGCGTCACTGACCGGGCGCAGGAAGCGGCGATAGGCGGAGTTGCCGATCAGCGCCTTATCGCCGCGCGTCAGCTGACGATCGAGGGCGGCGACCACCTTGCGCCTGGTCTCGGCCTCTTCGATGGCCACCGCCTCGTTGCGGCAGACGATATAGCGCTTGCCCGCGACCTTGACCTCCTTGATGAAGAGCTGGGTCTCGTCGCCACCGGCGCGCTCGAGGCAGAGCGGGGTGTAGGGGCGCTCATCGGCCAGCACCACCTCGCGGACGATGCGGTCGGTGCGTTCCCTTGCGCCGAGCACGTATTCCAGCCCGCGCTCCTCCAGCGCGGCGATCGTCGCGGCACTGATCATGCCGCGATCGGCGACGACGCAGACCCGGCCGATGCCGAAGCGCGACCGCAGGCGGTCGATCACCGGCACCAGCACCGAGACATCGGCGGTGTTTCCTGGCCACATCTCGGTGCAGATTGGCCTTCCGTCCTGATCGATCACCACGCCGAGGATCATCTGCGCGAGCTGTGGGCGGTAATCCTTGGAGTGGCCCCGCGCGCCCAGCGTCTCGCCGCCGGCACCTTCGAAATACAGCGAGGTGGTGTCCATGAACACGACCGAGAGGTCGGTGAACAGATCATGCCGTCGGGCGAAGAGACGCTCTTCCACCAGATCCTTCACCGTCCGTGGCGCAAAGGGCGTGGCATCCCCCTGTTCCTCGTCCGGCAGCTCTTCGCCGAGCCAGGCCATGGCGCGGTAGAGGTGATGCAGGCCGAGCTCCTCGGTGCCGGGAATGTCGTAATCCTCGAGCCATTTGTCGCAGGCGCGATCCGAGCCCGAGACCATGATCCGGTGGAGCACGGTGGCGAACACCGCGCGCTCGACCGGGAACTCGAACTGCCGCCCGGCCAGCAGCTCCTCGAACACAGCAGCGATCCCGCTCTCCTGCCACAGTCGGCCGAACAACAGCGGCGCGCCGATCCGCTTGCAGCTCAGCCCGTCCGGATTGCCTGCCGCCAGCTGGGCCAGGACCGAGGCACGGTCGGCATAGCGCGCGATCGAGGCGGCGAGGCGGTCGAGACCTCCATCGGCCAGGACGACTTCCTTCCGGCCCAGGTTCTTGATGATGCGCTGCTTGCTGCGCCCGTCCTCACGGACGCTCTCGACCAGATAAAGGTAGCTGTAGCCGTTGATTCGCTTCTCGCGCACGAACATGCCGAATTGGCAGCCGAAAACCAATCATAAATCAAGTTAAAAGAAGCAATTTGCGCAATTATTTAGCACCACGTTTTTGCAAAATCCCGACGTGCCTACGAAAATCTCGAGTGAAATCAAAGATCTCAACTTACGATACCGTATCGTTCCGGGTTTGACTGTTTAAGTCGGGTCTGACAGATGCCGGCGAGCACCGATCAATAGTTGAGCTGACCGTGGAACCCGCCGCCGAACAACATGAACAGGACAAGGATAATGATAAGCACGGTCAAGAGGCCGCCGAACCCGCGGCCTCCATAATAACCCGACCGATAGCCGTAGTATCCGCCGCCGCCAAAGAGAAAGATCAGCACCAGGATCAGCAGGATGAGGCCCATGATTGTCTCCATTCCAAATTAGGTTACAGGTCGGTCTGATCAGGCGTTGCAGCTGCCATCCGGCCCGATGGTATCGGCCCTCAGGGGGTCACTATTGCAAGCGAATTTACAGCCTGGCGCTACGAGCCATCGGATTCAGCCTCCGATAAGCATTTAGCCCGATCAAGGCGCCGTCGGTTCAACCAACAATCACTGCATGAACCAACCGTGGCTGATGACTAGGGACTGACCAGTGAGCGCATTGTTCGGAAAGCCCGCAAAGTAGAGTACGGCGTCGGCAACGTCGCCTACCGTCGTGAATTCGCCATCCACGGTGTCCTTGAGCATGACGTTGTGAACCACCTCGTCGTCACTGATGCCGAGTTCCGCTGCTTGCTCCGGGATCTGCTTCTCAACAAGTGGTGTACGGACGAATCCGGGGCAGACGACATTTGCGCGGACATTGTGCTCAGCCCCTTCCTTGGCCACCACCTTGCAGAGGCCGATAAGTCCGTGCTTCGCGGTGACGTATGGCGCCTTTAGCTTCGACGCTTCTTTCGAATGCACCGAGCCGATATAAACAACTGCGCCGCTTTTCTGGGCATACATGTATTTCAGGCAGGCGCGCGTGGTGAGGAAGGCGCCGTCGAGATGAATCGAGAGCAACTTCTTCCAATCCTGGAAGGGGAATTCAGCGAGCGGCTTGACGATCTGGATGCCGGCGTTGCTCACCAGCACATCGATCCGGCCGAATTTCTTTGCGACCGAAGCAACACCGTCCTCCACCTGATTCTCGTTGGTGACGTCCATTGCCACCGCCATCGGCTCGGGGCCAAGCTTCCCAATTTCATAGGCAGCCTTGCGAGCAGCCTCGATATCAAGGTCGGCAATCACGGCGTGCCCCCCATCGCGGGCGAATTGTTCGGCGATGGCGCGGCCGATGCCGCTGGCGGCGCCGGTGATGATACCGACCTTGCCGTCGAAACGGACCATGGAGAACTCCTATTGCTGCGTGGTGATTCCGAAGGGGCGAATCAGGCGAGATAGTCGTGCACGACCTCACCGAGATCGAGCGTGAGATCGGCGAGAATATGAGCCGAGGAGAGAACCTCGCGCACCGGCAGATCGGCGACCGGGGCGAGCGCGTGCGGATAGAGTGCGAGCGCGGCGGGGCCGGTCCAGGCGCCTTTCAGCTCGATGTCGCTCATATGAAAGCGCACAAGCTCGCAGATGCGCGGCGATCCATCGACATGGGGGATGATCTTGAGGAGGAAGTTCGGTTCGCGCATCGAGGCGAGGACGGGGCCCGGGTCAAGTGTGTGGTGCTTATAGCCCATAGTGCCGGTCGCGACCCGGATGCGGCCATAATCGAGCGTGCCCACCAGCGTGTCGATCTCGACTTCGAGGACCGGCCTCGCGAGCTTCTTTGGAAAGCCCCAGATTTCTCGGCCGCCGGCAATCGGAGGATGGTCGTTCAGGAACATCGAGTGGACATAGACGCCTGACTTGCCCTTGTAGCGCACAGGGATGACCTGGCCGGATTCTGTGTAATCGCCGAAGCCGGTACTGTCCGGCATGCGGATAAATTCGTATTTCACGACGTCATCAGCGAGTTCGAGCGGTTCAGGGATCAGCTTCTCTAACGCCGCGCGGTCGGTTCGATAGGTGATGATAAGGTATTCGCGGTTGACGAAGCGGTAGGGGCCTTTCGGGAAGCCGGGGCTGGTCAGCGGCATCGCGAAAGCTGTTCTCTTGATCGTCGCAATGTCCATTGTTGCTATCCTTGATGGTTAAGATTTGATCTTGGTGATGTCGAAAGTCCTCATGCCGAGATCATGCGGGTGCGGTTCCCGCCAGGGGGCGGCGGTGAGGGCACGGGTGGCGTCGCCACGGCCGTATTGCCAGCGGCGCTCGGCTGTCGCCATGTCGAACTGCACGTCCTTGTTGGCCCCCTGCGGACGACCAGGCCGGTAGATCAGATGGACGACGTCGATCTGCGCAGGGCAGGAGAATTCTTCGAGATGTTGGGTGATCGGATCGCCGCGCAGCTCCGGCGGGAGTCTTTCGAGGAAGGCGCTGACACGCCGGCGCAGATCCTGCCGGCGCTTTTCCGCATCGGTGTTGTAGCGCGTGCGGCTGGAATAGCGGATGTCCTTCTCTCGCTCGGCGACTTCGTCGAGCGTGGTCGGCATGATGCCGCTGGATGGGAAGAGGTCGACCTGAAAGACGAGGCTGTCCTCACGCGGTTCGCTGCGCATCATGTATTCGAGCGGGGTGTTGGATACGAGGCCGCCATCCCAATAGGCTTCCCCGTCTATCTCAACCGGCGGGAAACCGGGCGGCAGGGCGCCGCTCGCCATGATGTGTTCGGGTGTCAAGCGGTGTTGGGCGCTATCGAAATAAATCATATTGCCGGTCCGGACCTGCACGGCGCCAACGGCGAGGCGCGTGGTGCCACTGTTGATCCGATCAAAATCGACAAGCTCTTCCAGTGTTTGGCGTAGATGGGTGGTGTCGTAGAAGCTGAGCGGGCTTGCAGCGATGAAGTCGAAAGGCGGGCGAGGGCGGAAGAAGCCTGATTGTCCGAATAGGACGGCGCTGAGGGCGCTGAGCTTCTGCTCCGCCGCGGCAGGCAGTGGCATAGGGGTGGGGATGAAACTGGGCGGCGGTGTGGTGATCCGGCGCCAGAATTCGCGGAGGCGTTCAAGGCGGCGTTCAGGCGGATTGCCGGCGATCAGGCTGGCATTTATCGCGCCGATGGAAACGCCGATCACCCAGTCTGGGTCGTATGCATGCTCAGCGAGCGCTTCATATGCCCCAGCCTGATACGCGCCGAGCGCACCGCCGCCTTGTAACAAGAGAATGTTGCGAGGCATCTTAGTCGAAGTCGGGGACGCAACGCGAGCTGGCTGAAGATTTCGATTGGATGTAGCAGGCATGGAAAAGAGCCTTTCGGACAGAGCCGTCAGATTCGAGGAAGGCCGCGGAAGCAGGTGCGGACGCACCGGAATGGGGTGAGCTTGCGTGGCGCGCGCATCGGGATCTGGAAGCTCATCTCAGGTGCGCAGGATCTCGCTTGTTAGCAAGTCTGCATAATCCGATGTTGTGCAGTGCGGCAGGCCGCTCACCAGGCTGTGTGGTCCTCGGATCTGCTTGACGCTGGGCGCGAACGAACACAGAGATAGTCAATGCTTCTGCTCCGGACGAGAGTGTTCTTGGAGTCCGGCGCGAAGGATCGGCCAGCAATATCTCTGCATCATGAACAGCCGTCGCCTACGAGGAAGATCGTTTGCGCCCACCATAGCGTCGTGGCCTTTCGGAACTGTTGCATACCAAGCGCTCGTCGCTTGTTTTCTGAACGAGACTCCGGGGCTATGGCAGCACAATTTCGGTGCGATCCGCTTTCTCGCGTACCAAATGCGTCCACATCAGCTGGGATTCGCAGTGATTGGCAATAATCGGAAGCGGTAGTGTCAGGAATTCCGTGTATGGGTGGCGGTTGAACATCTGCCGCCATGGCCCTTACGAAGCGATCGCCGAAGATGACGGAGAACTGAGCCTTTGCCATAGCCCATTCTCGCGGCGGCATCACCGTGGTGTCACGGTCGTGGTGGTTTGTGATGTCAAGGTCTGCGCCATTGCGCCGCCGGCGAGCGCCGTCATCGCCGCGACGCCGACAATTAGGAACTTGTTCATGTCATGGTTTCCAATTCGTACCGCCTGGGGTGTTCGAGACCTGGCGTCACTATGGATAATGGCCCCTGGGCACGGATCGTTGTAGGCTCGGATTCTACTCATAACACGGGTGTTATACCAACCTGAGGTTCCGTTTACTCGAATGTGAGTTGGTGCGGCTCGGGCGGGTATGATTCGCTGAGAGCTCGAATCTACTCAGCAGTCGGTAATATAGGCGACAGTTGGTGCTTTGAAGAATGATTGCACGAGACGTGGTTTGCGCTTGATGGCGGCGAGTTGGGCTTCGATTTTGTCCTGAAGCTTTTCGCCTTGGCGTAGCGGAGTCCGGGCGACGCCCGTCCGCTTCATGTGGCTCCAGACCAGTTCATCTGGGTTCAGGTCAGGGGCGTAGCCTGGCAGAAAATGCAACGTCAGCATTCCATTGGTCGACGCCACGTAGGCTTTCACCAGCGCTGTTTTGTGGGCAGGCAGCCCGTCGAGGACCAGGTGCACCGGCCTCGTGCGGTGCCGCATCATCCGGCGTAGCAGCGCTACGAACAACTCAGCATTCAGGCCGCCTTCATAAGTGCAATACCAGAACCCGCCGCGGGCTGTCACCGCCGAGGCGGCGCTGATCGATTGCCGTTGGCCCGGACGCTCGACGATCGGCGTCTGTCCCTTCACGCCCCAGGTCTTGCCATGCACGGCGTCGGCCCGAAAGCCGGACTCGTCCCAGAAAAAGACCTCGCCGCCACAGGACTTGGCCTGCCTGGCGATTTCAGGAAACCGCTCACGTCGCCATGCCTCGATCGCCTCCGGATCGCGCTGATAGGCACGCTGCAACGGCTTTTGCGGCGTCAGGCCCAGTTTCGACAGCAGTTCGCCCACAGCCGTCACACCGAGTTTGATACCAAACTTGCGCTCGATCAGTTCGGCCACAACGTGCCGGGTCCACAGCCCGAAATCCAGGCCGTATTGGCGCGGATCGCGGCCATTGATCCAACGCAACACCTGCTGCTCCTGGCGCGGCGTCAGACGCCGCGGCCGGCCGGTTGCCGGCCGTGACCGCAAGGCTTTCACCCCGACCCCAGGCTTCGATGCCGCGCTGAGCCATTTATAGATTGTTGTGCGGCTGAACCCGTATGAGGCAATCACCAAAGAGGCCGCTTCGCCCTCGCGCACCCGCTCTACAGCCATCAGCCGGATGGTTTCCAGGGTGCGATGATCAAATCTGCGACCGTCCCGTTTCATGCCAGAATTATATCATCCCCGCAAACATACGACTAGCAAAATGTCGTCTTAATTACCGACTGGTGAGTAAATGGTAGTATGGCTATCGATGACGGGCGATTTTCCGTGTGAGCAGGCGGATATGGGCGAGGAATAGCCATGCGGTGGCGCTGGTAACGGTAGCCTCGAAATCCTTTGCGAGGCGCCGGCATCTGCCGAGCCAGGCGAAGGTTCTTTCCACTACCCAGCGTCGTGGCAGGAGTTCGAACCCGCTAGCGGTGTCGGAGCGCTTGACGATCTGTATGGTCTATTTGCCGATTTTGGCGAGGCGCCCATTGAGTTTGGGGCCGGCCACCCGGCTGCCTTGGCTACGCCCGACCTTGCTGATCCGGCCGTGATGTGCGGCCCCAAGGCCAGACTGGCGCACGCGGGGGTTCAGCCCGAAATAGCTCACCAGCTTCTGCGGGCTCTTGAAGCGGCGGATGTCACCAATCGCCGCCATCAGGCCCGTAGCCACCACCAAGTTGACGCCAGTGATCGTCAGGAGCCGCTTCACGGCAGGATCGTCCAGCGCTCCTTTCGCAACCTCTCGATCAAGTTCCTCTAGATCTTCCGCCAGACGATCAAGCTCCCGAACGTGCCGTTCAATGGCGGCGCGCTCATCGTCCGGCACCGGCTGGCGACCCAGCCAAGCTCGGCCGCGGGCGTTGAATAGATCAGAATGTGGACATCTCGGGATCAGGTGGGCGTGCAGGATGGCGTGTACCTCGTTCTTGATCCGCGTCCGATGTCGAACAACCTGATAGCGCCGCGCCACCAGGCGGCGCATGCGCTCGGTTGCCGGGTCCGGTGTCCAGATCTCCAGCAGGAATCCGGCTGCATGCAGGCTCGCCAAGGTGCCCGCATCGACCTTGTCGGTCTTCACATGCGCATGGGCGATCGCCTTCACCTGCAACGGATTGGCGATGATGACCCGCGCCACGAAAGGTGACAGCACGCGCGAAACCGCCATGCAGTTGCCTGTCGCTTCGATGACCACCTCATCTGTCGCCTGAAGCCGCTTGCCGAAGCCTTCCAGTCCTGTGCGGGTCATGTCGACCCGCCCGGCGTGCCGAAGCACGCCGTTCTCCCATATCACCACCTCGCCGAAGGTTCGGTGGATGTCGATGCCAATCACGCGGCGCATGCAACCTCCTATCGTTGCCAATGACGACGGGAGCGGCCGGGCGACACGACAACTACGGATCCGCGCTCTCAGCGCAACCGGGCGAGTCGCAGAGGCGGCCAGCTACTAACCCGAGCTCGAAGCTCATCGTACGCGACGGCCTGCCCGCACCTTCGTGCTCCCGGTGCCTCTGTCCCGGATGCTCGCAGCATACACCTCGATTCGAAGATCAAGGAAGGAACATCGGCACCGATCATCTCATACCGGTTACGAATGCGATCGAACGTCTGCACGAGGAGTTCAAGCGCCGGATCAAAACCCAGACCGTCCTCCCCTCCGCCGAGACCGCGGCCATGTTGTTCTGGTCATTGCTCGCATCCGGGCAGATCACCATGCGCAAAGTCGACGGGTGGCAGAGCCTCGGAGAGCCACCCGCCTCAATGCCTCTTGATCTCGTCGCCTGACCTCGTCATGCTCCCCAAACCGGAGACGCCGCCAAAGGCAATTTCCACACAAACCGCGACGCCATCTTGGGCGGGGTATGAGTGGGCTTCCTTGGATGAGGTTTGCGGTGACGGTAGCGATACCGCGTTTGGACTTGTCGGCTATGGCGCTGCGTGAGCGGGCGGCTCGTGCGACGGATGCGAAAGTTTCGAGGCGGCTGCTGGCGATAGCTCTTGTTCTTGAAGGCTGGTCTCGGCGCCAAGGCTCGCCAGGGCAACGTCCCGACTCCATGCGTGGAACCGAGCCGTGCCCTGGCGCAGTCGATTAGCGCGCCCGCCTGACGACAGCGCGCTCGTATTACTGATAACCAATCAGTGTCAGAGCGTTAGTTATCGCTCTTTGGTTCGCACAAAGCTATGCTGATCGACCCTATCATCGAGCCCAGTGGCGTTGGACTAGCGATTAGTGGGCGCTCTTGCTTTTGGCGCTGGCCGCCTTGGACGCCTCATGCGCCGTGGTGGAGAGCGTCATTGCCTTGTCGGCGTGTTCGAGGCCGGTCTTGTGGTCGCCTTTCTGATGTGCTTCGGCGGCCATGCGGGCGGTCTTGGCGGCGGATTCATGGGCTTCGGCCGCCTTCGTGTGGCTCATGGAGGGCATGGTGTATTTCCTTGTTTCTAAATCTGTCATTTCTAGTCATGCCAGCCGGAATCGAAGTTCGCGGCCAACTATCTCCATATAGGCCCCCGCCGCGAGTGCGCGAGGATCGGCTTTTACTCAGCCAGGATGCCATGGTCGGTCAATCATCCGGCTTTGGGTAGATTCCGAGTCTTTCCGGTGAGGCCGGAATGTGAGGAAATCCCACTCGTGCGTCTGTACACGTTGACGGAACGCGATCAGAGACCGCGCGCGGTCAACGCGCGCCGATTCCGAACAACACCACTCGTACCGTGCGCAACAGGATCCGAAAATCCAACCCGCGGCTGCGATGTCGGAGATAATAGAGGTCATAACTCAGCTTGTGACGCGCGTCTTCAACCGAGGCACCATAAGGATAATTGACCTGCGCCCAACCGGTGATCCCCGGTGGGATTTCGTGCCGGCTCTGATAGTTCGGAACGACCTCGGCGAGCTGGTCGACGAAATGCGGCCGCTCGGGCCGGGGCCCGATCAGGCTCATGTCGCCGCGCAGGACATTGAGGAGCTGCGGCAATTCGTCAATGCGCGTCAGGCGCAAAAACCTGCCCACCCGCGTCACCCGCGGGTCGCCGACGCTGGCCCAGCGTGGACCGTCGCGCTCGGCATCGACCCGCATACTGTGGAATTTGAGCAGGGTGAAAATTTTGCCATGCTGCCCGACCCGGGTCTGACGATAGAAAACCGGGCCTGGCGAATCGAGTTTGATCAGCCCCGCCGCGACCACCGTGACCGGCAGCGTCAACACCAGCAATGCACTGCCGGCGATGAGATCGCGTCCCCGCCGCTCAGTGGCGCTCCAGCGTCCGGCAGTGATCGCCCAAAGCCTGCTCCGCCTCACGACCGCCATCGCTTTCTTCCCCTCTGTCCGGCCCACGTGATGGAAACGGCTGCGATCCCGCCTACCCCATCGCGGAATGGCTCAGGGGTTGAAACGAAGGTGTCGAGATCGACCACCATCCCTGCAACCCTAGGCGCGCGGCGCGTGAAGGCCAGACTCGGAGAGTACCCAAACCCGCTCAGGCGGTTTGCATGCGCCTTTTTGGTTGACATCGCGCGGCGCCGGGCCAACGCTCATCAGTGTGACCGGAGGCGATGGACAATGGGGTCTGGCTCTGCCACTTCGCGCCCAGTTGGAAGGTAACGCTCATGCGTCATGCAAAATCGCCAGACGCCGGTGCTACGCGCGCGCAACCTACGGCGCGTTCACGGGCGGCGATGGGCGTCGAGAAAGATCGGGACGATTTCCCGGTGGTGGCGATCGGCGCCTCGGCGGGCGGGCTCGAGGCCTGTCGGCGGCTTTTGCATGCCTTGCCGGCCGACACCGGCTTGGCGTTCATCCTGGTCCAGCATCTCGATCCCAACCATGAAAGCATGTTGGTCGATCTGCTTTCCAGCGCCACCACCATGGCCGTCGTGCAGGCGAGCGAGGGCATGCCGATCGTGCCTGATCATCTCTACGTCATTCCCCCCGGGCGCTATCTCTCTGTCGCCGCCGGCGCGCTCCATATCTCGCAACCGGAAGCGCG
Source organism: Acidocella sp. C78 (assembly GCF_907164655.1). Classification (NCBI taxonomy): domain Bacteria; kingdom Pseudomonadati; phylum Pseudomonadota; class Alphaproteobacteria; order Acetobacterales; family Acidocellaceae; genus Acidocella; species Acidocella sp. C78. Next base: position 179,116 of record NZ_CAJQZK010000001.1, read on the forward strand.
CCACGGCGCCCGTCTGCCGTTCGATCATCTCCTCACCACGCTTGCGCTCGCTTATGGTCAGCGCGGGATTTGCGTGATCCTCTCAGGGACCGGGGCCGATGGCTGTCTCGGTCTCAAGGCGGTGAAGCAGCATGGCGGCATGGTTCTCGCCCAGGATCCCACCGAGGCGAGCTATGACGGGATGCCGCGGAGCGCGATCGCGACCGGTCTCGTCGATCGCGTGCTGGTGGTGGAGGAAATCTCCTCGGCGCTCAGCCCCCAACGGGCGGCGCCGACCCACGGCCCGGAGGCGCCGCCGCCCGCGTCGGCGTTTGATCACCTGGCGCCCGATCACCTGGCGCGCGTGATCGGGTTCCTGCGCGGCCAGACCGAGCACGATTTCACCCATTACAAGCCCGGAACCCTGCAACGCCGCATTGAGCGGCGCATGGCGATGGCCGCGCTCGCCGCCGATGACGTCGAAGACTACCTCGAAATCCTCCGCACCGACCAGCGCGAGCGCGATCTTCTGATCAAGGATCTGCTCATCAACGTCACCAGGTTTTTTCGTGATCCGCGGGTGTTCGACGTGCTGGCCGCCCAGGTCATCCCAGGCCTGCTCCACGGCCGCGGGTCTGATCAGCCGATCCGTCTCTGGGTAGCCGGCTGCAGCACCGGCGAAGAAACCTACTCCCTGGTGATGCTGTTTCGTGAAGCGATCACCGCCGCCAAACTCAATATCAGGCTCCAGGTTTTCGCCTCGGACGTCGACCCCGAGGCCGTCGCCACGGCACGCGAGGGGGTCTATCCGGAGGCGATCGCCAAGAACGTCTCGCCGGCGCGGCTGTCGCGTTTTTTCGTGCGCGAGGAACAGGGCTATCGCGTTTCGCCGGAACTGCGCGCGGTGGTGGTGTTCACCATCCAAGACGTGCTGGCCGATCCGCCCTTCTCCCGGCTCGACATGATATCGTGCCGTAACCTGTTGATCTATCTGATGCCCGATGCCCAGACGAAAGTGCTCTCGCTGTTCCATTTCGCGCTCGTCGAACGCGGCATCCTGCTGCTCGGCAGTTCGGAGACGGTGGGCAGCATGGAAGGGAATTTCGAGGTCATCGCCAAATCCGAGCGTATCTATAGCCATGTCGGCCGCGCGCGGGCGGGGGAACTCGGCGCGATTCTGGCCACCGCCGACGGCACCCGGCTGCTAGCGCGGTCGGGGCCAGGCCAGCCGCCCTCGCGCGATGCCGCCTATGGCGAACTCTGCCGGCGGGTGGTGCTTGAAACCTATGCCCCGGCGGCGGTTTTGATCACCCATGGCTACGAGCAGCGTTACGCGCTCGGGCCGATCGACCGCTATCTGCGCGTGGCCCCTGGCGCGCCCACCCATGACCTGCTCGCCATGGCGCGTCCGGGTCTGCGCATCCGGATTCGAGCTGCGGTGCATGAAGCGACAACGAGCGGCGCGCGTGTCGTCGTCGCCGGCGGGCGTGGCGCTCCCGGGGATGGGGGTGGCCGCTTCTCGATCGCCGTCCATCCGCTGCAAAGCGAGAGGGAGGCCTTGTTGCTGCTCTGCTTCCTCGACGAGCCGGCGCCGGAAAACCCTCCTGGCCGCGCGGCGACGCCGGGCGAGAGCCAACGGATCGCCGAACTCGAACAAGAACTCGCCGCGACAGGCGCGGAACTGCAAGGCGCCATCCGCAATCTCGAAATCTCCGGCGAAGACCAGCGCATCGCCCATGAGGAGGCGCTCTCGATCAACGAGGAATTCCAATCCACCAACGAGGAGCTGTTGACCTCGAAGGAGGAGTTGCAATCGCTGAACGAGGAGCTGACCGCGCTCAATACCCAGTTGCAGGAGACGCTGGAGCGGCAGCGGACCACGTCCAACGACCTGCAGAACATCCTCTACAGCACCGACGTTGCGACCTTGTTTCTCGACCGCGCGCTGAACATCCGCTTTTTTACACCTGCCACGCGCGCGCTGTTCAACATCATTCCGGGCGATGTCGGCCGTCCGCTGCGCGATCTGACATCGCTTGCAGTCGATCGCGCGCTGGCTGCGGATGCGCGCGCGGTGCTGAGCGGGGCGGCGGCGATCGAGCGCGAGGTGGAGACCGATGCCGGCACCTGGTTCGTCCGCCGCATCCTGCCCTATCGCGGCGAGGACGATGCGATCGATGGTGTCGTCCTCACCTTTACCGATATCACCGAGCGCAAACGAACCACGGAGATCTCGCAAAGCGCCCGCCAGCAGGCGGAGCTCGCCAATGTCACGAAATCGCGCTTCCTCGCCGCTGCCAGCCACGATCTGCGCCAGCCGCTACAGTCGATCACGCTGGTGCAGGGGTTGCTCGCGCAGACGGTGCAGGGCGAGCGGGCGCGGGCGCTGGTTGCGCGTCTCGATGAAACCCTCGGCGCCATGGCCGGCATGCTGAACACGCTGTTGGACATCAACCAGCTCGAGGTCGGGGCGGTGCAGCCGGAGATCGTCGCCGTGCCGGTAGATGAGATCTTCGCGCCTTTGCAGGAGGAGTTCCTCTATCATACCGAGGCGCGTGGGCTTGCGCTGCGCGTCGTGCGCTGTGGCGCGACGATCGCAACCGACGCCCGCCTGTTGGGCCAAATGATCCGCAACCTGCTCTCCAACGCCGTGAAATACACCGAGCAAGGCCGGCTTCTGCTTGGCTGCCGCCGCCATGGCAGGACGCTCCGCATCGAGATCTGGGATACCGGCATCGGCATTCCTGACACCGAACTGAACGGGATTTTCGAGGAGTATCACCAGCTCGGCAATCCGGCGCGCGAACGTAGCCGCGGGCTTGGCCTCGGCCTTGCGATCGTGCGCCGGCTCGGGAACTTGCTCGGGCATCGGGTATCAGTGCGCTCGCGCATGGGCCGCTGGTCGATGTTCGCGATCGAGGTCGCGCTGGCGCCGAAGCCGGGCGCGGCGGCAGCGGTCGCCGACGACGATGCCGAGAGCGCCGGCGATATCCTTCCCCGTCTCGGCACCATCCTGGTGGTCGAGGACGATCCCGAAGTGAGTGACCTGCTGACCCTTTTACTCGAGGGCGCCGGGCATCGCGTGGCGCGCACCGCCGGTGGCGGCGCGGCGCTCGACCTGGTGCGGCGTGGCGGCGTGCGGCCGGACCTGATCATCGCCGATTACAACCTGCCCGGCGCGATGGACGGGCTGCGCCTGACGGCGGCGCTCTGCGAGGCGTGGGGCCGGCATATCCCGGCGATCCTCCTGACCGGCGACATCTCGCTCGGCGCCATGCGTGACGTCGCCCGCGCGGAGTGTCTGCTGCTCTACAAGCCGGTGAAGGTGCCGCAATTGATTCGGGCGATCCAACGCCTGCTGCCGACGGCGCCCGACGTGCCGGCGCCGGCGCCGCGATCGACGGTGGCGCCGGATACGGTGGTCATCTACGTCGTCGACGACGATAATCACATCTGCAACGAGATCCGCGCGGTGCTGGAAGCGGATGGCCGGGCGGTGGAGGATTACGCCTCCGGCGAGGCGTTCCTCGCCGCCTATCGCCCCTACCGCGAGACCTGCCTGCTGCTGGACGCCTATCTGCCGGGCATGAGCGGGCTCGCGGTTTTGCAGCGGCTGCGCGAAATCGCCGCCCCGCTGCCGGCGATCGTCATCACCGGCCACAGCGACGTCGCCATGGCGGTGCAAGCGATGAAGGCGGGAGCGGAGGATTTCATCGAGAAACCGATCAGCCGCACCCATCTCTTGGCCGCAGTCGCGCGCGCCCTCGAACACGCCCGCGATCAGAATGCGCGCAGCGCCTGGCGCGCCACCGCGAGCAGCCACATCAAGGGGCTGACGCGGCGCCAGCGCGAGATCATGGAGCGGGTGCTCGCCGGGCAGCCGAACAAAAACATAGCCGCCGATCTCGGGATCAGCCAGCGGACGGTAGAAAACCACCGTGCCAAGGTCATGCAGCGCACCGGCGCCCGCTCGCTGCCGGCATTGGCGCGGCTGGCGATGGCGGCGGCGGACAACGGGGATGTCCCGCGGAATGTTGAATTAGGGGGAGCGGCGTTGCCTGCCTTGAGCCGCTAGGCTCGGGGTGTGTGATCCACTGAGGAAAGGCAACGCCATGAAGAGAGATAGCAGATGCGCAGCGGCGACGCTGCCTGGAATTGTCAAAGATGCCTGGGAGGCTGTTGGGGCGAGCTTTGAACGGTTCTGCCTCAGCGCGGGGGTGGCGACATTGACCGTGATGATGGAGCAGGACGCGGCGGCGCTGTGCAGGCCGCATCATGGCCGTTAGGCTGGCAAGGTTGGGCATCGATGGGGCAGGATCCGGGGACCGATCGGCTTCAATGGCGGCAAGGTCGTGATCGAGCGGCCCCGGGTTCGTGCCCGGGACGGCAAGGCGGAGCTGGCTCTGCTCTTCTGGTCGCGGGCGGGAATCTCGGCCAGCGGCAGCACCGCGTCCACCATCCCGGTTGCGATCGCGCTGGCCGGCATGCCATCATACGCCGCGTCGTCCGGATGCTGGGCGATGATGAGTCCGGCGTGCTCGCGGATCGCCCGGATTCCGATGCTGCCATCCGCACCGGTGCCCGACAGCACGATCGCCGCCGCTCGCTGCCCGTAGAAGGCGGCCAGCGAGGGCAGCAGAAAATCGAACGGCAGGCGCGCCCCATGTCGGGCCGGGGGCGGCGACAGTTTCAGCACGCCGTTATCGACCGCCAGATACACGCCGGGCGGTTGAGATAGACGGTTTCGGGCTCGACCGATAATCCGTCCTCCGCCTCGCGCACCGTCATACCGGTGTGGACCGAAAGCAACTCGGCCATCATGCTCGGATGGGGCGGGTCGAGATGCTGGACGATAATGAAAGCCATCCCGGAACGATCGGGTATCGCCTCGAGAAGCTTGCGGCACGCATCGAGGCCGCCCGCGGACGCACCGATGCCGACGGCCAGAAAGCCGCTTGGCGCGGTTATCTCAGACACGTCTGGTGCCACGTGTCGGTGAGGTTGCCGGGCGGCGACGGTTTCGTCATGCCGATACTCCTTTCCCGGTTAATCCTGTTCAGGTTGCGTCTTTCCCGGTTCCATTTCGTCTACGATAGAGAACTTCGCTGATCATGACAACGAATCCATGCGGCGCAGCCGATGCCGGACGAACATTTCGCATAGGGTAGATTCCGATCCTGCCCGATCCTCATGCAAGTTCCTATTCTATTGAGCAGCGGAATTTCCCTGCCGCACGCGCTTCAGGGAAATCCCCATCGCCGCGAATGACACAGGGGCTCGCAGAGCGACCCGTCTGGCCGCCGCGGCGCCATCAGGAGCTTTCCCATGAAATCGCGCAGAGCGGACTGGCTCGCCGTTTCCATCGGAGCCGCCCCCACACTTGGTGGCTGCGGCACCTCGCCAGGAGGCCGGGCCTTGTCCGGCGCCGCGATCGGTGCCGGGACGGGTGCGGTTATCGGGTCGGTGACCGGCATCGGGCCGGGTGGCGGCGCGCTGATCGGCGGCGGCGTTGGCGCCGCGGTCGGTGGTCTGACTAGCCCGAACACGATCAATCTGTCACGCGGCTGACAGGGTCGCCCGATCCCGGAGCGGTGCGCCACGCGCGGCCTCCACGCCACTTACACAGCTTGAAACCAGGAGAAAATCGATGAAACGCATTCTATTCATGACCGCAATCGGCGCCGGCCTCGCCTTTGCCACCGCCGGCGCGAACGCACAGACGACATCATCGACAACGACATCTACCTCGGTGTCACCACCGACCGACGAGACGGTTCCGGCGCCGGTCATGGCGCCGCCGAGCGGCACGCTGAGCACGACCGAGACCAACCGAAGCGTCGATGCGGCGGGGAATACGTCGGAATCGCGGGAGACAACCTATGGCAACGAAGACGGGGCGGTCAGCGAATCCACCAAAACCACCACGGTGGTGCCGCCACCGCAATCGACCACGACGACGGACACCACTTCGTCCTACTCGACAACGAAATGAACTGGAGAATATCATGAGCCCAAACAAGATCGCGGCACGCGCCGTGCTTGCAACGTGGATGATCGGCGCCGCCCTGACGCTCGCCAGTTGCGGGTACGGTTCGACCGAAACCGCGACGACAACGACGGAACGCACGAGCACCTCGACGACCGCGCCGGCGCCGATGCCGCCGATGCCGGGCACGCCCGGTACTACGACTACTCAAACCACGCATTCTACGACGACGCAGTGACGTGACGAAGTTGCACGCCATCTCGTCGCATACGTAGTTTCCGAACCTGTTCAGCGAGCGGCCGGATCTGCCAGATTTCACGGCCAGCCGCCCGCAATGCATCAATGGTATGAAAAACGAGGTTGAGGATATGGGAGTTAGAATAAGACAGGGAAGCAATATCTATTTGTTAAGGGCTGCGCCGCTCGACGCCCATATCGGCGGGCAGATCAAGGCGCGGCGCACGGAACTTGGACTGACCAGTAAGCAACTCGCCACGGCATTGCGTTTGCCGGACGCAAGGATCGCCGCTTACGAGATCGGCAGTCAGCATATTGGGCCAGAGGAACTGAGCCAAATGGCACAGACACTTGGCGTCAACCTAGCCTATTTTTATGCGGAGCCGAGCTTCTCGCCGTAGGCGGATTTGCGCCGATTGTCCGTAAGCTCGCGGCATGGTGAACCTCTCAAGGAACACCAGTTTCACAGCGTCCCCGCGTCGCGGAAGCACTATCGTGAGTCACTCCCCACAGGATTTGGTATTAGGAGGCGTGGACAAACCTGAACCAGAGGCGGATTGAGGCGAGGAGAGTGAAACCGAGGAAGCTGCTGGCGGTTTGATCGTATCTTGTGGCGATCCGGCGGCTGTTCTTGAGTTTGTTGAAGCAACGCTCGATACGATTGCGGAGTGTGTAGAGAGGGCGGTCGACGGAATGCTGGATGCGGCGGTTTCTCTTGGTCGGGATTTCGGGGATTGTCCCGCGGTCGCGTGCGTCCTGCCTGATCGCGTCGCTGTCATATCCCCGATCAGCGAGCAGGATGCCGGGATCACTGTCGCGCTCTTCCATCAGGTCGGCATAAGCTGTGCTGTCGTGAGCCTCGCCGGGGCTCAGGATGATGCCGATGGGCAGCTGCGGATTCCGATTGAAGCCGGCCAGGTATTCCGAGGTGAAGCCGGCCACCGTTCCGATTTGAAGCCGGCCGGCATTCCGATTTCATTCCGGCCACCTGACTGAGGTTTTGAGCGTTATTTGGCTGGGTCAGCGACTCGGGCATCTGCCTTCTCGTGATCAACCACGTGGAGGATTGGATGCCGGCCAGGAGAGAGCTGACGATGCGGCAGATACGACAGATGTTGCGGCTTGCCGGGGACGGCATCAGCGCGCGGGAGATCGGGCGGATGCTCGGTGTGGCGCGCAGTACGATCCAGGATAACCTGAAGCGGGCACAGGAGGCGGGGTTGGCGTGGCCGGTGCCGGCCGAGCTGACCGATGCGGCGATCGAAGAGCGGCTGTTTGCCCGCAGTGGCTACAAGCAGGGGGTTCGGCGCCGTGCCGAGCCGGCCTGGGACGAACTGGTCTGCGAACTGAAGCGGCCTGGGATGAATCTGCAGGTGCTTTGGGAGGAGTACCGTGACCAGCACCCGGACGGTTACGGATATTCGCGGTTCTGCGAACTGTTCAGGGAATTCGAGGCCCGCCTGTCACCGGTCATGCGCCAGGATCATCGTGCTGGCGACAAGGTCTTCGTCGATTATTCCGGCAAGCGGATTGGCATTGTCGATCGGGCGAGTGGCGAAGTTCGACAGGCGGAGATCTTCGTCGGCGTGCTCGGCGCATCGAGCTTCACCTATGCGGAGGCGAGTTGGACCCAGACGCTGCCGGACTGGATTGGCGCGCATGTCCGCATGTTCCGCGCATTTGGCGGTGTTCCGCGGCTGATAGTGCCGGATAATCTGAAGTCCGGCGTCAACAAGCCATCGTTCTACGATCCCGAGATCAACCTCAGCTACGGGCGCATGGCGTCACATTACGGGGTCGGTGTGCTCCCTGCGCGTCCGTTCCGGCCCCGCGATAAAGCGAAGGTGGAATCCGGGGTACGCTTTGCTCAAACCTATATCCTGGGGCGTCTGCGCCGGCAGACGTTCTTCTCGCTGGCCGAGGCCAACCAGGCGATCGCCGGCATGGTCGATCGGATCAACGACTATGTCATGCGCCGGATCGGCGTCAGCCGCCGGCATCTCTTCGAGACGATCGAGCGGCCCGCGCTCGCGGCGTTGCCGGCATCCGACTATGAATTCGCCGAATGGGGTCTGGCACGGGTCGCGCTGGATTATCACGTCGAGGTCTGCGGGTTTTTCTACTCGGTGCCGCATGAACTGATCCGCCAGCAGGTCGATACCCGCGCGACCGAACGCGGCATTGAGATATTCCACCACGGCAAGCGCATTGCGGTTCACCAGCGTCGCTACGGCGGCCGCAAGCATGGCACCGATATCGAGCACATGCCGAGTGCCCACCGGCGCTACGCCGAATGGACGCCGGAGCGGTTCCGCCGCTGGGGCGCCTCCATCGGCCCGCATACCGAAGGGCTGATCACCGCCATCCTCGCCAGCCGGCCGCATCCCGAACAGGGGTTCCGGACCTATCTCGGCATTCTCCGATTGTTCAAGGACCTCGAACCCGCCCGCGCTGAGGCCGTAGCCGACCGCGCCGTCGCGATCGGTGCGTTCACCTACAAAAGTCTCGCCTCGATCGTCGCCAACAAGCTCGATCGTTCAACCGCCGCGGCGGGCGAGCCCCAGGCGGTCATTACCCACGGCAATCTCCGTGGTTCCGGCTATTTTCATTAAAAGGACCAACCATGCTGACCCATCCGACCCTCGATCAACTGCACGACCTTGGCCTGCATGGCATGGCCAAGGGATTCAAGGATCTTGGGGCGCATCCCGAGACCGCCAGCCTCGATCATGCCGCGTGGCTGGCGTTGCTGCTCGATCACGAGACAACGCTGCGGCGGCAGAAGCGTTTTGAGCGGCTGGCCCGCGTGGCCAAGCTGCGCCAGGCGGCCACCGTCGAAGATATCGATTATCGGACCGCACGTGGTCTGGATCGCGCGATGTTCCTCAAACTCGCCGGATGCGACTGGATCCGTACCCATCCGGTCAGAGCCGCGGACGAGTCTATTTGGCTCTATCTCGGTGGATCAGGATGAGCTCGCGCAGATTTTCGATACCAAAGTCGGTGAAGGCTATGACGCCGCCGTCGCTGAGGTTGTAAACCCAGATCAGGCCGTCTTCGGGTTCCATCTCATTGGCGATGTCCGCGAGCCACTCCTCATCCTCGCCGAGGTCCCTGGCGACACGGTCAATCGTGAAGACGTGGTGGATTTTATTGGTCTGCACGATCAGGCGGCCAGGGCCCAGGATTGCGGTGTCCAGTTCCATGGCATCAATTTCTCGATGCTGGCGACTGGATGACTGGCGATGCGCGCGAGGATGTCGGCGAGCCATGCCTGTGGGTCGACGTTGTTCATCTTTGCCGTCGTGATCAGGCTGTACAACATGGCGGCCCTTTGACCACCGCGATCGGAGCCGGCGAATAGCCAGGATTTTCTGCCCAGAGCAAGGGTGCGTAGGGCACGTTCGGCCGCGTTATTGCTGAGACAAATCCGCCCGTCGGTCAGGAACCGGGTAAATGATGACCAACGGTTCAGCATATAGTCGATCGCCTTCGCCACATCGTTGTGGCGTGAGAGTTTGGCGCGCTCGGCGCGCATCCAGATCTCGAGTTCAGCGACGAGCGGGGCGCCGAGTTGCTGGCGCACCGCCAGGCGTTCAGCGGGTGACTGACCGTTGATCTCCCGCTCGATCTCGAACAGCGCGTCGATGCGCTGCACCGCGGCCAAGGCCATCGGCGCCACGAAGGCGGGGGTCTTACCCTGGGCCTTGCGCTTCGCGTTCCGCGCGATATCGGCCAGCTCGAAGAATTTTCGTCGGGCGTGCGACCAGCACGCCGCCTCGATGATCGGTCCAGGAGATCGGTTCAACTCGTAGAGCTTGTTGTAGCCGCCATAGGCATCGGCCTGGAATATGCCGCGGTATCCGGCGAGATGGGTTTGCGGATGAACGCCGGCGCGGTCACGTGAATAGTAGAACACCGCGCTGGGGGAACCCGATCCGCCGAACGGCCGATCATCACGCACATAAACCCACACGCGCGCCGTATCGGTCTGCCCTCGTGCCATCACCGGCACGGTGGTGTCGTCGCCATGCAGGCGCGCACCCGCGAACACCATCGTCTCGATGTGCTTGAACACCGGCTCCAGCGCCACGCAGGTAGCACCAATCAGATCGGCCAGGGTCGAGACGCTGAGGTGGATGCCTTCCAGTGCGAACCGTTCAGATTGACGGTTCAGCGGCTGATGCTGGCCGAATTTATCGTAGGCGATCATCGCGAGCAGGCCGGGACCGGCAAAAGCGCGTGGAATGGTGTGGAAGGGTGCTGGTTCCTGGCTGATCTTCTCACAATCGCGGCAGGTGAATTTCTCCCGCACATGCTGGATCACCTTGTATTGGCGGGGGATGGATTCCAGTGTCTCGGTCACCGTCTCCCCGAGCTTGGCGAGCCGCGATCCACCGCAGCAGGCGCACTGGGTCGGACCTGGCAGCACAACCCGCTCGCGTGGCAGGTGTTCGGGGAAGGGTTGGCGTGATGGGCGGTTGCGAGTGAAGCCGGCGACAGTCGTGGTTTTGGCCTTCGCGGCCACCTGCTCGGCGCGGAGTTCGTCCTCGGTCGCGGTGGTCTCGAGATCTTCGAGTTCCAGTTCCATCTGATCAAGCAGCCGCGCCGTGCGTTCCGCCTTGGGGCCGTAGAGCGCACGCTTGAGCTTCTCGATCTGCAGCTTCAGATGCGCGATATACGCTGCGGTATCGGACCGCCGAGCACGGTCGCCCAGAATGATCGCCTTCAGCGCAGCGATATCATTCGGCAGGGTCGAAGGATCGAGATCCATGCCCCGTATAGAATCACGAATTTCCAGGGTTTCGCTACAGAAATCCGCTCTGGACCAGGATTTTCCCCAGAATCTTCGCGCCTACCCGGCCGCTTGCGGCCGCCAGGTTTGTTGTGGATTTCGCCAGTCGATCCCCTCCAGAAGATAACCGATCTGACCAGCGGTGAGGGACACAACGCCGTCCGCAGTCTGCGGCCAGATAAACCGCCCTCGATCAAGGCGTTTCGAATACAGCGACATCCCCACGCCGTCGTGCCAGATCGCCTTGACCAGCGACCCGCCGCGTCCGCGAAAGAAAAAAACATCCCCGCAGAACGGCTCCCGTCCCAGACCTTCTTGCACTTGCAACGCGAGCCCCTTCATCCCGCGGCGCATATCCGTATGCCCCGACGCCAGCCAGACCCGCACACCGGCCGAGACCGGGATCACCGCCGCACCGCCGTCAGCACCCGACGCAAGGCGGCAACCCCAACTCCATCATCAACCCGAACACACGTCCCGTCCGGCAGCACGATCTCGATCCGGCTCGCATCGCATCGCGTGGCTCGCCTCTGCGACATCGGATCAACGCTCGCGTCGTTCACCGAAGCTGACTTGCCTGCCGCCCGCGGCATCGACAGTGCCGCACTCGCCATTACCCGCACCGGAATGAATTCCGGTACCATCGGCACCGGCACCAACTCACCACGCCGAACCTGACCGCGCCACTTCCACAATTGCCCTCTCGAAATCGCGTGCCGCCGCGCAACCAGCGCAAACACCGCACCCGGCGCCTCAGCCTCCGCCACAATCCGAAGCTTGTCCTCATCCCGCCAGCGGCGCCGGCGCTCTACCCCCGTGATAATCTCCATCCGCCCGCCGCCCCTTACCATGAATCAGCTCGTAGCAGCGCTCTTATGCACGCCTCCTTGCCGTACCGGCAGGCGGTTCACACCGGATGGATACGTTTCCCCCTTGCCCTCCCGCACCGCTTCAAGAATCCGTGCCTTCGGCACCCGACCAAAATAGTTCTCCTCCGTCGGTCTCCAGCCCGCAGCCACCATGTCGAGATTGACGGCACGCGCCAGTTGATCGCCATGCGCCAGCGCATCGGCTCGCCGGTTCCATGGTTCCTTAACCACATTGATGGTCAGAGCCGCACAATGAGCAAACAACGCCGCCTGGCTATCGTAATCGAAGCCCATCAGCACGTCCCAGAGATCGGCAGGCTGCTCCGGCAATTGCTTGCCCCATTGTGCATGACGGGCATCGATCGCCTGGGCCGATGCAGTTTCGGCAAGGCCCGGCGCCTGTGCCGAGAAGCTGGACTGCTTGGCCGTAATCTCCAGGCAGGAGAATGCGGCGTAGCGATAGAAGGCGCTGAGGCAGAGCGCATGCAGCACCGCCAGAAACGCCAATTGCGGCTCGTTCGCCACGCTGTCGCGCAGCGCCAAGGTGCGATGGGCAGTCAGTTCCGTCACCAGCCGATCCGATAACGGCCGGATGGTGTTCTCATCCTCGGCCGTTTCTGGTTCTGCACCCGATACGCCACCAATCGTGATCAACGCGCGGTGCACCGGCGCATCGGTGTTGCTCGGTGCCGTCGTCGTCACAACACCATCCGCATCCTCGCCCTCAACCGATATTGGCTCGACGGGCGTTTCATCCTCCGGTCGCACGAAGCCGCGCTCGACCCGCAAGCTTCCCTCTCCATCAATGCTGACAAAAATACCCGACCGCGCGACATCGGCAGGGTCATACCGGATCGGCCGGTTCTCCAGCGCCGCGATAGCGGCTTCGATCTCTCCAAGGCGCCGATCAACCGCCTCAGGCCATTCGTCAGCGTCAGCATGATCTGCCTCCAGCGTCGCATACTCGGCCTGCAGCGCCCGAAGGCTTGAGCTCTCCGCCTCGGTGAGTTCAACAATCTTGCCGACCAGGCGCTTCAGGCCCGCGCTATGGCCGTAGCGAAACTCCGTCGCGACGGTGATCCATTTCCAGCCTTCATCGCGCAAAATTTCGGCTTCGCTGCGAAGCTTCTCGGCCACCAACCGATCAAGCAGTGCCGGGTCTTGCAGCCAACCCCCATCATCATGCTGAAACAGATCGCGCATGATCACGCCGCCAGCAGCCTCATAGGCATTCACGCCGACGAATAAGGCCCGCCGATCACTGGCGCGAACCGCCCCCTCGGTCAGTTGGCGGCGGATCGTGTAGGGCTCCTTGTTATAGGCATGCGCGAGAGACTCCCAAACTTGTTCCTGGCGGTCATGGTCGCCGGTGACGGTGAAGGCCATCAATTGCTCCAGCGTCATGCCGTCCTCAGCATAGAGATCGAGCAGTTTGGGTGAGACTGCCGCAAGGCGCAGGCGCTGCTTCACCACATTGGCATTCACGAAGAACCGCGCCGCGATCTCTTCATCGCCGAGCCCCTTCTCACGTAAGGCCTGGAACGCGCGAAACTGGTCGAGCGGATGGAGTGCCACGCGTTGGACGTTCTCCGCGAGCGAATCTTCCTCCGCAATCCCCCCCGCGCGCACCACGCACGGAACCGGCGCCGTCTTGGCCAGGCGCTTTTGCTTGACCAACAATTCCAACGCCCGAAACCGCCGCCCACCGGCCGGGACCTCGAACATGCCGGTTTCGAGCCCGTCAGCATCGATGACAGCGCGCACGCTGAGACTTTGCAGCAAAGTGCGCCGGGCAATGTCCTCCGCCAGTTCTTCAATCGAAATCCCGGCCTTTATCCGGCGGACATTCGATTGGCTGAGGATCAATTTGTTGAACGGAATATCGCGCGAGGCGCTGAGGGTGATTTTCTGAATGGCACTGGCCATGATTTTTCTCCGCGACGGGCCGCTGGAAGCCACTCTCCCAACCGATTGCACCGTCACGAATTTTTGCGCCGTCCTTTCACTCTGCTTCGCTGTGCAACCGGTAAGCCGGAGAACCGGAAAATCGCAACACCGGACAAAAGGAAACTCGGCAAACCGGAGAGGCGGAAACGCGGTTATCTGGGTGTACGTTCCCGCTGAAACCCGGTAAGGCGGGCGCAATGATCTTAGGCGGCTTGCATCCCATCATGGGCTACAGCTGCCGGAGCCGCTCCGGCCGTATCCGATCGAAACCCCAGTATGTAGTCGGCCGCTTTCGACGCGGCGCTGGCAGCACGCACGATGGCCCGGTTATCCTCGCGCAGCACCTCAAGCCAGGCCCCGATATAATCGGCATGGCGCACCGTCGGCGCGATGCCGAGCGATGCGCATAAATAGGCGGCCGAAATTTCGGCGATGAGCTCCTCAGACGCATATTTCTTCGAGCCGAATGATCCGGTCAGATCGCGGTTCAGGCGCGAGGGATGGCCGCTAGCATGGCTGATTTCGTGAAGGGCGGTCCGATGCCAGTTGATCGGCTCGAAATAGGCTTGCGGTGGCGGCACCCGCACGAAATCATGGCGAGGATCGTAGAAGGCTCGCTCACCGCCGATCCGGAAATCAACGCCGGTTGCCCGGATCAACGCCTCCGCCTGCGGCAGAACGAGATCGGTTTCGACCGGTGGCGCCGTTGCGGTTATTTGATCCGGCAGCCCCTCACACTGCGCGGTGTTAAACACCGTGAAGCGTTTCAAGAACGGGATGGCTTGCGCTTCCTCGCCAACTTCCGCCGCGCGGCGGCGTTCATCGTCCGGTGTGAATCGGTCAGCATAAACAACAATTGTGCCGCGCTCACCCTTGCGCACATGGCCACCGAGCGAGAGCGCTTGACGAAAGGTCAGCCAGCTCTGGCCGGCAAAGCCGTGCTCGATAACAGCACCCCAGAGAATCAACACATTGATCCCGGTGTAGCAACGTTGGGTCGAGGCATTTTTGGGCATGGATAGCGGGGCTTTTGCCGCAATCGTCCCCCAGGGCTGGACCCATGGAGCCCGGCCAGCCTCCAACTCAGCGATGATTTTGTCAGTGATTTCGGCATAGAGCCCCGCCCGGTCCTGACCGGTGCGGGCGCGTTCGGTATATCGGGACATCGCACATCTCCGCGACGGGCGCCGCGAGCCTCTCTCGCGACATCGAACCCGTCACGGAAAAACCGATCTGCACTCTCACTCTTGGGCGTTGCGTGATCTCCCCTCAGAAGGGGTAGGCCGAGACGAGAGGCTCGGTCGGAGGGGAAGGCTTTCCCGCTTATCCGGACTTGTCTTTATGGCTTCCTTGAAAACTGTCAGAAATTTATCTATATTTCCAACAGGAGAAAGACGATGACGCGACTGACCGAACAGATTTTGGCGCATACGACGGGATTGCCCGAAGGCGCCCCTATGTCCGCCAAGGGCTTGCTCCACCTCGGGAACCGGGCGGCCGTGGATCAGGCATTGTCGCGTCTGACCGAACGCGGGCAGCTCATCCGTGCCGGCCGCGGCGTTTATATGCGTCCCGTCGCCAGCCGATTCGGCACGCGCGCGCCGTCTGTCGAACAGGCTATTGAGGCTGTCGCGACCCAAAGGGGCGAGATCATCGTGTCGAACGGCGCCGCTGCGGCGAACGCTCTTGGCTTGACGACGCAGGTGCCCGTCCGTTCAGTCTATCTGACCTCCGGCCGCAGCCGAAAGATGCACCTTGGCAAGCAGGTCGTGGAATTGCGGCACGCGCCGCGCTGGCAACTGGCCCTGGCCAACCGTCCGGCGGGGGAGGTCGTGCGGGCGCTGGCCTGGCTCGGCCCCGAAAGGGCAGAAGCTGCACTCACGACATTGAAGCGGAAAATGCCGCCAGGCGTGTTCGGCGAACTGGTCGCCGCCGCGCCGCAGCTTCCGACGTGGCTCGCGCAAAGCGTCGGAAGGGCGGCGTATGGCTGACTTCTTTCTCCAGCTTTCGGCTCAGGATCGGCGCGACGCGCTGGGCATCGCGGCCGACCGATCCGGCCGTCCCGCCCATCTTCTTGAAAAGGATGTGTGGGTGGTGTGGTCGCTGGCGACCCTTTATGCCGCACCACTCGGCGAGCATCTGGTTTTCAAAGGCGGCACGTCGCTGTCGAAAGCCTATCAGATCATTCGCCGGTTTTCGGAGGACGTGGATCTGACCTATGACATTCGGGCGATTGCGCCCGATCTGGTCGGGGACAATGGCGAAGGGCTGCCGAAGACGCGAAGCGAGGAGAAGCGCTGGTCCAGCGAGGTCCGTCGGCGGTTACCGGCATGGGTCGCGGAAACCGTGCAGCCCTTGATCGCGAATGCTCTCACCGCCGAAGGACTTGCAGCGAGGATCCGCGTCGAGGAGCGTAAGCTCTTTATCGACTATGAGGCGACCGCCGTTGGGTCCGGCTATGTGGCGCCCAGCGTCATGCTGGAGTTCGGCGCCCGTTCGACGGGAGAACCGGCGAGCCTGCGCGATGTCATTTGCGATGCGGCCGGCCTGATGGATGGGTTAATATTCCCAACGGCGCGACCGCGCGTTATGCACGCCGAGCGGACCTTCTGGGAGAAGGCGACCGCCATCCATGTCTTCTGCCTCCAGGAACGGCTGCGCGGCGACCGCTTCGCACGACACTGGCACGATGTTGTCCGGCTGGATGAAGCCGGCTTCGCGGAGGCTGCTATCGCCGATCGCACCTTGGCCAACGCCGTCGCCCGCCACAAGTCGATGTTTTTCGCAGAGAAGGCAGCCGACCGCGCGCCGATCGACTACGCATCGGGGGTCAACGGCGGCTTGATGCTCGTACCGGTCGGCGATGGAGCGAAGGTGTTGGAAGATGACTATATCAGCATGGTCGAGGATGGGCTGCTCTTCGATGACGCCGAGCCGTTCGAGGCGCTCATGGCGCGGTGCGCAGATTTAGCCACGCGCGCGAACAGCGCGGCCAAATAAGAAACTGGTTGGCGGTGGCGAGAAACAGATCGAGACGGTCGCGCGGCGGCGCGGCAATGATTTGCTGGTAGGCGGCGGTCGTCATTGGCGCGCGCCGTCCGTGGTGTTCGGGCTAAGAAGGTCGCGGAGGAACTCATGCATCCAGATCGGCAAGGCCGACAGGCCAGACCGCAGGTCGTCGCGGATCGCTTGTCCGTGGCTGGGATCGGCGAATAGACGGTGCAGTGCGGCGCTCACCCGCGCCCGCTCATCGTCGTTGTCCAGCAGTCCTGCATCCAGTGGAGCGCTTGAACAACCCGCATGGCGGGCCGACCAGCCCAGAAGAGGCGGCTGGGTGCTGCGTACTTGAAGTGGATCTCCCGATTGCCGGGCTTGATGTGCTTCAGGCGAGCATCGACGAGGACCTCGATGCGGGCCGGCACGGCTGTGGTGAGGGCGAGGTCGTTGGCGGCGGTCATATCGTCCACTACGGCGCCAGCTTGATCGCGACGTGTCACGGCGCGGATGACGGCCCGATAGTCGGGAACGGTTGTGTGGCCCGTCAGACTGCTTTTGCGGGGCCGGTCATAGAGCCCCCGGTCAATGCGGCGAAGCTCTCCGGAGGGGACGAGACGCTGCAACGTCTTATCCACGGCGGCGCGGCTGCTGAGATCCACGAAGTCGCTTGGCGTCCAAACCTCCTCTGGGTCTGACGCGATTCGATCGAGCAGCTGGGCGCGAAGGACACCCCGCTGTGCCCACTTTACTCGAACGCCATATCGCTTGCTACGACAGATGCACGAGAACCACCGGCGCCATCATTCTTACTGTCGGTATTGGGGGCGAATATCCGCCATGTCCAAACGATACGACATTTTTCGGACGCCTTCACGGGTTGACCGAAACATGTTGCTTTATTCCGACGCTGGCGCTGGGAACACGGCGGCGGCAAGGCGCCAAAGATAGTCCGAAGTTTGCTACACATTTCGCACAAATAGTCGCCTGACACTTACCCTATTCCATGCTCATGAGATGGCGGCTTCCAGGCGCCGCTCGGCGCGATCGCCGCTTGTGCGCGCCGGTGTCGCCCGGCCGTCAAGGATACCAGCCATCTCTGCAGCCACACGGTCGGCAGTCATTCTGAGCGCTTCATCAATGTGGATGTAGCGCTGGGTGACGCCGCGGGCCGAGTGACCGAGCAGTGCCGCGATGGTCAATTCGGAAAAACCTAGATCGCCGGCCAGGCTGGCAAAGGTATGGCGCAAGGTGTGCGGCGTGATGTCGGCCAGCCGCGCCTTTTCACAGACGCGATCAAGCACGCGCACCACGCCGACAAAATGGCCTCCGCCCCAATCAGCTGGAAAGAAGTAGGGCGATTTCGTTTTTGGTTGACCGAGCAACAGCTCGATGGCGGCACGCCCGATCACCCGCGTTTGCGCACCGCTTTTGGTGTCAGGGAACCGAATCGCCTCTTCTTCCTCATCCAGCCATGCGCGTTGCAGTCCCAGGCCCTCCATGCGTCGGAAGCCGGTGAGCAGCAGGAAGCGTATGGCCGCAAGTCCGGTCGGATTCTCCCCCTCCTCGGCGACGGCGCGAAGCGTCTTGCCCAACCGCTCGATCTCCGCGCGACTGAGACGCCGCTCACGGGGCTGCGCGGCGAGCTTTCGAACGCCCTTGGCGGGATTGGCTTCGATCCGTCCAAGGCGCACGGCATGTTCGAAGATGGCGTGGAGCGTCGATATTGTCCGCGCCGCGACGCCTTCGCCGCCGGTCGTGGCGCCGCCACGGCTGCCGACGCGCGCTTTCGACGTCTTACCCGCGGCAATGTCGGCTTGCGCACCTTCGATGTCGCCGAGCTTGAGCGAGCCGATCTGCCGGCGCCCGAGCAGAGGTTTGATGTGGGCCTCGATACGGCTCCGATCCATCGCCAAGGTGGACGCCTTGATGGCGCGTCGGCGCCGGCCGAGGATGCGCCCGGTCTCAGCCTCGACGATGTACCAATCGCAAATTTCGGCGACGGTCAGGAGTCTCGCCGCCTTAGCTTCATCGGCGACAGGGTCGATGCCCTTGGACACGGCGACGAGCTTCTCGTGGGCGATGATACGAGCCTCCTCGACGGTCATCAGCCCATAGCGCCCGATCACTACCCGTCGGGGCCTGCCCTCGGGGGTGCGGTACTGGATGACGAAGCTCTTGAGGCCCGACGGCATGACTTGGACGCCGAAGCCTCGCAGCTCGCGATCCCATCGGAAACTCTCCCGAACCTTGACCCCAACCTTCGAAGGTTCCGGAGCCTTGAGGGCGTCCACGACGCGCTTGGTGAGCTTTTCTCCAGCCATATCAGGCACCTACTGGAAGTTTGTTTAGAATTAGCCGATTATAGACCTCAACGAAGCAAATTCCAAGCACTTGAAAGCAAGTCGCGGGGTAGGTCGGGATACTGACGGCAGAGATGTTCGTGGCTATCTAGTTGATTTATCCTATAAACGCTTGCTCTAGCGGGAAGCCGGATACACTGGCGTAGGCTACTCGGGCACCTTGCCAAGGTTGGGGTCGAGGGTTCGAATCCCTTCGCCCGCTCCAAGTTTTCTTAGGAAAATCAGAGAGATAAAGACGGCCCTTCGGGGCCGTTTTTGCTTACCTGGGGTGCCGCTGTATATCGGGTAAGCAAGGGGTAAGCTCGCGAAGACCGGTTTTTGGCGGCCGATGCCATTGTTAGCGCTGGATCTGGCGTTGTCAGTGCATGGCAACGAACGGCGAGCTCAGCCTACGGATCCGCGCTTACCCCAAGGGCCGTCCGCAGGCGGGTAAGCAACTCGGATAAGCACCGGCGGGGAATCGCATTGTGTGAATGGATCTCCGCGATCTCGCGCATGACGGCGCGGTGCCAGTCCAATGGGCCGGGACTTACCGCTTCAACCGCGTCGGTTCCTATCGCGGTCTCAGACCCCTTTCCGTGCGGGTGCCCAGCATGCTGGCAGCCTTGAATTAGCCCCGCTCGCTATTAAGATATATGGCGATATGCTTTAATAGCGGTAAGGCTAATTAAAGGATCGCTTGTGACGAACGGAGAGAACCAAAGGCTCGGGGCCTATGTCGAAACGAGCGCGGGAGGCGAGCGCGTGCGCGCCTATGTACCTGCGCCACTGCCGCCGAATCCGCCGCTCGAACTCGGGCGATTCATGCAGGTCTATGAGCGCGCCATCGCCGCGGTCGGGCGTCTCGACGGTGTGACGACGATCCTGCCCTCGACGCCTTTGTTCCTCTACATGTACGTCCGCAAGGAAGCCCTGCTGTCCTCTCAGATCGAGGGGACGCAATCCTCGCTGTCGGATCTGCTGCTGTTCGAAAATCATGAGGCGCCGGCCGTCGAACTCGACGACGTGACCGAGGTTTCGAATTACGTCGCGGCGATCGAGCATGGCGTCTCCCGGATGCGCGGCGGATTTCCGTTGTCACTCCGGCTGATTCGCGAAATGCACGCCATCCTGCTCAAGTCGGGACGAGGCGCCGCGAAGCAACCGGGCGAGTTCCGCCGCTCGCAGAACTGGATCGGCGGAACCCGGCCCGGCAACGCCCTGTTCGTGCCGCCGCCGCCCAATCGACTGGACGAATGCCTCGATGCGCTCGAGCGCTTCATGCACAGCGAGGATGCGGCGCTGCCTCCGCTCATCCGGGCGGGCCTGGCCCACGTCCAGTTCGAGACGATCCACCCCTTCCTCGACGGCAACGGGCGCCTGGGTCGGCTTCTCATCACGCTGATCCTGTGCGAGGCGGGGGTGCTGCGCGAGCCAATCCTCTATCTCAGCCTGTTCCTGAAGACCCGGCGCGACGACTATTACCGGCTCCTGCAGGAGGTCCGCCAGGCTGGGACCTGGGAGACCTGGATGGAGTTCTTCCTGACCGGCGTCGCGGAGACCGCGGAACAAGCCGCCGCGACGGCGCGCGATCTGATCGCCATGTTCGATGCTCACCGACAGCAGATCGCCGGCCTCGGCCGCGCGGCCCCATCCGCGCTCCGCGTCCACGAATTGATGCAAGCCAGCCCGATCGTCACCATCCAGACTGTCTCCGAAAAACTCGCCGTCTCATTCCCGACCGCCAGCACGGCGCTGGAAAACCTCGCCAAGATCAACGTCGTGCGCGAGACCACGGGACGGCAACGCGGCCGGATCTACGCCTATTCGGACTATCTGGCCTTGCTCGATCGCGGCACGGATCCGTTGCCGGCATGACGCGCCGGGGGAAATCGAAACCAAGCGCAACGTATATCGAGATGGAGGCGAACAGGGAGGGGCGGCAAAGTTTGTAGGAGGCGTCGGCGCGTATGCGGGCCGACGATGTGAACGGCGTGGATATAGAGCTTCGTGATTTGCGTTTGGCGCTCGTAACGTCACAGCACCGCAGCCTGCGACAGGCAGCGGAAGCTCTGAACATACGCCAATCGACCCTGAGCCGCCGGCTGCACGAGATCGAGCGCCAGCTCGGCGTGGTGTTGTTCGAAAGGACGAATGGGGGCACCCGCCTCACCACGGTAGGCCTGGAGTTCGTCGCGAGCGCCAAGCGGATACTTGATGACGTGGATACGGAACTCCAGCGGCTCAGGAGCAGGAGCCGTGGCGAACTTGGCCTGCTGGCGATCGGCGTTCATGCCTCCCCTTCGGCAGGGAACATGCACACGACGCTGGTCGAATACCATCGGCGCTTTCCGGATGTGGATGTGCGCACGGTCGATGGAAGCCATGAGCGGCTACTTTGCGCCCTCGCGGGCAACGCCGTCGATGTTGCGATCATGACCGGCCAAGCGACGGCGTGGGACGGCCGCGTGCTTCCACTATGGAGCGAGCGGGTGATCGTGGCTTTCCCCGAGCATCATGCACTTGGCCAAAATCCGAGGATTCGCTGGGCGGATCTTGCAAATGAAAAGTTCCTCGTCCCGCAGCAAGGCCCTGGACCGGAATTGGAAGGGCTGCTCACAGCGAAGCTTCGTCATGCGGTGGGCTCCCTGTTGATTTCCGCTGAGATCTGACCCGGGAAGGCCGGATTTTTCCACTGAGATTTGACCCATGTTTGACTGTTTCCCCGTCTGGAAGAGGCGGGGGCGAACGGAGTGTTGGACATGGCGTTTTTGAGCATTATCCGCCGGTGGCATAAGCGTGAGCATGTGCCGATCCGAGAGATTTCCCGGCGCACAGGCGTGTCGCGGAACACGATCCGCAAATATCTTCGGTCTGATGTGATTGAGCCGAAGTTTCAGGTTCCGGACCGGCCGAGCAAGCTTGATCCTTATGCCGAGAAGCTTTTGGCGTGGCTGCGCCGTGAAGCTGGCCGGCCGCGCAAGCAGCGGCGGACGGTCAAGCAGCTATACGGTGATCTCGTCAGCCTGGGCTATGACGGTTCCTACAATCGTGTGGCGGCCTTTGCCCGGGCTTGGAAGGGGGAGTGCCAACGGCTGCAGCAGACCGCCGGCCGGGGAACCTTCGTGCCCTTGGCCTTTGCGCCTGGCGAGGCGTTCCAGTTTGACTGGAGCGAAGATTTTGCGATCATCGGTGGCGTCCGCGTCAAGTTGCAGGTGGCGCACACCAAACTGTCGCATAGCCGGGCGTTCATTGTTCGGGCCTATCTGCTGCAGACACATGAGATGTTGTTCGACGCGCATAACCACGCCTTCCAAGCTCTCGGCGGCGTACCGCGGCGCGGGATTTACGACAACATGCGCACCGCCGTTGACAAGGTCGGCCGTGGCAAGGAGCGCAGCGTCAACGCCCGCTTCCTGGCGATGACCAGCCATTATCTCTTCGAGGCCGAGTTCTGTAATCGGGCCGCCGGTTGGGAGAAGGGGCAGGTTGAGAAGAACGTCCAGGATGCACGCCACCGCCTGTGGCAGTCCATGCCTCCGTTCGAAAGCTTGGACGCCCTGAACGACTGGCTGGAGCGGCGCTGCCGGGAGCTGTGGGAGCAGACCGCGCATGGCAACGAGCCGGGAACCATTGCCGATGTCTGGGCCAGCGAGGTTGAGAGCCTCATGCCTGTGGGCCGTCCGTTCGATGGGTTCGTGGAACACACCAAGCGGGTCTCCTCGACCTGCCTGATCCACTTGGAGCGTAACCGCTACAGCGTGCCGGCCTCTTTTGCCAACCGGCCGGTCAGCCTGCGGGTCTATCCCGACAGGCTGGTGGTGGCGGCGGAGGGGCAAATCATCTGCGAGCATCCGCGCATCATCGACCGGACGCACAACGGCCCAGGGCGCACTGTGTATGACTGGCGGCATTATCTGGCGGTGATCCAGCGCAAGCCGGGCGCCTTGCGCAACGGTGCGCCGTTCCTGGAATTGCCCGATGCCTTCAAGCGGCTGCAGCAACATCTCCTGCGCCGTCCTGGCGGTGACCGGGAGATGGTGGAGATCCTGGCCCTGGTGCTGCACCATGACGAGCAGGCGGTGTTGGTGGCGGTGGAACTGGCGCTGGAGGACGGCGTGCCGTCCAAGACGCATATCATCAACCGGCTCCACCGGCTGATCGACGGCAAACAGGCTCCGCTTCCGGTCATCACCGCGCCACAGGCACTGACATTGGCCAATGAACCCAAGGCTGACGTCGAGCGCTACGATAGCTTGCGCCAATCTGAGGAGGCCCGCCATGCGTCATGATCCCGCCACCGGCGCGCTCGTCATCATGCTGCGCAGCCTCAAAATGCACGGCATGGCACAGGCCGTCGATGAACTGGCCCAGCAGGGTGCCCCGGCCTTCGAAGCCGCCATCCCGGTACTCTCCCAGTTGCTCAAGGCCGAGACCGCTGAGCGCGAGGTCCGCTCCATGGCCTATCAGTTCAAGGCCGCCCGCTTCCCGGCCTATCGCGACCTGGCCGGCTTCGACTTCGCCAGCAGCGAGGTCAATGAGGCCCTGGTCCGCCAGTTGCATCGTTGCGACTTCATCGAACCCGCCGACAATGTCGTGCTCGTCGGCGGCCCGGGCACGGGCAAAACCCACATCGCCACCGCGCTCGGCGTGCAGGCCGTCGAGCATCACAAAAAGCGCGTCCGCTTCTTCTCCACCGTCGAGCTGGTCAATGCTCTGGAGCAGGAAAAAGCTCAGGGAAAGGCTGGGCAAATCGCCGGCCGTCTGATCCATGCCGACCTCGTCATCCTCGATGAGCTTGGCTATCTGCCCTTCAGCGCCTCAGGCGGAGCTTTGCTGTTCCATCTGCTCAGCAAGCTCTACGAGCGCACCAGCGTCGTCATCACCACCAACCTGAGCTTCAGCGAATGGTCCGCCGTCTTCGGCGACGCCAAGATGACCACCGCGCTCCTCGATCGCCTCACCCACCACTGCCATATGCGGATTCCGGAGAATTCGCCCATGGATTCCGATTTTAATTCGCCCACGATTCCGACGTTTATTCGCCCGGGGATTCCGAGATTTATTCGCCCGGGTAGCGGTCTCTGTGGCTGTTGATTTCGTTGCTCTCCTGTTCTCGTTGGGTCAAGCGGTTTTTGGGGTTTGCTTGCGGATCTTGCGCAGGCTTTCGCCGGTGAGTTCGATGCGGTGGGCATTGTGGAGCAGACGGTCGAGAATGGCGTCGGCGTAGGTCGGATCGCCGATCAGCTCATGCCAATGCGCCGGGGGGATCTGGCTGGTGATGATGGTGGCGCGGCGGCCGTAGCGATCCTCGACGATCTCGAGCAGGTCGTGACGGGCGCCGGCGTCGAGTGGAGCAAGGCCGAAGTCGTCGAGGATCAGTAGATTGACGGCACCGAGGGTGCGGATCATCCGGCCGTGACGCCCTTCGGCGCGGGCGACCGCGAGTTCTGCGAAGAGTTTGGGGGCGCGCTGATAGAGCACGGTCCTGTCATCGCGACATGCCTTGTGACCGAGGGCACAGGCCAGCCACGATTTTCCGACCCCTGTCGGCCCGCTCAGGACGAGATTGTCGTGCGCGTCGATCCACTCACCCTGGATCAGCTTCTGGAACAGAGCCCGATCGAGGCCGCGGGCACTCCGGTAATCGACATCCTCGATTGCAGCGTCATGGCGCAGCCTGGCATGGCGCAGCCTTGTGCTCAACCGCTTGTCACGTCGGACGGTGATCTCGCGGTCGAGCAGAAGACCGAGCCATTCGGCGTGACTGAGGCTGGGGGTTTCGGGATTGGCGTGCAGCTCGGTGAACGCGCGGGCCATGCCTGCAAGACCGAGCTGGTGGATCTGATCGAGGGTCGGATGGTTCAGCATGAGGCTTCTCCTTGTCATCAGTGGAAATATCCGCCGCCCCGGATGTTGGGGTGGCGGATCGGGGTGGGATCGGGACTGGCGGTGCCGGCGGCTCGCTCCAGCCGGTTATCGAGGATGGATTTGACCGAGCCGTAGGTCAGGGTGCCGATGGTGAGCGCGCGCTCGGCCGCGGCATCGAGCCGGTCGGCGCCAACACTGCGGGCCAGGCGAAGGATGCCGATGCAGGCGCGGAACCCCTGCTCCGGATGAGGCCGGCGTTCGAGGATCAGGGTGCAGAGTGTCGCGACCGAGGGACCAAGCCGTGCGGCTTCCTGATGGATCCGTGCGATGGTCCAGTCGCCATAACGCCGGTGGCTCGAGGGCATGTGCTCGGCGATCGTCGTGTGTTTGCCGTTACCCGGCCTGCGTGCGTGCACGGCGATCCGTTCGCCACGGAGAAAGATCTCGACCGTGCGCACGGTGAACCGGGCCTCGACCTCGGCGCGGGCGTGCCGGTAGGGGACGGAGTAAAAATGCTTCTCGATCTCGACGTGATAATCGATGCCGACCCGCCGGCGCCGCCATTGCGCCAGCACATAGGGTTCGGCCGGCAGTTCCTTCAGCGCGGGACGATCGAGTGTTTCCAGCAGATGCCGTCTTGTCGCCCCCAGGCGACGGACGACCCGCTCCTCGTTCAGCCAGCGGCAGAATTCAGCGATCGCGGCATTCAGTTCGGCGAGGCCGTAAAATGCCCGGTTGCGCAGCTTGCCCAGCAGCCACCGCTCCGCCAGCAAAACCGCCACCTCGACCTTCGCCTTGTCACGCGGCCGCCGCGGCCGCGCCGGGAGAATGGCCGTGCCGTAATGGCGCGCCATATCGGTGTAGGTCCGGTTGACCTGTGGATCGTAGAGGCAGGCGCGGATGATCGCGACCCTGGCGTTGTCGGGCACCAGCAGCGCCGGCACGCCGCCAATTGCTGCCAGAGTGCGATTATGCGCCTCGATCCAGTCCGGCAGGGTCTGGGTCCAGGTCGCCTCAGCATAGGTGAAGCTCGATGCGCCGAGAACGGCGACGAAGATCTGGGCCGCACGCGTCTCGCCGGTGAGCCGGTCGATCACCACCGGCACCGTGTCGCCGGCATAATCGACGAACAGCTTCTCGCCCGATGCGTGGGTCTGGCGCATCGTCACCGGTAGCCGGGCTTCCCAGCTCCGGTAGAGCTCGCAGAACCGGCTGTAGCGATACCCATCCGGGTGCTCGGCAATATACTCGTCCCACAGGATCGACAGCGTCACGTGCTTGCGCTGCAACTCGCGGCGGATACGCCCCCAGTCCGGCTCATCCACACGTCGATGCCCCGGCCGCTTGCCCACCGCGCCGTCGAACAAGCGCCTTTCCAATGCCGCTTCGGACAGCGCCAGAGCCCCTGGCCCATCGAGCCCGGCCGCCTCCAGTCGCCGCAGCGTCAAGCGCACCGTCGATGCCGCAACCCCGACCCGGATCCCCACCTGGCGGGTCGAAAGCCCCGCCATCCTCAATCTGACAATCTCGCGCACATCGCGCATCGCAATCCGCTCCACTGGCATTCATCCGCTCCCTCGATCAGCCAAAGGGAGGGAACCTGAACCAGCCAGCAGAGACCTCAAGCCAACCCGGCCAACCCCGCCCGCCTGGGCGAATAAAAGTCGGAACAGGTGGGCGAATTAATCTCGGAATAGGTGGGCGAATAATTCCCGGAATCCCGGGCGAGTTAATCTCGGAATCCCGGGCGAATTGAGCCCGGAATCAGCACCTCGATCGCCTCACCCACCACTGCCATATCCTCGAGACCGGAAATGACAGCTTCAGGTTCAAAAATAGCTCCGTGCAGAAATCCCAAAAACGAAAGGAGAAAAATCCAGCCTTGACCCCATCATGAAACTCAAATCATAAACTATGGGCGGGTCAAATCTCGATGGAATTCCCGGGTCAGATCTCAGCGGAAATCAACAGTGCGGGGTCGGATGATCGCATGAACAGGTAGGCAAGTGACCCGTGAGGAACCGGCCTATCCGAGTCTCGTCGATGTCGCCTGGTCCAGCGCCCTGGCTATGTAGCCAGTCGCCAAAGTGAAGAGCTGAGGCCGTATATCGGCGACGGCGCTTAGCTCCATAACGGCTGCGCACGAGATAGTCGGTGTAGAAGCCCATGATGGGCCAGAGAACATTATCTGGATCTTCGATCCTGATCTGAAGTCGTGAGGGTGTCGGCATGCTCGATCTCCATTCTGGGGATTTCGAGCAGGCCTCTGGATTATGTGCATTTCAACGTGAAACGACTGGCTCTGCGATAGCACTATTAGCGCATGAGCAGCACGGGCACGCGGACAGTGCGGATCATCGCGGTTGTCGTACTGCCAACGATCAGGGTCCTGAGCGGTGAGTGACCATAAGCACCCATCACCAAGATCGCGCCCGGTGTCGCCCCCACAACGTTGGTGATCACCTCCTCGGCCTTGCCTTGGCGGAGGGTTGTGGTCACGTCGCGACCCTCGAGCTTGGTAAGCGCATCGTTGAGCAACTCGCGATGCTTGTCGTCCTCGGCACCGGCCGACACGATATGGACGGGCAGGCCGCGGAATAGCGGCGAGTTGGCGCAGCGTTCGAGCGCGCGGCCTGCAGCCTGGCTGGCGTCATAGGCGAGCACGACAACTCGCGGAGTTTCTATGGCGCGGGAAGCGATGAGGACTGGCCGGTTGCTCGCACGTACGACGCGCTCAACCTTCGAGCCGATATGATCCTGCGCAAATTCGTGGCTGGCGCCGCGTTTGCCGATTACCACGACCCGCGCCTCGGCCTCGCGCTCCAGGATCGTCTCGACGATGCCTCCGTGCCGATGAAGCGGCTTCACATCAACGGCGCCGGCCGCCTTCAACCGCTCCGTGCTGGTAGTAATCAAAACCCGCCCCCGCTCGACCTGAAGCCTGGCGTCGGCTTCCTCAAGTTGTGTGAGCTCCTCCAGCAGGCTGGACTTGACGCCGAGTCCGATCGCGCCCGAAAGGTCGTGCCGTTCGGCAACGGCGTCCTTGCGCTGGACCACGTGAAGAAGCTCGATCGGCAGTTCCAGCTTTCGAGAGGCCCAGGCGGCAAGGTCACAGACCGAGGCGGCGTAGCTGGAGGCGTCGATACAGGCGAGAACGTTCTCCATCTTATCTCTCCTCAATGCGACGCCAGAAGCTTTTCAGCATTCGGCTTGTCATGGACAGCGAAGCGCTCGACCATCGCCGCGCTCGGTTCGTTCAAGCCAACCACTTCGACCTCCGTTCCTGCGCGTCGGAAGCGGATCACGGCTTTGTCGAGCGTCCCGACACCCGTGATGTCCCAGAAGTGCGCATCGCTGAGATCGATGACCACACGGTCCAACACCTCCTTGAAGTCGAACGCTTCGGCGAAGCGTTCAGCCGACGCGAAGAAAATCTCCCCGGAGATCTTGTAGGTGCGTGTGCGTTCATCGTCCGATAGCGCGGATGTCACGATGAACATGCGTTTGACCTTTGAGGCGAAGAACAGGCCGGACAGCACGACGCCGGTGACCACGCCCGCCGCCAGGTTTCCGGTCCACACCACAATCACAACGGTGGCCACCATCACCAGCGAAGACTGCCAGGGATGACGGCGGATATCCTTGATCGATCGCCAGGAGAAGGTGCCGATCGAGACCATGATCATCACCGCGACCAAGCTGGGCATCGGAATACGTGCGACGAGTGGATTGAGCACCACCAGCAGGAAGAGAAGGAACACGCCCGCGACCAGCGTGGACAGACGCGTCGAGCCACCCGACTTCACGTTGATGACCGACTGGCCGATCATCGCGCAGCCGCCCATGGCCCCGAGAAAGCCGGTGAAGAAGTTGGCGATGCCTTGGCCGCGCATCTCTCGGGCCTTGTTCGAGGGCGTGTCGGTGAAGTCATCCACGATCTGAGCTGTCAGCATCGACTCGAGCAAGCCCACGGCCGCCATCGTCAGCGAATAGGGAAGGATGATTCTGAACGTCTCGAACGTCAGGGGCACATGCGGCAGTGCAAAGACCGGAAGCGATGTCGGCAGCTTGCCCATGTCACCGACGGTGTTCACATGGATGCCGCCATAGATGGTGATGATCGTAAGGATGACGATGGCGACGAGAGGCGACGGCACTGCCTTGGTGAGGCGGGGTAACAGGTAGATGATCGCCAGCCCGCCAGCCACCAACGCGTAGGTGATTGGTGGCACGTGAATCAGCTCCGGCAACTGCGCCATGAAGATCAGGATAGCGAGCGCGTTGACGAAGCCCGTGATAACGGATCGCGAGACGTACTGCATCAGGAGGTCGAGCCGAACCAATCCGGCGATCACCTGGAAGACGCCCATCAGGATCGTGGCGGCGAACAGATACTCTACACCATAGTCGCGCACGAGCGGAATGATGACCACAGCGACCGAGGCGGTCGCCGCCGAAATCATCCCCGCACGGCCGCCGGTGAAAGCGATAATGACGGCGATCGAGAAGGAGGCGTATAGGCCGACCCGAGGATCAACGCCGGCGATGACAGAAAACCCGATTGCTTCCGGAATCAGCGCCAGGGCGACCACAATCCCGGCAAGGATGTCGGCGCGCGGATTGGCGAACCAATCGCGTCGAATGGAGGCGAAACTTGGCATTTATTGTTCAGTACTGAAAGTAAAGCACCCGCCGCGCTCGCTCGATAAAGCGGCATGCTGGCGTCGACGACCTCGATGAGGCCGCGATGCTTTGGTTGCCCCGGGGATTGGCGCCGGGCCGAGCCACCCGAAAAACCGGGTCCGACGAACTGCGCATTCCTTCTAGCGTACGTTCATTTTTGCTGCAAGTGCGAACGCATCGCGCTCCAGCGCATCGCGCGCGACCGCGCCAAATCACGATCCCGTTGGAATCGCCCAGATTATGCGCAGCCCGACTCGCGCCGGGCTGCGCTATCGCCAGACTCTTCAGTCCGAGCTGTCCATAATCTCCCACGGATCATAATCGTGGATGACGGCAGCGGGATCGCCGTCATATTCGGCGGCCAGCATGACGCCGTAGTTGCCAGTGTCAGCATGGAAGACGACGACGCAGACCATGAGGGTGGTGGCGAGGTTCCAGCCGTTGGCGAATGCGAGGGCTTGAGACATTGATCCGGCTCCTGTGCTGAGGCGGGGACCATCCCCGCGCGACAGGCGCCCGATGTGTCCGGCCGAGGGCCGCGATCACCGCGCAGGCGAAGACAAGCGGCGGCACGCTCCAGCGTAAGCCGACCCCTTGCGGGTTGATGGCGTCAGGCCCGCGGACGGACCAAGGATCAGCGCTGATAGACGCAGGGACGGCGACCGCCGGCAGGAGCCGCGTCTGAAAGCCCGCCGCCAGCGGGTGGAACCTCGTCACCCTCACGGTGCGCAGGCCGATCAGCTAAGGTGTGCTCTCGAGACGAAGTGACGGTCGAGGTGCGCGGCATGGCGGAGTTCACGGGACGCGACCTGCACCTGGTGAAGAAGGCGCTCGCCATTGCGGTGTTGGCGATCGAGCGGCAGCCAGGGCCTTTTCAATCGGCGTCCGATCAGAGCGACATGAAGGCGCTCCTCGACGGCTTGATCGAGAACGATACGGAGTTGGCGCACTATGCTCACGCGGCCCGGATCGCGGTCACGGGTGAACCGGATTGAAAGGCGGTTTTGCGGAAAGCCGATAATCCACCTCTGCGGATTCACGTCACTGTGCAGAAAGGGCAAGGCGGCGCTCACGCGCCGCCAAATTTCCAGACCGGGATGCCGAGCTTCTTGGCCTTGTCGGCGAGGTTGTCCTGGATGCCGGTGCCGGGGAAGTGCATCACACCGATCGGCAGGACCTCCAGTATGGCGTCGTTGCGCCTGAACGGCGCGGCCTTGGCGTGTTTCGTCCAGTCAGGTTTGAAGGCGATCTGCGGGACCTTGCGGTTGTCGGCCCATTTGGCGGCGATCAGCTCGGCGCCCTTTGGCGAGCCGCCGTGCAGCAGCACCATGTCCGGATGCTTGGCGTGGACCTGATCGAGCTTGGCCCAGACCAGCCGGTGATCGTTGAAGTCGAGCCCGCCGGTCAGAGCCACCTTCGGCCCCGCGGGCAGGAGCACCTGGTTGTCGGCGCGCCTCTTCGCGGCCAGGAAGTCGCGGCTGTCGATCATCGCCGCGGTGAGGTTGCGATGGTTGACCTTCGACCCGTTGCGGGGCCGCCAGGCCGAATGGGTGTGGTGCTCGAATTGGTCGGCGGCTTGGTCGCGCATCAGCTCGAAGGCGTTGCGGCGTTCGATCAGCGTCTGCCCTTCCGCCGTCAGGCGCTCCAGCTCGACGGACTTGACCTCACTGCCATCCTGTTCCCGTTGCGAGCGATGCTGCGCCAGCTCGTTGTCGTCGAGTTCGCGCTCGATCCGGTCGATGGCGCGGTGGAAGACATTCACCGTCGACCAGAGCAGGTCCTCGAGGTCGGGTTCGAGGCGCGTGTCTAACAGCGCCACCACGAGGGCGTCGAAGATGTCGGCGATGCTGCCGGCGAGGATCTGTGCTTCGGGAAGCGGCCTGGGGTCGGGTTCGTCGTGGAAGGGACGGTAGCCATAGAGCTGGAGTTCGTGGAGGACTTGGTCGGTCGGGGATGCGCTGTGGCGCGGCTCGAAATCGTCGTCGTTGTCGGTGGTCATCGCGGCTTTCCTCGTCGGATCGGCCGCGCCCATCGCGGCCTTCATGGCGACGAAGGCGGCGGGCGGAGCGGACCTGCACCCGCAGCGTGAGCTGCGGGCCGGAGCCTCGGCGGAGGACCGAAGGGGGCCGACTATTTTGTCTCGCGATGTAAAGGCGGCTTTGCCGCCGACGGAAAATAGTCGGCCCACAAGGTTGCCGGTCCGGGCCGTTTGCCGCCCGATCGCCCTCTCAGAAGGCCGTGGGCGTGGTTCTCTCCGACGCTGACGGAAAGCATAACCGCCGACCCTATGGCGACGGCGCTGCCGCGCCCCATCCCCGTTCCGGCTGTGCCGCCAGCTCCATGAATCGGGCGACATCCTGCGCCGCGATCTGCACCCGGCTTGCGGCCCGAAGCGTGTCGATCCCGAGCAAGCGGAGATCCTCGTTGAAGTCGCCGAGCCGCGGCGAGATCACGATCGCCTCGATTCCGGCCTCCTGCGCGCGTTCGATCAACGTCGCCATCGCGCCGTCGCCGGCCGGATCGTCGTCGCAGGCAATGTAGAGTCGGCGCAACGTGTCCGGGAACAGGATGGCGGAGAGATGCGCCGCCGAGAGCGCCGCGACCATCGGCATGGCGGGAAGGACGCACCGGAGCGACAGCATCGTCTCGATGCCCTCGCCGGCCGCCATCACCTCGCCCGCCACGCCAAATCGAACGGCGTGACCGAGCAAGTCGCCCATCGCTCGCCTCGGGGTGTCGATCGGCGCCTTGCCGAGCGTCGCCTCGGAGAAGCCGCCGGGATCGAGCCAGGTACGATGCGCCCCGGTCAAATGACCCGCGAGATCGGAGACGGAAGCGATCATCGCCGGCCTGGTCTCGGTCGGGCTGTGCTCGTCAGGCCGATAGTAGCAGCGCGGGTGGAAGCGCAGGCTTCCGGTTCCGTGCAAAGCCGTAATGCCGCGATTGCGGAGATACGTTTCTACGAGAGTGCGAGACAGCGGCAGTGACATGGCGAACAGTCGCCGCGCCGCTTCCGGCGATCCTGTCGGAGCAGTCGGTGTGCGCGATCGGGGATGTTCCGGCTCCGGTTCGGGATGTGGCAGGCTGAGGAACGAACGCGCCTCATCGGCGACGTCCTTGAAATCGACCAGTCCGCAACTCTCCCGGATCACATCGAGCAGGTCGCCATGTTCGCCGGTAGCGGCGTCAGTCCACTTGCCGGCCGGCCCTTTGGCTGATTCCTGAAGCCGGACGAACATCGAACGGCCCGGCGTGTTGCGGACGTCACCCACGAGCCAGTAGCGGCCCTCCCGCCGCCCGGCAGAAAGGTAGTGGCGACACACCGCCTCGGCGTCGCGCGCGAGACGGTGTGCCAGTTCGGAGGCGTCGTGGCGGGCCATCACGCGGTTTCCCGCTCGCTGATGCGCAGGGCCGGATATTGGTCGAGCACCTTCGTCAGCACACCGGCGCCGGTCGCATCCGTTGGCACGAACATACGCAGCTTCCAGGAGATGATCTCACTGAAGAGGCCGTAGGCGCGCAGGCGATCGCGCATGGTGTCGGCGAAGCCTGACAGCTCGATGCGGTGAGCGCCCATGACCCGCACCCGGTGGAGCTGCAAGCCGTCGGCGAGGTCGAGGACGGTTCGTCCCTCGATCAACGCCGCGAAGGCCGCATCCGGCGTCATGGCGGTCGCCCCGGTCAGCGAGGCGTTCGCTGCCCAAACGGCTGAGACCCTGCGGCCGATGATGCGTTCGCCTGCGTCGGTCTGTAGCCGATAGACGCGCGTCGACTCGTTCGGCAGGCGCTTCCAGATCGGCAACAGCAAGCCGGCGACGATGTGGATCGTGCTGTCGGCAAACTCGGGGACCTCCGACACTTCGCGAGTCCATGCGGCGGCGAACACCTCGCGGTCGGCCGCCTGCCAATGGCTTTCGTCCATCATCTTCAGCGAGGCGTGATGGTGCTCCATCGGCCGGATCAGTCGAACGCGGCGTTCGATCTCGCCATCGTCGAGCATCAGGCTTGGCGCCGGGATCTGTACGGCGGCCCGGCCCGAACGCTCGTTGATCAGCAGCATCGCGCGGGGATCGGCGAGGTGATCGAGCGCGTCGTCCAGCGTCACCGGATGATTGCGCCGGCGCTCGGTGATCGTGAGCAGCCGGGTTTCCGCGCCCGTCGCGGGATGGGTGTAGATCGCGCGGCGATCGGTGACGACGAAGCTCTCGGCCCGCAGCGTCTCCAGGCCGACGTCATAGACGCCGCTGGCGATGGCGCCCTCGATCTTGGCGTTCAACAACTGCTCGAACGCCGTGAACAGCACGCCCTGAAGGTCGATGGTGAGCGCCAGCAGGCGGTTGAGGAAGGTCGTGATCGGCGGCAGCTCGTCCTTGATGCCGCCTGTGTCCATGAGCTTGAGGCCGGTGGCGTCCTCGAACATCTGGAGCGAGCAGTCTTCGATCTTGCCGCGCACAAGCAGCAGATAGAGCTGGCGCAGCGCGTCGCGGGCATAGTGGGATTCCAGATTATCCTCGGGCCTGAACAATCCCTGTCCGCCGGTCTGGCGCTGACCGCGGGTGATGGCGCCCAGCGTGTCCAAGCGACGGGCGATGGTCGAGAGGAAGCGCTTCTCGGCCTTCACGTCGGTGGCGATCGGTCGGAAAAGCGGCGGCTGCGCCTGGTTGGTGCGGTTCGTCCGCCCGAGGCCCTGGATCGCGGCGTCGGCCTTCCAGCCGGGTTCGAGCAGATAGTGGACGCGCAGGCGGCGGTTCCGCGCCGACAGCTCGGCGTGGTAACTCCGGCCCGTCCCGCCCGCCTCCGAGAAGACGAGGATGCGCTTCAGGTCGTCCATGAAGGCGGCGGTCTCGGCGAGATTGGCGGAGGCGGCGCGGTTCTCGACGACGAGGCGGTCGCCCTTGCGCACCACGCGGCGCGAGCGTCCGGTCACTTCGGCCACGAGGTCCGTGCCGAAGCGCTGGACGATCTGGTCGAGCGCGCCGGGCACTGGCGGCAGCGAAGCAAGCCGCTCGATCAGCTCGTTACGACGGGCGACGGCCTCGCGGCTCTCGACCGGCTGGCCGTCGCGGAAGACGGGCCGGGAGGAGAGATTGCCCTCACTGTCGGTGAACGGCTCGTAGAGCTGCACCGGGAAGGAATGGGCCAGGTAGTCGAGAACGTACTCGCGCGGTGTGATGTCGACGCGAACGTCGCTCCATTCCTCGGTCGGGATCTCGGCGAGCCTCCGTTCCATCAGCGCCTCGCCGGTCGAGACGATCTGGATGACGGCGGCGTGGCCGTCCGCCAGGTCCTGATCGATCGAACGGATCAGCGTCGGCGTCTTCATCGAGGTCAGCAGGTGGCCGAAGAAGCGCTGCTTGGCGCTCTCGAAAGCCGAGCGGGCCGCCGACTTCGCCTGCCGGTTCAACGTGCCGGTCTCGCCGGTAATGTTGGCGGCCTGCATCGCGGCGTCGAGATGGTTGTGGATGATGGCGAACGCGCCGGCATAGGCGTCGTAGATGCGGCGCTGCTCGGCGGTGAGCGGATGCTCGACCAGCTCGTATTCGACGCCGTCATAGGAGAGCGAGCGGGCCGTGTAGAGACCGAGCGAACGGAGATCGCGGGCGAGCACTTCCATGGCGGCGACACCGCCGTCCTCGATCGCCTCCACGAACTCCGCGCGCGTGGCGAAGGGGAAGTCCTCGCCGCCCCAAAGGCCAAGCCGCTGGGCGTAGGCGAGATTGTGGACGGTCGTGGCACCCGTCGCCGAGACATAGACGACCCGCGCGTCCGGCAGCGCGTGCTGCAAGCGCAAGCCTGCACGGCCCTGCTGCGAGGGCGCGACATCGCCGCGTTCGCCCTTGCCGCCACCGGCGTTCTGCATGGCATGGCTCTCGTCGAAAATGATCACTCCGTCGAAGTCGGAGCCCAACCATTCAACGATCTGGCGGACGCGCGAAAGCTTCTCGCCGCGGTCGTCGGACCGCAGCGTAGCGTAGGTTAAAAATAGGACGCCTTCGGCCAGGCGGATCGGCTTGCCTTGGGGGAAGCGCGACAGCGGCGTGATGAGCAGGCGCTCCATGCCGAGTGCCGACCAGTCGCGCTGTGCGTCCTCGAGCAGCTTGTCGGACTTGGAGATCCAGACCGCCTTGCGGCGCCCCTTCAGCCAGTTGTCCAGGATGATGCCGGCCGACTGGCGGCCTTTGCCGGCGCCGGTGCCGTCACCCAGCATGAAGCCCCGGCGAAAGCGCACGGCGTTCGGCGCATCGTCGCGCGAGGCGGTGACGAGATCGAAGGTCTCGTCCACCGTCCAGGCGCCTGCGAGATAGTCGCCATGCGCTTCGCCGGCATAGATCACGGTCTCGAGCTGGGCGTCAGAGAGAACGGCCTCGCTGACGAGACTGATCGGGAGGCGCGGCCGATAGCTGGGCTTCGGCGGCGCGACCGAGGACATGGCGGCGGATTGCACCAGCTTGGTGGGATGCGCCTGGGCTCCGGGAATCCGGATCGATTGGAGCCGGTATTCCTCATAGATCGCATCGCTGAGACGCGCGCCCTCGGGCGGCGTCCAGTCGATGGTCTCGTAGGCGAGATCGACCGCCTCCGGATCGGCGACCGAAGGCTTGACTGGGTGTGCCCCAGCAGCGCGGGTGAGATAGCCGCGCACCGTCCGCGGTCCGGCGGCGGCCGACACGGGGATGGCGAAGCTCGGCGCGGGCGTCAGACGCGCCGGAACTTGCTCGCCGATCCAGCTCAGCAACGTGGCGACGTCGGGTGCCATGCCTCGTGACGCCGGCAAGGCGGACGGGTCGTCAGACGGTGCCTTGTCGATGACGATCAGCCGCGTGTCGATGCTCGTGCCGTGCTTGGCATAGACCGCCCCATCGATCGCTGCCGTGAAGACGATGCGGCCGCGCTCCTGCAAGCGGATGAAGGCGTCGCGCCAGGCCGGGGCGTCGGGCGAAAAGTTCGCGCCGGTGATCGCCACCAGCCGCCCGCCATCGGCGAGGCGCGCAAGGGCCGAGGCGATGTGGCGATAAGCGGTATCAGCCATACGGCCGGACACATTCGCCATTGCCGAGAACGGCGGGTTCATCAGCACGACGCTCGGGACGACGGCCGGGTCGAGGTGATCATCGATCTGGACGGCGTCGAGGCGCGTGACGGCGACGGCCGGAAAGAGGGAAGAGAGCAGCGCGGCCCGGACCTCGGCCAACTCATTCAAGACAAGCGCGCCGCCGACGATCTCGGCCAGGATGGCGAGGAGCCCGGTGCCGGCCGATGGCTCCAGCACGCGATCCGCCGGTCCGATGGCGGCCGCGGTCAGGGCCGTGAGGCCGAGCGGGGTCGGCGTCGAGAACTGCTGGAAGGTCTCGCTCTCGGTCGAGCGGCGTGTGTGGGTGGGGAGAAGGCCGGCGATCTTGGCCAGGGCGGAAAGACGCAAAGCCGGAGAGCCGGCTTGCCGGAACAGCGCCTTTCCGTATTTGCGCAGGAAGAGGACGGTCGCGGCCTCGCAGGCATCGTAAGCCGTCTTCCAGTCCCAGGCACCGGAAGCGTCGGAAGCGCCGAACGCCGCTTCCATTGCGGCGCGCAGGATCGCGGCATCAACCCGCTGGCCGCGCTCGAGGTGAGGGAGGAGTCGCTCTGCGGCGGCGATGATCGCGCCGGCCGCGTCAGGATGAGGAACAGGTGTCAGCGGCGCGGCCTGGTCGGCCGTGATCAGAGAAAGGTCGTTCATGAAGGGAGCCTCGGGAGAGCGGGAACGGACGAGCCGGCCGGCTGCTCTCTCTCGGACCGCACCGGCTCAAACCCGTCCCGGCCGCCCTCTTCCTCTCATCACGCCGCCGCCTTCACGGCGCGCCACCACGCGATCCGCTCTTCGCGGCTGGCGTTTGCCAGCCGACGTAGGAGATCGCCGTGGCAGGGGAGCGGCGCGCAGAAGCAGACGAGGTCGCGGCCGCGCAGCTCGTCGAGCGCGCGCAGCAGATGGTGCTGATCCGCGAGCCAGCGTTCGTGCTTCGCAATGACGGCGGTCCGATCGCCGTCGGGGCCAATCCGAAACGGATTGCCCCATTTGCTGCCGCGGCCGATGTACACGGCACCGGCTGGGACGCCAGTCACTCGCTTGTTGAGAACCTTGCACATTGGGCCGCCTCCGATCCGTTAGACGGTCTCGGCCAAGGACGGCGTAGAGCGGCGACGGTCACGCGCCCAGCGCGGAAACGGCTTGCCCGTTGACCGGCGCTACGCGGCGTCCAGGCAAGACACGCCCGAGGATCGTGGGCGAGCGTTACAAGGTTCGGGGAGCAAAAGGCTGACTGTTGATTTCCGCTGAGATCTGACCCGGGAATTCCATCGAGATTTGACCCGCCCATAGTTTATGATTTGAGTTTCATGATGGGGTCAAGGCTGGATTTTTCTCCTTTCGTTTTTGGGATTTCTGCACGGAGCTATTTTTGAACCTGAAGCTGTCATTTCCGGTCTCGAGGATATGGCAGTGGTGGGTGAGGCGATCGAGGAGCGCGGTGGTCATCTTGGCGTCGCCGAAGACGGCGGACCATTCGCTGAAGCTCAGGTTGGTGGTGATGACGACGCTGGTGCGCTCGTAGAGCTTGCTGAGCAGATGGAACAGCAAAGCTCCGCCTGAGGCGCTGAAGGGCAGATAGCCAAGCTCATCGAGGATGACGAGGTCGGCATGGATCAGACGGCCGGCGATTTGCCCAGCCTTTCCCTGAGCTTTTTCCTGCTCCAGAGCATTGACCAGCTCGACGGTGGAGAAGAAGCGGACGCGCTTTTTGTGATGCTCGACGGCCTGCACGCCGAGCGCGGTGGCGATGTGGGTTTTGCCCGTGCCCGGGCCGCCGACGAGCACGACATTGTCGGCGGGTTCGATGAAGTCGCAACGATGCAACTGGCGGACCAGGGCCTCATTGACCTCGCTGCTGGCGAAGTCGAAGCCGGCCAGGTCGCGATAGGCCGGGAAGCGGGCGGCCTTGAACTGATAGGCCATGGAGCGGACCTCGCGCTCAGCGGTCTCGGCCTTGAGCAACTGGGAGAGTACCGGGATGGCGGCTTCGAAGGCCGGGGCACCCTGCTGGGCCAGTTCATCGACGGCCTGTGCCATGCCGTGCATTTTGAGGCTGCGCAGCATGATGACGAGCGCGCCGGTGGCGGGATCATGACGCATGGCGGGCCTCCTCAGATTGGCGCAAGCTATCGTAGCGCTCGACGTCAGCCTTGGGTTCATTGGCCAATGTCAGTGCCTGTGGCGCGGTGATGACCGGAGGCGGAGCCTGTTTGCCGTCGATCAGCCGGTGGAGCCGGTTGATGATATGCGTCTTGGACGGCACGCCGTCCTCCAGCGCCAGTTCCACCGCCACCAACACCGCCTGCTCGTCATGGTGCAGCACCAGGGCCAGGATCTCCACCATCTCCCGGTCACCGCCAGGACGGCGCAGGAGATGTTGCTGCAGCCGCTTGAAGGCATCGGGCAATTCCAGGAACGGCGCACCGTTGCGCAAGGCGCCCGGCTTGCGCTGGATCACCGCCAGATAATGCCGCCAGTCATACACAGTGCGCCCTGGGCCGTTGTGCGTCCGGTCGATGATGCGCGGATGCTCGCAGATGATTTGCCCCTCCGCCGCCACCACCAGCCTGTCGGGATAGACCCGCAGGCTGACCGGCCGGTTGGCAAAAGAGGCCGGCACGCTGTAGCGGTTACGCTCCAAGTGGATCAGGCAGGTCGAGGAGACCCGCTTGGTGTGTTCCACGAACCCATCGAACGGACGGCCCACAGGCATGAGGCTCTCAACCTCGCTGGCCCAGACATCGGCAATGGTTCCCGGCTCGTTGCCATGCGCGGTCTGCTCCCACAGCTCCCGGCAGCGCCGCTCCAGCCAGTCGTTCAGGGCGTCCA
Organism: Acidocella sp. C78; assembly: GCF_907164655.1. Taxonomy (NCBI): domain Bacteria; kingdom Pseudomonadati; phylum Pseudomonadota; class Alphaproteobacteria; order Acetobacterales; family Acidocellaceae; genus Acidocella; species Acidocella sp. C78. The sequence goes on from NZ_CAJQZK010000001.1 coordinate 218,711, forward strand.
AGCTTTCGAACGGAGGCATGGACTGCCACAGGCGGTGGCGTGCATCCTGGACGTTCTTCTCAACCTGCCCCTTCTCCCAACCGGCGGCCCGATTACAGAACTCGGCCTCGAAGAGATAATGGCTGGTCATCGCCAGGAAGCGGGCGTTGACGCTGCGCTCCTTGCCACGGCCGACCTTGTCAACGGCGGTGCGCATGTTGTCGTAAATCCCGCGCCGCGGTACGCCGCCGAGAGCTTGGAAGGCGTGGTTATGCGCGTCGAACAACATCTCATGTGTCTGCAGCAGATAGGCCCGAACAATGAACGCCCGGCTATGCGACAGTTTGGTGTGCGCCACCTGCAACTTGACGCGGACGCCACCGATGATCGCAAAATCTTCGCTCCAGTCAAACTGGAACGCCTCGCCAGGCGCAAAGGCCAAGGGCACGAAGGTTCCCCGGCCGGCGGTCTGCTGCAGCCGTTGGCACTCCCCCTTCCAAGCCCGGGCAAAGGCCGCCACACGATTGTAGGAACCGTCATAGCCCAGGCTGACGAGATCACCGTATAGCTGCTTGACCGTCCGCCGCTGCTTGCGCGGCCGGCCAGCTTCACGGCGCAGCCACGCCAAAAGCTTCTCGGCATAAGGATCAAGCTTGCTCGGCCGGTCCGGAACCTGAAACTTCGGCTCAATCACATCAGACCCGACTTAAACAGTCAAACCCGGAACGATACGGTATCGTAAGTTGAGATCTTTGATTTCACTCGAGATTTTCGTAGGCACGTCGGGATTTTGCAAAAACGTGGTGCTAAATAATTGCGCAAATTGCTTCTTTTAACTTGATTTATGATTGGTTTTCGGCTGCCAATTCGGCATGTTCGTGCGCGAGAAGCGAATCAACGGCTACAGCTACCTTTATCTGGTCGAGAGCGTCCGTGAGGACGGGCGCAGCAAGCAGCGCATCATCAAGAACCTGGGCCGGAAGGAAGTCGTCCTGGCCGATGGAGGTCTCGACCGCCTCGCCGCCTCGATCGCGCGCTATGCCGACCGTGCCTCGGTCCTGGCCCAGCTGGCGGCAGGCAATCCGGACGGGCTGAGCTGCAAGCGGATCGGCGCGCCGCTGTTGTTCGGCCGACTGTGGCAGGAGAGCGGGATCGCTGCTGTGTTCGAGGAGCTGCTGGCCGGGCGGCAGTTCGAGTTCCCGGTCGAGCGCGCGGTGTTCGCCACCGTGCTCCACCGGATCATGGTCTCGGGCTCGGATCGCGCCTGCGACAAATGGCTCGAGGATTACGACATTCCCGGCACCGAGGAGCTCGGCCTGCATCACCTCTACCGCGCCATGGCCTGGCTCGGCGAAGAGCTGCCGGACGAGGAACAGGGGGATGCCACGCCCTTTGCGCCACGGACGGTGAAGGATCTGGTGGAAGAGCGTCTCTTCGCCCGACGGCATGATCTGTTCACCGACCTCTCGGTCGTGTTCATGGACACCACCTCGCTGTATTTCGAAGGTGCCGGCGGCGAGACGCTGGGCGCGCGGGGCCACTCCAAGGATTACCGCCCACAGCTCGCGCAGATGATCCTCGGCGTGGTGATCGATCAGGACGGAAGGCCAATCTGCACCGAGATGTGGCCAGGAAACACCGCCGATGTCTCGGTGCTGGTGCCGGTGATCGACCGCCTGCGGTCGCGCTTCGGCATCGGCCGGGTCTGCGTCGTCGCCGATCGCGGCATGATCAGTGCCGCGACGATCGCCGCGCTGGAGGAGCGCGGGCTGGAATACGTGCTCGGCGCAAGGGAACGCACCGACCGCATCGTCCGCGAGGTGGTGCTGGCCGATGAGCGCCCCTACACCCCGCTCTGCCTCGAGCGCGCCGGTGGCGACGAGACCCAGCTCTTCATCAAGGAGGTCAAGGTCGCGGGCAAGCGCTATATCGTCTGCCGCAACGAGGCGGTGGCCATCGAAGAGGCCGAGACCAGGCGCAAGGTGGTCGCCGCCCTCGATCGTCAGCTGACGCGCGGCGATAAGGCGCTGATCGGCAACTCCGCCTATCGCCGCTTCCTGCGCCCGGTCAGTGACGCAAAGCCCGGCCGCAAGCACAAGCTGTTCGAGATCGACGCCGGCAAGCTCGCCGAGGAAGCCCGCTTCGACGGCGTCTTCGTGCTGCGCTCCAACGCCCGGATTTCACCGCTGCAGGCGGTGATCCGCTACCGGGACCTGCAGAATGTCGAACGGCTGTTCCGTGTCGCGAAGGCGACAATGCGCACCCGGCCAATCTACCATTCCTCCGACGCCGCCATCCGCGGCCACGTCTTCTGCTCGTTCCTCGCGCTGATCCTGCACCAGGCGCTCGACGAAAAACTCCGCCGGGCCGGCAAGCGCGTCGAATGGGCCGATCTCCTGCGTGATCTCGACCGCCTCCAGGAGGTCACCATCAGCAAGCGCGGGCAGCAGATCGTCCTGCGCACCCCAGCAACCAACTCGATCGGGCCGATCTTCAAGGCCGCCGGCGTCGCCCTGCCAGCCAACGTGCGAGACGCATCCGCTTCCTGATCCAAATCCTCCCGAAAGCCGCAGGGTGTGGTGCTAAGAAACCACGCGCCCACAATACATGGCTGTTTTCATTGGACTATTTTCAGGTCGCTGTTCAAGTCGGGTCAGACCGAAGATATTTGCGGATCGTGTTCCGCGACACGCCTGTGCGCCGGGAAATCTCTCGGATCGGCACATGCTCACGCTTATGCCACCGGCGGATAATGCTCAAAAACGCCATGTCCAACACTCCGTTCGCCCCCGCCTCTTCCAGACGGGGAAACAGTCAAACATGGGTCAAATCTCAGTGGAAAAATCCGGCCTTCCCGGGTCAGATCTCAGCGGAAATCAACAGCGCGGCGCAACCCAGCGCGCCTCGACGGCGCTGCGCGACCGCTTCGCCGCCGGCCAACGCGCCGCCTGGTCGGCCACCGGCGGATCTGGCGGAGATGCTGCCGGCGCATCCCAGCCCGCAGCGGCGCCCAGTGGCGCGCCGGCCTGGGCCCAGCGCCTGCGGCGGCAAGCCGTTTCCCGGGCGGCGCAGAACATCATCCACGAAGGCGAAGGCCGGGGCGGCGGCATGCGGCCCAATCTGCGGGGAGACGGAACATGAGGTGGCGCCGCTTCTCCTCCCGTCTCGGCGACACCGAGACGCCGGCCACGCCCTATCAGCGCGCCGGGCAACTCTGGGACCAGCGCATCGGCTCCGCCCGCGTGCAGGCCGCGAACTGGCGCCTGATGGCGTTCGGCTGTCTCGCCCTTGCCGCGGTCGTCACCGCCGATGACATCCGCACCCATGCCCGCGCCATGGTCACGCCCTTCGTGGTCGAGGTCGATCATCTCGGCGCGGTACAGGCGGTCGCCCCGGCACGGGCCGACGTGCAGCCGACCGATACCGAGATCGCCTACTTCCTCGCCCAGTTCATCGAGCGCGTGCGTGGCCTCTCGGTCGATCCCGTCGTCGTCCGCCAAGCCTGGCTCGACGCCTATGCGCAGATCACCAGCCACGCCAAGCCGATGCTCGATACCTATGCCCGTCAGGCCGATCCATTCGGCCAGATCGGCAAGCGCGCCGTGACCGTGGACGTCACCAGCGTCGTCCGCGCCAGCCCAAATTCCTTCCGCATCGCATGGGTTGAGCATCCGTTCCAGGACGGCACCGCCCTGCCGCCCGAGCACTGGACCGCGATCCTGACCGTGGTGATCCAGACCCCGCATACCGAGGCGGCGCTGCGACAGAACCCGCTTGGCATCTACATCGATGCGATCAGCTGGGCGCGCGAGGTGAACACCACCCAGACCGAAGGATCGACGCCATGAGGTTTTCGTTCGCCCTCGCGTGTGGCGGTGCGTTGGCACTTTCGGCCTGCGCCCAACCTGTGCCGAAGATCGCCTACGACAACCCCCAGCCCGCGCACTTGCTGCCGTCGCCGCCAGCGCCGGTCCAGGTCGTGACGTTGCCCGAACCGCTGCCGCTGCCGGGGCAACTCAAGAAGCTGCCGCCGACCACGGCGGGCCGACCATCACCGCAGCCCGCCAACCCCATCGCGCGCGTGGCCCTGGCCAACGCCGCGGCGCGCATCAACCCGACGCGCGACGGCTACATCAACGCCATGCAGGTGTTCCCCTGGTCCGACGGCGCGCTTTACGAGATCTACGCCTCGCCGCTGCACGTGACCGATATCGCGCTCCAGCCGGGCGAGCACCTGATCTCGATCGCCGCCGGCGATACCGTGCAGTGGAAGATCGGCAACACCACCAGCGGCGCGGGGGCTGATCAGCAGGTGCACGTGCTGATCAAGCCGATTTCGGCCGATCTGCCGATGAACAACATCGTCATCATGACCGACCGGCGCGCCTATCATCTCGAGGTGCACCCGACCAAGGACACCTACATGGCCGCGGTGTCCTGGAACTACCCGCAGGATGATCTGCTGGCGCTGCGGACGCAGAACGCCGCGGCGACGGATTACGCGAACGCCGTGGCGGCGAATGATGTGAACATCGCGGCGCTGCATTTCCGGTATCGGATCAGCGGCGATGATCCGCCCTGGCGGCCGGTGCAGGTCTTCGATGACGGCTCCAAGGTCTATGTCCAATTCCCACCGGGGATCGCCCAGGGCGACATGCCGCCGCTGTTCATCCTCGGCGCGCCGGGCGGCAAGGCGGAGATCGTCAATTACCGCGTGCGCGGCAACACCATGATCGTCGATCGGCTGTTCGCCGCCGCCGAACTTCGCCTCGGCGCCGGGCCGCAGCAGGTCGTGCGAATCACGCGGACCGATGGGCACGGCTGATGGCGGGTCCCGAAGATCCGGGGGGCGGGCAGCGGCCGTCACCCAAGGCTGACCCGGCCGATTTCGCGCTGCGATCGCGGCCACGTGCGGTGACACGTCTCTCTCGCCGGGCGTTGGTCGTGGCCGCCGGCGGACTTGCGGTCTGCGTGGTGGGCGCGGTGTGGTGGGCGTTCGCGCTGCATAGCTTCCGGATCACCACCGGCAAGGAGCTCTACAATACCAATGTTCGACCCTCGGCCGATGCGATCGGCGGCCTGCCGAACGGCTATGCCGGCCTGACCAAGCCCAAGCCGGCGCCGGCGCCACCACCTTCGGTGCCCCGGCTCGGGCCGCCACTGCCGGGTGACCTCGGGCGGCCGATGCTGGGGCAAGGAGCGTCCACTGCCTTCGCGACACCACCGAATGGAGCGGACCAGGCCGCCGCGCGGCTGCGGGCGCAGGCCGCCAATGCGGGGGTGTTCTTCACCGTTGCTGCGAACATGGGCGGCACCAACGGTGCAGCCGGCACCGCGTCAGGCGCCGCCCCGTTGGGCCAGCCGGCTCCGGGCACTGCGGGGGGTGACGGCGCACTCGCCGCACCGCATGGCGACCAGAACCAGCAGGACGCCAAGCAGGCCTTCCTGAACAGCCCGATCGATCGCGCGATCTACTCGCCCGACCGGCTGCAGACCCCGCTCAGCCCTTACGAACTGATGGCCGGCACCGTGATTCCGGCGGCGCTGATCACCGGGCTGAATTCCGACCTGCCGGGGCAGGTGATCGCCCAGGTGACGCAGGACGTCTATGACAGCGTCTCCGGCCGCACCCTGCTGGTCCCCCAGGGCGCGAAACTGATCGGCAAATACGACAGCGTCGTCGCCTACGGCCAATCGCGAGTGTTGCTGATCTGGACGCGGCTGATCATGCCCGACGGCAGTTCGGTGGTGCTCGACAACCTGCCGGGCGCCGATACCCAGGGCTATGCGGGCCTCGAGGACGGCGTCGATTACCATTTCTGGCGGCTGCTGCGCGGCGTCGCGCTGTCCTCGCTGCTCGGCGTTTCCAGCGCGCTCGCGACCAACAACGTGGTCGGCGGTACCGGGACGGGCAACGTGATCATCGCCCTCGGCCAGAGCGCGGACCAGGCCGCCAACCAGGCCGGGCAGTCGATCGTCTCGCGCGACCTCGGCGTTCAGCCGACCCTGACCGTGCGCCCGGGCTTCCCGCTCGATGTGATGGTCAACCGCGATATCGTGCTGCGGCCCTATGGGGGCGGGTGAGGAGGACGACGATGGCCAAACTCCGCATCGGCTCGCTGCCCGACGATAGGCCGGTGAAGCGCACCATCACCTTCACTGCGGCGCTGGACTCGCTGATCCGCGACTACGCCGCCGCACTCGCGGCACAGGAGGGCCTGTCCCAGGCGCCACCCGTCGAGAAGCTGGTGCCGATCATCGTCGAACGCTTCATTGCCTCCGACCGGGCGTTTCGGGCTCCTGTTCACCGGGTGCCGCCGCCCGTGCCGCATAAGCCGCCGCCAAATTCAGAACCGTCACCGTCCAGCCGGGAACGCGAGGGAGATCAGCCAACCATCGCCGGGTCGGAGTGACTGCGGTCGGGAGAGCGCGCAGCAGCGCGTTGCGTATTGCAAAAAGAGCTACGGTCTCCTACATTCGCGCCATGGCGAAGGGGACCACCATGACCGGCACGGCCAAACGCAAAGACTACCCGCTCTCGATGCGGCTCCCGGAAGGCGACATCGCCATCATCGACCGTGCCGCCGACCTGCGCGGCCGGTCGCGGACCGACTTCGTGCGGGAGGCGGCGGTCCGGGCCGCCGAGGAGGTCCTCATGGAAAGCACGCTGCTGCGCATGACCCCCGAGGGCTTTGAGGCGTTCGTCCAAGCCGTCTCCGCGCCCGCCGCCCCGGTCCCCGAGATGGTGGCATCCCTCCGCCGCAAAGCGCCGTGGGAGAAAGGCGCGGCGAAGCGCTGATGGCGGAGCCGCCGCTCTCCACGCCCGAACTGCTGAATGCCGGCCACGACGTATCCCGGTTCTCCTGCGGCAAGCCCTCGCTGGATCATTGGCTGAAGACCCGTGCGCTCGCCAATCAGCAGAAGGGGTTCACGGTGGTCATGGTCGTCCAGGTGGCAGGCCGAGTGGTCGGCTATTACGGCCTGGCGCCAACCGCCATCGTTCCCGCCGCCCTGCCGCGATCGATCCGCACCGGCCAGCCGCCGAACCCGGTGCCGTGCATTCTGCTCGGTCAGCTTGCCACCGATCAGGCCTGGGTCGGGCGGGGGATCGGCACCGGGCTGTTCAACCACGCGCTCGCCCGGAGCGTCAGTGGCGCCGCGCTGATCGGCGGGCGCGCCTTGGTCGTCAATGCCGTCGATGACGAGGCGGCAGCGTTCTGGCGCCGCCGCGGGTTCCTGCCGTCAAGGGACGACGCACTGGTGCTGTTCCGGTCCATCGCCGACATCGCCGCCTCCCTGACGGCAGCGGATCCCAGTTTGAGATGATCCGGCGAACCGCCGGTCTCCGCTGCCCTCTTTGGCACGCCGACGACATGGTTGTAACGTCCATGTGACAAGGCGGCCAGCCATTGGTAGGGAGGCGGAATCATGACTAAGCCATTCTTCGAACAGCCGATTCTGAACTCCCCCTATGCCGTCCCGACTCGCCACCATGCGCTGGACGCGGACGGCCAGCCCCTTGACCTGCCCCCGATCGAGGGGCGCCGCGACCCGCTTTACGTGGCCCCCGTGCCTTCGCCCAGGAAGCAGAAGGGCAAGGGCAAGCAAGCCTGGGGCTCGGCGATCCCCCCAACCTGTCCACCGACGAGCAGGCCAACAACCCGACGCCGATCATCAACGAGATCCGGAACCAGGTCACCTCCTTGCGGGACCTGCACAACTCGGCGGACTGTGGTGTCACGCCCGCCCCCCAGCGGCTCCTCAAGCACTAGCGTCGCCACGACCGGCGGCTGGGGCCGCGCCCATTGTTCTGTGACGTGGAGGCGGCCGAGATCGCCATATGGATGACCGAGATCTCCGGCCGCCGGCCGCAGGCACGAGGCACGCGAATCTGTTCGCGCGCGGCTCGACCGCCGAAGCCATAGGCTACGCATTGAACCTCTGGAATCGGCTGGTGCGGTTCGTCGACGACGGCGGCATCGAGATCGACCCGAGCACGGTCGAGCGGACCATGCCGCCGGTAAGCGCCCGACCACCGCGCCGTCCGTCGACGCGAGTTGCGGTGGTTGGGCACTTACCTTGCAGCGACGACTAAGGATTGACATAGCGGGAGTACTATCAGCCACCCGCAGAGGAAGATGCATGAACGGACACTCCGCCGCCCGGGACGAAGCTGCGGTCACGCGAATCGTCTCACTGAGACTGGCCGTCGGCTTGCTGGGCGAGCGTGACAACGCGGGTTGGTGGGCATCCGGGTTCATGTCGCCGACGAGCATGGCGTTCCTGACCCCGATCTTCGGCGCGGGTGCGGTTCAGGCCCGGTACCAGGGCGTCCTTGAGGCCGCCCGGCGGGTCCACGACGAGCGGATCGGCATAGGCCGCGCCTTCCACCCCTTCCGCCTCCCTGAAACCGTCGAGCAACGCCTAGATGAGGCCGTGCAAGCTGCCGGCCAGAAGCTTGCCGACAGCGTGTTCTCCGCCGATACAGCGAGGGGCATGCTTGCAAGCCTTGCCGGTACCCCGGTCGAAGCCAAGGAGGGGCCAACCCTACTTGGGCCGGCGGACATGCTTGAGGGGCTGGAATGGGCCTCGGGGGCAGCCGCTCTTTATACCGCCGCGTTTGCGGTCGGCATCCAGTGCTTCCCCTATTTCAGGGACCCGCGATGACGGGTGCGCGGAAATACACGACACAGCTCCAGGCCGGGCTCGGTCTCGTACCCGAGACCGTAAAGCTGCTGCACGCCTGGGATCCGGGTATGAGCGGACAGGATCTACTCAAGGCCGCGCTCGCTTCCGGAGATTTTCCGACGATGGCTGCGCGGCGACTGCGCAATATTATAATTGAGGCATTCTGTCCTAGATATCTCATCGATGGCGGACTGCCCGCCAGGCTACTTAAGGCCATTTCGGGAGGTATCTCCCGGGAAGATTTTCGAGCGCTCTGCTTCGTTTTCACGTGCCGCGCGAATCCTATCCTCGGCGACTTCGTCCGTGAGGTCTATTGGCATCAGTATGCGGCCGGGGGTAACCCTGTCTCCAAGGAGGACTCCCTGAATTATGTTACTTCAGCGGTGTCGAACGGCCGAACGACCACCCGGTGGTCGGAAGCAACGGTTATCCGTGTGGCTCGCTACCTGCTCGGAGCGTGTGCAGATTTCGGCCTTCTTGGACCCATGAAGGCGAATGCTAGGTCAATTACCACTTTTCGAATCACTCCGATCGTCTCCTCGGTCCTTGCCCACGACTTGCATTTTAAGGGATTGAGCGACCATGCCCTGCTCCGGAGTCCGGACTGGGGACTCTTCGGGCTGGAGTCCGACGACGCGCTTGGCGAGCTGAAGCGGCTATCCCTGCGGGGAGAGCTCATCGTGCAATCAGCCGGCGGCCTTACCCAGGTATCCTGGAAATACAAGTCGATGGAGGAGCTTGCCGATGGCATCGCTAAAGGCTGACTTCGACGAGCTGATCCGCCGGATTGAAGCCGGACGTGAGTTCGCGCACGCAAGCTTCGAGCCGATCTTCTATCTCGTCTTCCATCCGAGCCAGCTGATTGAGGTAAAGCGGCTGATGCCAGCCTGGACCTCCAAACTGGCAAACGCGGGCTGGCGTGTCGAGACGTTCTCCATCGCCGAGCACATAGCTGACATCCTGGCAAAGGCGCCACTCCGCAAGGTCTGGCTTGAGGCCGACCACAAGGCCCCCCTCTCCTGGGGGAAGACAAACGCCTCACTGGCCAATGCGCTCACGGCCCAGGGGCGTCTTCAGTCCCGGCTGGAAGAGCGGCTCGCCGCCCTTGAAGGCCAATCGTCGACGATCATGCTGGTAACCGACCTGGAAGCCCTGCACCCATACCTCCGAATCGGAGCGATCGAGGCGCAGCTCCAGGGAAAGTTCCACGTCCCCACGGTCTTCCTGTACCCGGGCACTCGGACGGGCAAGACGAGGCTCAGATTCCTTGGCTTTTATCCCGAGGACGGCAACTACCGATCGGTCCACGTCGGCGGCTAACATAAGAGGACACGACAGGAAGCTCCATGACCCAGATTCGCACCCTCTTTGATGCCGGCAAGGACATCTATCGCGCCATCGAGAAGGTCATCACCTATCAGGCCTCCCAAGAGCAGCGCCTGAAGGCGGAGATCTCTGAATACATCGTCACCGAGAGCATCGAGCAGCAGCTGGAGCAGTTGCTGGAGAAGATGCAGGCGGCGATGGAGTCTGGCTCCAGCCACGAGATCGGCGTGTGGGTCTCTGGCTTTTACGGTTCGGGCAAGAGCTCCTTCACAAAATACCTCGGCCTTGCCTTCGACGAGCGAGTCACCATCGACGGAAAGCCATTCCTCCGCTACTTCCAAGATAGGCTCCACCGGCCGACCACCCGGGCACTGCTGTCAAAGTTGGCGGCGAGCTTCCCGGCCGCGGTGGTGTTGCTCGACCTGGCGAGCGAACAGATAGCCGGCGCGTCCCTCGCCGAGGTCTCCACCGTCCTCTATTACAAAGTTCTCCAATACGCCGGCTATTCCCGGAATCTCAAGGTCGCCGCGCTTGAACGCCGGCTTCGCAAGGAAGGCCGGTACCCTGAATTCGAGAGGGCCTTCCAGGAGGAAACTGGCGAGCAGTGGGCAGATTACAGGAACGACGAACTTGTCGTGGACAGCGTCGTTCCACGACTAGCCCACAAAATCTACCCCAACTTGTTCCGCACCGAACAGGCATTCAACACCGCCGGCAGCGATACCATCTACCTGATGGACGACCGCGTCCAGGAAATGATCGACATCGTTCGCGAGGCGTCGGGCAAAGAGCACATCATCTTCGTCATCGACGAAATCGGGCAATACGTCGGCAGTCAGCAGACCAAGATCCTCGATCTCCAGGGCCTTGCCCAGAACTTGAAGGACCTAGGTGGCGGCAAGGTGTGGATCGTCGGCACGGCTCAGCAAACGCTGACCGAGGATGACCCCAGAGCGGCCATCAACTCGCCCGAGCTCTACAAGCTCAAGGACCGTTTCCCGATTACAGTCGCGCTTGAGTCGAGCGACATCAAGGAAATCTGCTTCCGCCGTCTGCTGGGCAAATCGTCCGCGGGCGCGGTCGAGCTGGGCGCGCTGTTCGACCGGCATGGACAGGCTTTGCGGCAGCACACCAAGCTGACTGACGCAAAATTCTATGACGCCGGCTTTGATCGCGAGGCGTTCACCAACCTCTACCCCTTCCTGCCTGCGCATTTTGACATCCTGCTCCACCTCCTCGGCGCCCTGGCGAAATCAACCGGCGGCATTGGCCTCCGGTCCGCCATCAAGGTGATTCAGGACATTTTGGTGGAAGGGGCGGGTTCGCTAAAGCCCGCGGCGGATCGAGAAATCGGATGGCTTGCGACCACTGTGACGCTATACGACGCCCTGGACAAGGACATTCGACGCGCTTTTCCGTCGATCCACCAAGCCGTCGAGAAGGTCCTCATTCGCTTTCCCGACGATGAGTTCTGCCAGGGCGTCGGCAAGACAGTCGCGGTTCTCCAGATCCTCGGCAACCTGCCGGTGTCAACGGACAACGTCGCCGCTCTGATGCAACCGACGATCGCCGCCGCTTCGCTGGCAGACAAGGTCAAGGAGGCCACTGACCGACTCCTAAAGGACGCCATCGTTCCCCTCGGTGAGAAGAACGGCTCGTTTCGGTTCTTCAGTGAAAAGCTGAACGACGTCGAGCAGGAACGGGCTCAGCTCGTTCCGCGATCGCCAGACCTCCGGCGGGTTTTCAATGAAGCGTTGAAGGAGGTTTTCGAGCCGCTACCCGGCACCAGACTGCACGGAACGCTGTCGGTGACGGCAGGGCTGAGGCACATACATGGTGGCCAGCAGACGTCCTTGGCCGGTGAGCGGGAAACAGTCCAAACCATCGTGTCGTTCGCTGATCCGTATCCATCCGGTGTGAACCGCCTGCCGGTACGGCAAGGAGGCGTGCATAAGAGCGCTGCTACGAGCTGATTCATGGTAAGGGGCGGCGGGCGGATGGAGATTATCACGGGGGTAGAGCGCCGGCGCCGCTGGCGGGATGAGGACAAGCTTCGGATTGTGGCGGAGGCTGAGGCGCCGGGTGCGGTGTTTGCGCTGGTTGCGCGGCGGCACGCGATTTCGAGAGGGCAATTGTGGAAGTGGCGCGGTCAGGTTCGGCGTGGTGAGTTGGTGCCGGTGCCGATGGTACCGGAATTCATTCCGGTGCGGGTAATGGCGAGTGCGGCACTGTCGATGCCGCGGGCGGCAGGCAAGTCAGCTTCGGTGAACGACGCGAGCGTTGATCCGATGTCGCAGAGGCGAGCCACGCGATGCGATGCGAGCCGGATCGAGATCGTGCTGCCGGACGGGACGTGTGTTCGGGTTGATGATGGAGTTGGGGTTGCCGCCTTGCGTCGGGTGCTGACGGCGGTGCGGCGGTGATCCCGGTCTCGGCCGGTGTGCGGGTCTGGCTGGCGTCGGGGCATACGGATATGCGCCGCGGGATGAAGGGGCTCGCGTTGCAAGTGCAAGAAGGTCTGGGACGGGAGCCGTTCTGCGGGGATGTTTTTTTCTTTCGCGGACGCGGCGGGTCGCTGGTCAAGGCGATCTGGCACGACGGCGTGGGGATGTCGCTGTATTCGAAACGCCTTGATCGAGGGCGGTTTATCTGGCCGCAGACTGCGGACGGCGTTGTGTCCCTCACCGCTGGTCAGATCGGTTATCTTCTGGAGGGGATCGACTGGCGAAATCCACAACAAACCTGGCGGCCGCAAGCGGCCGGGTAGGCGCGAAGATTCTGGGGAAAATCCTGGTCCAGAGCGGATTTCTGTAGCGAAACCCTGGAAATTCGTGATTCTATACGGGGCATGGATCTCGATCCTTCGACCCTGCCGAATGATATCGCTGCGCTGAAGGCGATCATTCTGGGCGACCGTGCTCGGCGGTCCGATACCGCAGCGTATATCGCGCATCTGAAGCTGCAGATCGAGAAGCTCAAGCGTGCGCTCTACGGCCCCAAGGCGGAACGCACGGCGCGGCTGCTTGATCAGATGGAACTGGAACTCGAAGATCTCGAGACCACCGCGACCGAGGACGAACTCCGCGCCGAGCAGGTGGCCGCGAAGGCCAAAACCACGACTGTCGCCGGCTTCACTCGCAACCGCCCATCACGCCAACCCTTCCCCGAACACCTGCCACGCGAGCGGGTTGTGCTGCCAGGTCCGACCCAGTGCGCCTGCTGCGGTGGATCGCGGCTCGCCAAGCTCGGGGAGACGGTGACCGAGACACTGGAATCCATCCCCCGCCAATACAAGGTGATCCAGCATGTGCGGGAGAAATTCACCTGCCGCGATTGTGAGAAGATCAGCCAGGAACCAGCACCCTTCCACACCATTCCACGCGCTTTTGCCGGTCCCGGCCTGCTCGCGATGATCGCCTACGATAAATTCGGCCAGCATCAGCCGCTGAACCGTCAATCTGAACGGTTCGCACTGGAAGGCATCCACCTCAGCGTCTCGACCCTGGCCGATCTGATTGGTGCTACCTGCGTGGCGCTGGAGCCGGTGTTCAAGCACATCGAGACGATGGTGTTCGCGGGTGCGCGCCTGCATGGCGACGACACCACCGTGCCGGTGATGGCACGAGGGCAGACCGATACGGCGCGCGTGTGGGTTTATGTGCGTGATGATCGGCCGTTCGGCGGATCGGGTTCCCCCAGCGCGGTGTTCTACTATTCACGTGACCGCGCCGGCGTTCATCCGCAAACCCATCTCGCCGGATACCGCGGCATATTCCAGGCCGATGCCTATGGCGGCTACAACAAGCTCTACGAGTTGAACCGATCTCCTGGACCGATCATCGAGGCGGCGTGCTGGTCGCACGCCCGACGAAAATTCTTCGAGCTGGCCGATATCGCGCGGAACGCGAAGCGCAAGGCCCAGGGTAAGACCCCCGCCTTCGTGGCGCCGATGGCCTTGGCCGCGGTGCAGCGCATCGACGCGCTGTTCGAGATCGAGCGGGAGATCAACGGTCAGTCACCCGCTGAACGCCTGGCGGTGCGCCAGCAACTCGGCGCCCCGCTCGTCGCTGAACTCGAGATCTGGATGCGCGCCGAGCGCGCCAAACTCTCACGCCACAACGATGTGGCGAAGGCGATCGACTATATGCTGAACCGTTGGTCATCATTTACCCGGTTCCTGACCGACGGGCGGATTTGTCTCAGCAATAACGCGGCCGAACGTGCCCTACGCACCCTTGCTCTGGGCAGAAAATCCTGGCTATTCGCCGGCTCCGATCGCGGTGGTCAAAGGGCCGCCATGTTGTACAGCCTGATCACGACGGCAAAGATGAACAACGTCGACCCACAGGCATGGCTCGCCGACATCCTCGCGCGCATCGCCAGTCATCCAGTCGCCAGCATCGAGAAATTGATGCCATGGAACTGGACACCGCAATCCTGGGCCCTGGCCGCCTGATCGTGCAGACCAATAAAATCCACCACGTCTTCACGATTGACCGTGTCGCCAGGGACCTCGGCGAGGATGAGGAGTGGCTCGCGGACATCGCCAATGAGATGGAACCCGAAGACGGCCTGATCTGGGTTTACAACCTCAGCGACGGCGGCGTCATAGCCTTCACCGACTTTGGTATCGAAAATCTGCGCGAGCTCATCCTGATCCACCGAGATAGAGCCAAATAGACTCGTCCGCGGCTCTGACCGGATGGGTACGCTGATCCGGGAGACTATGAGGCAGAAAAGGGACGCCTCACCGACGAGTCTCGCCACAAGTCGTCCGAAAACGCCATTTACCTGCTTGCCAGACGATCTCCCGAGGCCGACGACCTTGTCGCTGAGATTTGCCGATGCCAACGCATCGCCGAGCTGCACAGGCATGACCCCGACCAAGAGGTCAAAGAATATTGCCAGAGCCAGATCGACCGGGCCTCTCGTCTCACCTCCGAACTTGCCCAAAAGATCGTCCGCGGCTTGACTCATGGATCGTTCGTTTTCCGCGGCAAGGTAACGGCGGTCGATAGCCTCGACGCATCCCTGCTCGCGGCATGCAGGAAGCACCTGGCGGAAGCAGCCGAACGCGTGTTTGACCGTTACCAGGAAGCGCCAGAGCGTGTGGGAACTGACCTCGCGGAGAGGTTCCTCCGCGCGCCCAACCTGAGGGCGATCACCTCCCAGACTGACCCACTCGGCTTCGTTCAGATCTCGGGCGGCACCCCAACCATCAAGACCGACCACAAGGGCCTCGTCAGCATCAAGGATTATGTCGAGCGGAACGGTACGGTGGAAGGCAAGAAGCTGTTGGACGTCTTCTCGGGTCCGCCTTTCGGCTGGTCGCCGGATACTGTTCGCTACATGGTCGCCGCCCTGCTCGTCGCGGGCGAGGTGAAGCTGAAGGTCTCCGGGCGAGAAGTCACGGTCAACGGCCAGCAGGCCATCGAGGCTCTCAAGACCAACAACACCTTCAAGCCCGTCGGTGTCGCCTTGCGTGACGACAGGCCCTCCATGGACGTGCTTGCCCGGGCCGCAGCACGGCTGACCGACCTTTGCGGTGAGCCGATCGTCCCATTAGAGGAGGATATCGGAAAGGCGGCCCAAAAATTGCTGCCATCGCTGCAGTATCAACTTGCCCCTCTGGCGGAACAGCTTCAGGCTCTGGGTCTCCCAGGCGTGGAGACGGTTCGCTCGGTAAACCAGCAAATCGCTGACATGCTGCTTTCCGACGCATCGGACGCGCCGCAACGGTTCGGGGCAGAACAGTCCCCGCTTTATGACGGGTTAAAATGGGCCAGCGCGGCCAAGCTCTCGTTCGATCAGGGCATTGCCGAGACGATCAAGACACTGCGTGACCTTCAGCGCGGCATTGATGAGCTTCCCGGCACCGGCGTCCCAAAAGACCTTCGGGATGCGACCCGCGACGATCTGGAAGCCGTGGCCGATATGCTGGCCCAAGAGGATTTTTTCAAACGCAAAGCCGACCTCAGCACCCGCCGAACCGCCATCGAGACGCAAGTCGCCAACGCAGTCGAGCATATGCGGTCCGCGCAGGCGGAGAGGATTCTGGCCGCTGAGGGCGAGCTGTCGCTGCTGTCCGAATGGTCCGAACTCACCGCCGAAGAGCAGGCGGGGACCCTAGCCGAAATTCAGGCGCTCGCGAGCAAGGTCAGCACCGATATGGCCGGTCTCAAGCGATTGGTCTCATGCCAATTCGATATCGAAGCCACCATCACCGAGATGAAAGCGAAAGTGGCCCAGATCGGTAAGGCTCGGCGCCAACCGCCACCCTATCCCACACCCCAACCCACGCCTTCGTCAGGGATGCACGACAGAGGACGAAAGACGGTCTCACTGCCCTCCCAAATCGGCAATCTGGATGAGCTGGATGCACTGATCCGAACCCTCTCCGCGTTGCGCCGGGACCTCATGAGCAACACCATCGACCTGGTGGTGAAGGGGGACTGAACTTATGGCCTTCGATGATGCAACACGAGGTCGTCTGCAGCGCTTCGTCACCGATGCTAGAGCGGTTCTGACCAAAGAGTTCGCCAAGCAATTCCAGCAGGACTACGGGCTGGACCCGGAATCCGGCAGCGTGGCGGCGTTGGAGAGCCTGGAGCTGGACGACCAGCGCCTGGAGACCGCGCGCATCCTGCGCGAAATCCTGGGCCATTACCTTGCATCGTCCATCGGCCAGGGCGCCGAAGCGAAGAAGGCGGTCCTGGATCGGATGGTGCGGGAGCAGGCCTTCACCACGCTTAATCGCTTGGCTGCGCTGCGTATGATGGAGGCGCGCGGGCTGGTTATGGAATGCGTGGCCAAGGGCTATCAATCCAAGGCGTTCCAGCTTTACCAGCGCGTCACTGGATCGGCCCTCGGTGAGACCGGGGATGCCTATCGTGTGTTCCTGCTCAGCCTGTGCGGCCTCTACAGCGACGACCTGCCTGCGCTGTTTGATCGCCATTATCCTAACGGCCGCCTGTTTCCGCGAGAACCAGCCCTGCTGCCGCTGCTGGACCTGATTAACGCCGCCGATATCGAACCGCTCTGGGGCGAGGACGAGACCATCGGCTGGGTCTACCAGTATTTTAACAGCAAGGATGAGCGGAGAGCCATGCGCGATGCCAGCCAGGCGCCGCGCAACAGCCGGGAGCTGGCGGTTCGCAACCAGTTCTTCACGCCGCGCTATGTGGTCGAATTCCTGGTGGACAACACGTTAGGCCGACTGTGGTTCAACTGGACCGGTGGGCTGACCGGGCTGCGCGATCGCTGCCAATATCTACTGGTGAAGCCGGACGAAAACCCGGAACCCGCCAGGCGGCTGCGTGATCCGCGCACGATCAAGCTGCTCGATCCGGCCTGTGGATCGATGCATTTCGGGCTGTATGCGTTTGACCTGTTTCTGGAGATTTACCGGGAAGCCTGGGCATGGGAGCAGCAGCACGGCCCCGGCGTGCTGGACGTCTCGACCCAGACGCAGGCGGGCTTCAAGCCGCTTTGCCACACCTACGCCAACGAGGACGCCTTCCTGCGCGATGTGCCGCGGCTGATCATCGAGCACAACATCCACGGGGTCGATATCGATCCGCGCGCTGCCCAGATTGCCTCGCTGGCACTGTGGTTGCGTGTCCAACGCGCGTGGCATGAGGCCGGCGTGCGGGCCGACGACCGGCCGCTTGTCGGGCGGGGCCATGTCGTTGCGGCAGTGGCGCCCCCAGCCGAGCCAGACTTGCGACGCAGCTTCATGCAGGAGCTCGACCCGCTGGATGCCGAGCTGTTCGAGAAAGCACTGTTCATGCTCAAGGGGCTGCCCGAACTTGGCATTTTGCTGCAGGTGGAGAAGGAGCTGCCACGGCTGACCGAGCATGTTTACGGCAAGGTCTTCGACCTGTTGCGCGAACGCGGGCGGCGAAAAAGCTGGGCCCAGATCGAGACGGATTTACGGGAAGCGCTTGGCGGCTTCGCCCGAGCCGCCCGCGCGACGTATCAGGGAAGGCTGTTCTCGATCGATGCCTTACAGGGCTTGCGGCTAATCGACCTCACCCAGGCCAGGTTCGATGTCGTGGTCATGAATCCGCCATTTGGCGCCCTGGCAGCTGATACCAAGGACGAGCTGTCGAAGGTCTATCCGAAAAGCAAGAATGACTTGTTGGCCATTTTTGTCGAGCGTGGCCTAGGTCTCTTGCGCGGCAACGGGCGGCTTGGCGCCATCACGTCGCGCACGTGCTTCTTCCTATCGAGTTTCCAGAAATGGCGTGAGCACGTCGTATTGGGCATGGCGCGTCCAGAAACCATGGCGGACCTCGGACTTGGTGTCATGGACGACGCGCTGGTTGAAGCCGCTGCATACGTCCTGGAGAAGCACTCATGACTGTTTTTCTGCGACTCCTGGAGTCGACGAACAAAAGTCAGTGTCTAAGCGAACTTTCGTACGCGTTCCGGAGCAGCATTTATGACAGCCGAATCTACGAAGTTAGCACGAGTCAGTTTCAAGACTTTCCCGGCACGTCTTTTGCGTATTGGGTCGACGATTCGGTGCGACGCGCGTTCAAGACTTACAATGCCCTAGAATGTGCTGAGACCGGACTCGTTGCACGCCGCGGCGTAAACACGAATGATGATTTCCGCTTCCTACGATCCTGGATTGAGGTGTTGTCGGCGTCTCCGCGTTGGGTTCTTCATCCAAAAGGCGGGAAATACAGGCCGTTCTATTCAGACGTAGACTTGGTTGTCGATTGGAACCGTGACGGCGCATACCTGCAGGCTGAGCGCGTCACAGATCGTGTTTATGCTTACGCCATTGTCCCGAGTAAAGAATTGTACTTTCGGCCTGGGTTGACGTGGTCCCGTCGCACCAAGAGCCGCTTATCAATGCGAATTATGCCTAAAGGCTGTATTTTTGGGGATAAGGGACCAGCAATTATAGCAAGCGGCGACCAACCAGAAGAATTATTTTGTCTTTTGGCGATCTGCTCGAGCGACGCCTTTCACAGGCTAATTGAGGTTCAACTCGCCGCCGCGGATGCACGACCCGGCGGGGCGGCACACTCATTTGAGGTTGGCGTTATCCAAGAGACTCCCATCCCCAAGCTGAGCGCCCCCCACCGATCCAAACTCTCGAAACTAGCGTACCGGGCTTGGCAGCTCAAACATACGTTGGACACAACTGAAGAAATCTCACATGCTTTCGTGCTGCCAGTGGCATTGCGATGCCGTGTAGGTGGTTACGATTTACAGTCCATTGAGGCGGAGCTGGAGCGCATTCGATCGGAGATCGACTTGATTGCCCTCGACCTCTACGGCTTTTCCAAACCCGGCCGTGCAGATGCGCATGCCAGCAACTTGAGGATGATGAACGAAGCTGGGGCTCAAGCTTCCGACGACGATGGAGATGAAGACGAAGGCGCCAATCCCATCGATCAGACAAGCGGCCTTCTAAACTGGGCAGTCGGCGTTGCCTTCGGCCGTTTTGACCTGCGCCTCGCCACCGGCGAGCGCTCTATGCCACCACAGCCCGAACCCTTCGACCCGTTGCCTGCGAAAAGCCCTGGCATGCTACCGGACGGCGCAGAGCCGTTCCATACGCACGCTGGCATTCTGGTGGATGATCCCGGGCATCCGCATGACCTGCAGCGACTGGTCGAAGAAATCCTTGCCCGCGTCGATGCGCTGGTGCCGCCCGATGTACGCCGGTGGCTGCAACGGGAATTCTTCCCCGTTCACTTGCAGGGCTATTCCAAGAGCCGCCGCAAAGCGCCGATCTATTGGCCGCTATCCACTGCCTCCGGCAGCTACACGCTCTGGGTTTACTACCCAAGCCTGACCAGCCAGACGCTCTACACCGCCGTCAACGACTTCATCGAGCCGAGGCTGAAGCAGGTGGGCCACGATGCCAGCGCTCTGCGCACCAAAGGTAGTGCCCGCAGCCGTGATGAGGATCGGGCGCTGGAAGCCGTTCGGTCCCTGGAACAGGAATTGATGGCGGTGCGTGACACGTTGTTGCAGATCGCGCCGACCTATCGCCCCAACCATGACGACGGCGTGCAGATCACCGCCGCGCCGCTCTGGCCGCTATTCCGCCACAAACCGTGGCAGAAGCTGTTGAAGGACACCTGGGCCAAGCTGGAGAAGGGCGAGTACGACTGGGCGCACCTCGCCATGGCGTATTGGCCCGACCGCGTCCGCGAGAAGTGCAAAACCGACAAGTCGCTGGCCATCGCCCATGGTTTGGAAGACCTGTATGTGGAACCGGCCGCCACGCCAAAGAAAGCACGTGGCAGGAAAAGCACTGGGGGCACGTTATGATTCAAGACGTCAAAGCGCTACCGGTTAGTTTTTATTTCAGCCCCGATGGGATGACCTCGTTTTTTATTCCGAAATATCAACGTGAGTACGTATGGGGCTGGAAGAATTGGGATGCATTATTCAACGATCTTGAAGAATCTCCCAGCGGGCACTTTCTTGGCTCGATCATTTGTGTGAACACTCAGCATGACGGCTTAGCGGGCGGCCGGTTGGAACTCATCGACGGCCAGCAGCGCTTCACCACCATTAGCCTCCTGTTCTGCGCGTTCTACAAGAAGCTCAATGCAGTTACGAACCCAGACCGCAAGCTGATAGTCGAACTGGACAACCTGGAAAATAGAATCTTTGTTCGGTCAGCGGGGCAATGGCGTTTGGAGCCCAGTGAGCAGGCAAAAAACAAGGTCGATTTCCAGAAAGTGCTAAGCGATCTTTTCCCTAAAAAGGTGAAGGCGCCGAAAGATCTAGCGTATTTTGGAAATCGACGTATTGGCCGTGCCTATGGCTATTTCTGCGATAGGCTCAGTGGGCTGAGTTTGGACGATACCCTGGCGTTGCTGGACAAACTCAAGACAGCAATGCTGGTCAAGATCGAAGTACGAAGCCACTCCGATGCCTTCATGTTGTTTGAGTCAATCAATAACCGTGGCATCCCTTTGTCAGCGATCGACATCATTACTCACCAGTCGGTAATTAAGACGACATTTTGCTAGTCGTATGTTTGCGGGGATGATATAATTCTGGCATGAAACGGGACGGTCGCAGATTTGATCATCGCACCCTGGAAACCATCCGGCTGATGGCTGTAGAGCGGGTGCGCGAGGGCGAAGCGGCCTCTTTGGTGATTGCCTCATACGGGTTCAGCCGCACAACAATCTATAAATGGCTCAGCGCGGCATCGAAGCCTGGGGTCGGGGTGAAAGCCTTGCGGTCACGGCCGGCAACCGGCCGGCCGCGGCGTCTGACGCCGCGCCAGGAGCAGCAGGTGTTGCGTTGGATCAATGGCCGCGATCCGCGCCAATACGGCCTGGATTTCGGGCTGTGGACCCGGCACGTTGTGGCCGAACTGATCGAGCGCAAGTTTGGTATCAAACTCGGTGTGACGGCTGTGGGCGAACTGCTGTCGAAACTGGGCCTGACGCCGCAAAAGCCGTTGCAGCGTGCCTATCAGCGCGATCCGGAGGCGATCGAGGCATGGCGACGTGAGCGGTTTCCTGAAATCGCCAGGCAGGCCAAGTCCTGTGGCGGCGAGGTCTTTTTCTGGGACGAGTCCGGCTTTCGGGCCGACGCCGTGCATGGCAAGACCTGGGGCGTGAAGGGACAGACGCCGATCGTCGAGCGTCCGGGCCAACGGCAATCGATCAGCGCCGCCTCGGCGGTGACAGCCCGCGGCGGGTTCTGGTATTGCACTTATGAAGGCGGCCTGAATGCTGAGTTGTTCGTAGCGCTGCTACGCCGGATGATGCGGCACCGCACGAGGCCGGTGCACCTGGTCCTCGACGGGCTGCCTGCCCACAAAACAGCGCTGGTGAAAGCCTACGTGGCGTCGACCAATGGAATGCTGACGTTGCATTTTCTGCCAGGCTACGCCCCTGACCTGAACCCAGATGAACTGGTCTGGAGCCACATGAAGCGGACGGGCGTCGCCCGGACTCCGCTACGCCAAGGCGAAAAGCTTCAGGACAAAATCGAAGCCCAACTCGCCGCCATCAAGCGCAAACCACGTCTCGTGCAATCATTCTTCAAAGCACCAACTGTCGCCTATATTACCGACTGCTGAGTAAGAACAACCTGCTGGCGGAGCTCGACAAACGACCGGACTATGGCATTGATCGCGCGTTTGACGAATGGAAAGACTTAATTGATCTGCTGCCCGACCCGGCCGTGCAGGAGCGCTTCCTGCGTCAGCTGTACAACATGTTCAAGTACCTCAAGCAGGTAGAGGTAAAAGGCTGTCCACGCGCTACCCGCTCGAACCTGATCACCATTTACGACACACTGCTACGCAAGCGCCCGGTCTGGCTCTTTGGTTCCTTGCAAGCCAAAGGCAAGATCTATGCAACGCTAATGGATACCACCGCTGCAAAGGTGCAATGGGGAGAGTTGTGCGCGTCTGCCCTCCAAGACCTGCAACGTTTGGGCGCTGCACCAGCCTACGCATTTCTACTATGGGCTAGCCAAGTCGCGCAAAGCCAAGCGTGGGATGAAGGTGACACGCTGCGCCGCTTGGCGACCTTGCTCACCAAATGGTTCTTCTGGCGCAATCTGACCGACATGCCGCCAACTCGTGAACTCGACCCGATGTTTATGGAGCTGGTAGGCGACCTGCTAAAATTGATCCGCAGCAGAGAGGTCCGCGACTTGGACGCCTTCGTCCAGCGGACCAGTGTGTGGTTATTGCAACGGGCAGCCCCCGAAGACGACTGTGATTCTCGCCTAAAGGGCGACGTATACCTCGAAAATTATGAGGTTACCCGATTTATGCTGTGCAAGCTTGAAGAGGCACATCAAACCCTCGAGTCGAGGCGGGACTTGTGGGCGCATGACGCGAATGAACGGCCCGTGTTTACCGTGGAGCACATCCTTCCGAAGACTGAAAACCTCGGCCCAGGCTGGGTAGCGATGCTGGAAGGCGATGGGTCTGTCACGGCTGATGCAATTCGTCAGCGCTGCGCGCACCAGCTCGGCAATCTCACATTGAGTGGATACAACTCTAAGCTTGGGACGATGGAATTTCTGAGGAAGCGTGATCGGCAGAACGACAAGGGGGATTTCATCGGTTATCGGAATGGCCTCTATCTAAACGCAGACTTAGCTAGCCGGAATGATTGGAACGAACCTGCCATCGCAGCCCGAACGGAAAAGATGCGCAGGGAGGTGAAGTCAATCCTGGGCCTGCGGGAGGACTCATGACCATTGCCGGGTTTATCCGCGAGAGTGTACTGCGGCGGCGCCTGAAGCAGGCCGCGGTCATGGCAGTCTATGACCCGGACCGGCGCTATCGCGACCTGTGCCTATCGATGGCGGATGACGCCACCCAGGTAGTAGACGCCAGCGACAGCAGCATCAAAGCCCGCGAGGCCGCGATGCTGGCACTTGCCTCTCTGGGGCGCCCGGACCATCCCAAGGAGCTGCTGGTGTACGTTCCAGCCAAGCCGCCCGTCACGGATGAGGAACGCCAAGCTGACCCGTTCGCCATTTACGCGGCCTGCGGCGCGATCTTCCCGGATGGGGACGGAGATCGCTACGAGAGCCTCTGCCTGAAGGCGAAGCCCGATCACGCCACTGAGATCCGCCGGCTATTCGCCGAGAATCCATCACCGCCCTTTGCGCTGATCGATAATGTGGGTGGCGGCCTGTCCTGGCCCACCCTGCGCACGTGCCTGGGGGCTGAATCTGCGCGTGAGATCATGCTCGCTCTCCTCGTCCCGACCACGAAGCAGACCGAGGCGCTGAAGGCCAACGAAGGCTGGGTTCCAGAGGCAAAGGCGCTGCTGGAGAAATCCCTCGGCCTCAAGCTGATGACGCGGGGCAAGACACTGTCGTCGATCGCGGACGAGGCATGGCGCTTTCTGCTCTTCAGCGAATTTGCCTTCGACCTCCCCGCGTCGTTGCCCGCGAGTCTGTCCAACGTCCCGAGAGCACCGGAAGCGGCCCGCGTACTCGTGGAAGACCTGTGCGACACAATCAGGAGCGGCATGATGACCCGCAGCGAGTACATCGCCCGCGCGGAAGCCGTCGAAGAAGAACTCAAGCTGCGCGAGGCCTGCTCGGGGATCGTCGACCTTGGCGTGAGGAGCACGTTCCCCTTTGAGGAACGGACGTTTCTATCATCGGCGGTGAAGGCACTCGTCGGCGACGACACAGACGCCGCCAAATCGCTCCTCGCTGCCCATGGAGGATCAGTCTGGACCGGCAAAGGCGAAAGCCAGGCCCAATGGGGTCTGGTCGAAGCCGGATTGCGCCTCATCGAGGCCTGCGAGGACGCTGACCGCCAACTCGCCGAGAACGCCCGCAGCCTCGACGCCCTCATCGAGCATTATGCGGCGTCTCTGCGCGAGGCAGACAGGCTTCAGCGCGAATTCGAGCAGGCGGTTGGCGACTACATCCCGACTGACGGGTCGCTGTCTGACGCGGTCGAGCACTGTCGGAAGCGATACGCGAGGTTGGCGGAGAAGGTCCAATCCGTCTTCACCCGGCACTTGGAAAGCGGCGGCTGGCCGCCTCAGGGTCGGTTGTCGAACGCTGACGTGTTGGACAGTGTGGTGGCACCGATGCTCAAGGAGAGCGGGCGCCGGGTGGCCATCATCATGGTGGACGCGCTCCGCTACGAGCTGGGTGTAACTCTCCACAGGCAACTCGCTGAGACGGAGCAAGCCGAGATTCGCGCTGCATGCGCCCAACTGCCCACCGTCACTCCCGTCGGGATGGCCTCCCTGCTGCCGGGAGCCGGCACGGGGCTTCGGCTGACGAGAGACGGCGACGGGTTCGTCGTAATGCTTGACGGAACAAAGATGGCCACGGTCGCCAACCGCATGGATGTCGTGCGAGCGCGCTTTGGCGACAGGTTTGCGGAGGCGCCGCTCGACGCTTTTGTGCGGCAGAAGGATAAGGTCGCGGAAACCGTCGAGCTGCTGATCCTGCGGAGCACCGACATCGATGCTCATCTGGAGAACACCCCATCGGGAACGCTCACGACGTTGGCCCTGATCCACCAATCGCTGAAGGCGATACGCGTGGCCGTCCACAAATTGAAGCATGCCGGCTTCGCCGACGTGGTCATCGCCACCGATCACGGCTTCGTGCTCAACGCCCATGCCGAGGCAGGGAGCGTCTGCGCCAAACCGGCAGGAGCTTGGGTTACGGTACATGACCGCGCACTGCTCGGAGAAGGGGAGGCGGATGCGAGCAATTTCGTCCTGCCAGCCGAGAAGGCTGGGGTAAGAGGCGATTTCGCCAAGCTGGGCGGTCCGCGCAGCCTGGCCCCTTACCGCAAGGGGCTACTGTATTTCCACGGCGGCGCGTCTCTCCAGGAGGCAGTTGTCCCAGTCATCACGGTCAGGCTAAAGCAAACAAAGCAGCCTCTCTTGGCAGCGGCGAAAGTCGCTCTTGCCTACAAGAACGGCGCCAAGCGGATAACCACCCGCCTGCCCGTGGTGGACTTGGCAGTGGAAGGCGAGAACATGTTCTCGCTGGGCGAAACCTTCGAGATCCTCCTTGAGGCATACGACAAGAAGGGGAATATCGTCGGCGAGGCGAAGCGCGGCGGACCCGTTGACGTCGCGACCGGCACCATCACGGTGAAACCCGGCGGCAAGGTTCAGGTGACCGTCAAGATGGCCCTCGAATTTGAGGGCAAGTTCACGTTGAGGGCACTGAATCCCGTGACGATGGCACAGTATGCGTCGCTGGATCTGGAGACCGACTATGCAGTCTGAATACGTCATGGACGCCATCGACGCCAAGCTCAACGACGCCTTCGACGGCAAGGTGGTCCGCAAGGATCTTCTTCACCGGATCAAGAAGGGCACCAACATCCCCACTTTTGTTCTGGAGTTCCTGCTTGCCAGATACTGTGCCAGCAACGACCCGGCGGAGATCCAGGAGGGCCTAGAGGCAGTCCTTTCGACCCTGCAGGAGAACTATGTCCGTCCCGACGATGCCAACGCAGCTCAGTCCCGCGTAGCGATTAAGGGGAAGCACAAGTTCATCGACAAGGTTCATGTCCGCTACGTCGAGAAGGAAAAGCGACACTGGGCATCCCTCGAAAACTTTGCCTCTCAGCGCATCGCGATTGGCGAGAAGTTCTACCGTGACAACGACCGCCTGCTTGAGGGTGGAATCTGGGCCGAGGTCGTTATCGCCCACAACGACGTCGATGCCGACGCCTACGCTTTCTACGTAGAGGACCTGCGGCCAATCCAGCTCAGCCGATTCGACTTCGCCTCCTATGGCGAAGCCAAGAAAGCCTTTACCCGCGATGAGTGGATGGATGTCGTCCTCCGCTCGGTCGGGCTTGAGCCCGCTAAGTTGTCCCGGCGCGTGAAGCTGCATTTCATCGCCAGATTGGCGCCGCTGGTCGAGCCGAATTTCAACTTTATCGAGCTTGGGCCCCGCGGCACAGGCAAGTCATACTTCTTCTCGGAATTTTCCCCCTATTCAACCCTCATCAGTGGCGGGCAGGCGACCAAGTCGGTGCTATTTTATAATAACGCGCGCCGCAAGATTGGTCTGGTAGGGTTCTGGGATACCGTCGCATTCGACGAAGTTGGCGGGATCAAGGTCAAGGATCCCGACACCATCCAGATTATGAAGGACTACATGGCCAATGGCCGGTTTTCGCGCGGCGTGGAGGTCATCGCCGATGCCAGCATGGCGTTCGTCGGCAACATTGACATGTCGGTCGAGCAAATCGTCCATTCGACGGAATACGATCTGTTCCAGCCTCTGCCCGACCAGTTCGACCTGGCAGTGATGGATCGCTTCGCCTGTTACCTGCCAGGCTGGGAAATGCCCAAAAACAGTAGCGCCTTCCTAACCGACCGGTTTGGCCTCATCACCGATTACCTAGCTGAGGCATTCCACTACCAGCTCAAGCACGGCAACCGCTATGAAGAGGTTAGCAAGAGGCTGACGCTCGGCGCCGCCGTCGAGGGGCGTGATGAGAAGGGCATCAAGAAGACCCTGTGCGCGATGCTCAAGATCCTGCACCCGGTAGACTCTCCGACCGACGAGGACTTCGACGAGTACGTCGCCTACGCGATCGAATGCCGTCGCCGCGTCAAAGAACAGATGAACAAGCGCAAGCCGGACGACGAGTTCGCCAAGATAGACTTGTCTTTCTTCAACAAAGTCGGAAAAGAGATCGTCGTCTCCTGTCTTGAAAGCATTGGCGCCTCCGCGACATTGGAGCCCGTCCGCCGCCGTCTCCGGCCGAAGATCGTGGAAGCCAAACCAGCCAACGAACCCTCCTCTCCGTCCGCGCCCCAAGCCGCGCCACCGGCTATGGCGGCGCTCCCCCCCGAAACCGAGGAACCGACTGAGCAACACTACACGATCGCTTACGGGGACACCGGTCACTCATATGACACCATCTTTGGCCCCTATCTGCCGGGGGCGAAGAGTGTGGTTGTCGAAGACCCCTACATCCGCATGCCGCATCAGATCGCGAACTTCGTCCGGTTCTGCGAGACGGCCGTGAAGGCGGAAACGGTCAGAAGCATCACCCTCTTCACCTCATACGATCAGCAAACAGACCTGGCTGGCCTTCAAGAGAAGCTAGACGAGCTCAAGCAGAGCCTGGTGGAGTACGACGTCGCCCTCGATGTGCGCCTGAACGACAAGATGCACGACCGCGAGGTGCGTCTCGATAATGGGTGGACCATCAAGATCGGCCGCGGTCTAGATTTCTACCAGAAGCCTGATGGCTGGTTCGCGGTGGGTGCAACTGACCTCAGCCTTCGGCGCTGCCTGGAGACGAAGGTCGACGTGTTTCGCATCCCATCAACGGACGGAAAGAATTGAGTATCGGCCGTCATCCGCACACGATGTCAGTTCTGTTCGGGTGACTGGAATTGCTCGTTATTCTGTTTACGTCCCAAATCGGATTTCTGCCCGTCCAACAGCGCCGCTATCTCAGACGAAACCTTGTCCGCGGCTACCCGGAGTGCCTCGTCGATATGAATGTAGCGCTGGGTCACACCGCGCGCGGCGTGTCCAAGCAGGGCAGCGATCGTCAGTTCCGAGAAGCCGAGATCGCCGGCCACGCTGGCGAAGGTATGACGCAGCGTGTGTGGCGTTACGTCCTCCAGTCGTGCGGCGCCACACACCCGTTCGAGCACCCGCACGACGCCGATGAAATGCCCGTTTCCCCAGTCTGCCGGGAATACATATGGCGAGCCGTCGGTGACCGGCTGCGCGAGAATGAGATCGATGACGGCTTGACCCACGACGCGCATCTGCGGGCCGGTCTTGGTTTCTGGAAGCTGAATGGCCCGCTGTTCCGCATCCACCCAGGCGCGCTGGAGGGCAAGGCACTCCATGCGCCGGAATCCCGTGAGCAGCAGAAGCCGGATTGCGGCCAGGCCCGTTGGGTGCTCACCCTCGGCGGCGAGCGTACGCATGGCTGTACCCAGACGCGCGATCTCGGCCCTGCTTAAGCGTCGCTCTCGCGGCGTGCTGGCCAGCTTGCGCACGCCCCGTGCCGGGTTGCTCTCGATTTTCCCCCAACGCACGGCGTGCTCAAAGATCGAGTGCAAAGACGAGACCGTGCGGGCCGCGGCTCCCTCGCCACCGATCGGCGTGCCGCCCCGTGGCCCCGCTCGGCCCTTCGCCGTCTTGCCGGCGGCAATGTCGGCCTGCATCGCCTCGATATCGCCAAGCTTCAGGCTAGAAACCCGCCGCTCACCCAAAAGTGGCCG
The DNA here is from genome assembly GCF_907164655.1 of Acidocella sp. C78. Classification (NCBI taxonomy): domain Bacteria; kingdom Pseudomonadati; phylum Pseudomonadota; class Alphaproteobacteria; order Acetobacterales; family Acidocellaceae; genus Acidocella; species Acidocella sp. C78. The sequence goes on from NZ_CAJQZK010000001.1 coordinate 247,417, forward strand.
GATATGCGTTTCGATGCGACTCTTGTCCATCGTCAGGGTGGACGCCTTTATCGGCCGCCGGCGCCGGCCGAGAATGCGCCCTGCGTTGGCTTCCAGGAGATACCAGTCGCAGATCTCGCCGACCGTCGTGGTGCTGCCGTCGGGCTCGACCGGCGCCGCTGGGTCGACCCCCTTGGAGACCGCGACCAGCTTTTCGTGGGCGATCACCCGGGCCTCCTCGACGGTCATCAGTCCATAGCGGCCGATGACCAGACGGCGGGTCCTACCTTCCGGGGTGCGATACTGAACCACGAAGCTCTTCAGTCCCGACGGCATCACCTGCACGCCGAAGCCACGGAGCTCGCGATCCCACGCAAAACTTTCTCGAACCTTGACTCCAACCTTCGCACGGTTCGGAACTTTGAGCGCGTCGACAACGCGCTTTGTGAGCCTTGTTTCCGCCATATCAATGCCTTAGCGCCAGATTGCTTAGAACACGGGGATCATAGCCCCTCACAAACCAATTTCCAAGCATTTGGCGGCAAGTGGGCGCGTAGAGGAGGCCGTCCATGGCGGCGCATGGAACCTCAGGAATGTATATGACACAGTGTATTAGCGCATTATTGCGTAGCCCCGGCTACCCCGTCGCAGACCCTTCAGGGACCTTGCCAAGGTTGGGGTCGAGGGTTCGAATCCCTTCGCCCGCTCCAGATTTCCTCAGGAAAATTTAGGGCTTCCAAGCGGCCCTCCAAGACCTTTTTCGCTTTCAAGGCGCCTTCGGGGTACGATCCAGGGCCGTCTGTGAGTTTCTCACCTTCGGCCCCATGACCGCACACCCGAGTGTGAGCCTCATCCGGTCAGATCGGGTCATCTGGCCGGATGAACAATTCTCAACTCATCTATCTGGCAAGGATTGTGTAGCCTGATGGCGCCGCGATGAATCAGTTGCGCGATTCGAGGCGCTGGATCGATTTCAGCTGATGCGTGAAAGCCGACCGGCCGCCGGCGTGGGAGAGGTGCTGGACTGTCGCGCCCTGCCGCTGGGCGCTGCTGGCCGGCGTGGCCTGTGCTGCGACCGGCGCTATGCCGACCATGACGGCGAGGGCGGTCATGGCTATCGTTCTTGTACGCATGGAAAAACTCCGTGTTCGGTGATGCGGGACAACTCCCGCTTCACGCGGAGATGGGTGGGCGCGGGCGGGGACGGAACATGCCGCCAACGGCTAATACTCATGCCTCGCGCGCATGACCGGGGCCTAGGTTCTGTACCTATTGCCATGACTACGGAGCGTCTGATTCAAGTCTGTTTGGAGGACTTGGAACATGGCGGAACTTTTCTGGCTGAACGACACGCAATGGGCTGCGATCGAACCATTGCTGCCGAAGCTTGGCGGCAAGCCTCGGGTTGATGACCGCCGGGTGCTGAGCGGCATCCTGCATCGCTTTCGCGAGGGCTTGCGATGGCGAGCGCTTCCTGAGGCCTATGGGCCACGAACCACGGTGTTCAACCGGTTCAACCGCTGGAGCCAGCGTGGCCTCTGGCAGGAGATCTTTGCGGCCCTGGTCGCCTGCGCGTATCCGCCGCGCATCGCCATGGTGGACAGCACCTCGGTTCGGGCACATCGCGCGGCCGCGGGCGGTAAAGGGGGGCGCAAAGCCAGGCTATCGGCCGGTCGAGGGGTGGACGGACGACCAAGATCCACGCCGTCGCGGATGAGCAGGGGCGCATCGCCGCACTCCTCCTGACGCCGGGACAGGCCTCCGACATCAGCGGCGCCAGGGCGCTTCTGCCCACAATACCGCCACCAGAAGAGCTGATCGCCGACAAAGCCTACGACGCCGATGACCTGCGCGCCTTCCTCACCCGCCAAGGCACCAGGCCCGTGATCTCGCCCATGCCCAACCGCCGCGCCATTCCGCCCTTCGACCCCGTCGCCTACAGAAAGCGCAATCTCATCGAACGCGCCTTCTGCAGGCTCAAGGACTGGCGCGCCATCGCCACACGCTACGACAAAACCGCACGAAATTTCCTCGCAGGTATCTGCCTCGTCCTCGCCGTCACATCTTGGATCAGTTGAGTCCAGAACCTAGAGCATCATCCGATCAGATAGAGTCATCTGATCGGATAAAGATGCTCTGAATATCAATACCATAGAGCACTACATCCGATCCGGATGGATCGGAAAGTGCTCTAGCGCATTGACGCGGGCCGCCTGGGTTTGGTTCGATGGAATCATGAGCACGAGAATTTTGCGTTGGGCCGGCCAGGTGGCGTTGTTCGCCAGCCTCGCCGGGGGGCTTTCGGGCTGTGGGCTGGCAGCGGCGCCGTGCCGGGTGACGTCGGCGGGGCTGAAGATCATCCCGTTGATCGGGCCGGTGGCGGCTGCGCCGAGCGATGCCTGCGCCAACGCGATCGACCCGACGCCGACTCGGAGCTGAGTTTTTGCTCCGCTCCGCCTGATACCCTCCGCGGCCCGTGAGGGTGCGGGGATCGCGGGCCGCCGCGCCCGGTGCGGACGCGGCGGTGGAGGAGGAGGAGGAGCAAAAGATCAGGCGGAGGCTTTGGCCTCGCGCCGGCGGTCGTGCAGGATGAACTCGGTGTAGCCGTTCGGCTGGGTGCGGCCCTTGAAGACGAGGTCGCACGCCGCCTGGAAGGCGACGCCGTCGAAGCCCGGCGCCATGTTGCGATAGGCCGGGTCGCCCGCGTTCTGGCCATCGACCACCGCGGCCATGCGCTTCATCGTCTCCATCACCTGCGCCTCGGAGACGATGCCATGATGCAGCCAGTTGGCGATGTGCTGGGCGGAGATGCGCAGGGTGGCGCGGTCTTCCATGAGGGCGACGTTGTGGATGTCCGGCACCTTGGAGCAGCCGATGCCCTGGTCGATCCAGCGGACGACGTAGCCGAGGATGCCCTGGGCGTTGTTGTCGAGCTCCTGCTGGATGTCCTCCGGCTGCCAGTTCGGGCGGTCGGCCAGCGGGATGGTCAGCAGGTCGGTGAGCGAGCCCATCGGGCGGGAGGCAAGCTCGGCCTGGCGGGCGGCGACATCGACCATGTGGTAGTGCAGGGCGTGCAGCGTTGCCGCGGTGGGCGAGGGGACCCAGGCGGTGTTCGCACCGGCGCGGGGGTGGCCGACCTTCTGTTCGAGCATCGCCGCCATCGCGTCGGGCGCGGCCCACATCCCCTTGCCGATCTGGGCGTGGCCGGGCAGGCCGCAGACGATGCCGATATCGACGTTGCGGTCTTCATACGCCTTGATCCAGGGCGTGTTCTTGATCTCGTTCTTGCGGATCATCGGGCCGGCCTCGATCGAGGTGTGGATCTCGTCGCCGGTGCGGTCGAGGAAGCCGGTGTTGATGAAGAAGATGCGGCTGGCGGCGGCGGCGATGCAGGCCTTGAGATTGGCCGAGGTACGGCGCTCCTCGTCCATGATGCCCATTTTCAGCGTGTCCGGCGCGAGGCCGAGCAGGGATTCGGTGGCGGCGAAAAGGCCGTTGGCATAGGCGACCTCGTCGGCGCCGTGCATCTTCGGCTTGACGATGTAGATCGAGCCGGCGCGGGAGTTGCGCAGCCCGCCGGTGCGGCGGATGTCATGCAGGCCGCAGAGGGAGGTGACCACGAGGTCGAGGATCGTCTCGGGGATCGGCTTGCCGGCGGCATCGAGCACGGTGTCGGTGTAGATGTGGTGGCCGACATTACGGACCAGCATCAGCACGCGGCCGGGGAGGGTGAGGGTCGAGCCGTCCGGCGCGATGTAGGCGCGGTCGGGGTTGAGCTTGCGGGTGAAGGTCTTGCCGCCCTTCTCGACCTGTTCCTCCAGCGTGCCGGCCATCAGGCCGAGCCAGTTGCGGTAGACCAGCACCTTGTCCTCGGCATCGACGGCGGCGACGCTGTCCTCGGCGTCCATGATCGAGCTGATCGCGGATTCGACGATGAGGTCGGCGATGCCGGCCTTGTCGGTCCGCCCGATCGGGCTGGTCGGGTCGATCGCGATCTCGACATGCAGGTTGTGGTGGCGGAGCAGGACGGCCGTGGGGGCGGCGGCGTCGCCGCGATAGCCGGCGAACTGGGCGGCGTGCTTCAGGCCGGTCTCGCCGCTTTCGAGCACGGCGGCGAGATGGCCGTTGTGCACGCGCAAGGCGCGGATATCGACGTGGCTACCGGTGGCGAGCGGGAAATGATCGTCGAGGAAGGCGCGGCCGCGGGCGACGACGGCGGCGCCGCGCTGCGGATTATAGGCCTTGCCGCGTTCGAGGCCGCCGGATTCGGGAATGGCGTCGGTGCCGTAGAGCGCGTCGTAGAGGCTACCCCAGCGGGCGTTGGCGGCGTTCAGCGCGTAGCGGGCGTTCATCACCGGCACGACGAGCTGCGGACCGGCGATGGCGGCGATTTCGGCATCGACGCGTTCGGAGGTGACCTTCACATCGCCTGGCTCGGGCTTGAGATAGCCGATCTCGCGCAGGAAGGCCTCGTAGGCGGCGGGATCGATCTTCTGGCCGCGGCGGGTGCGGTGCCAGTCATCGATCGCGGCCTGGAGACGGTCGCGCTCGGCGAGCAGCTCGGCGTTGCGGGGGGCGTGGCGGGCGACGAGATTGGCGAAGCCCTGCCAGAAGGAAGCGGGCTCGATCCCGGTGCCGGGCAGCGCCTCGGTCTCGATGAAGGCGTGAAGCTCGGCGGCGACGCGCAGGCCCGCCGCGTCCACATAGGTTTGAGTCATTGGTTCGTCTCCTTGATCTGCGCGGTTTTTGGCCAAACCGGCCAGTCTTGTCGAGGGGTGGAGCGCGCTTGCAGTGCTGCCATGGGCAGATCTGCCGCAGTCGGGCTTGATATCGCCGCCTCGCTCCGCAATTAACAGGGCCGATCATGAACTTCCGGTGCCCCCGGACGGACGAGCGACGGAGTTTTCCCGACAGATGAGCGCCTTCAACACCGAAACCGTCACCCAGGTCCATCACTGGACCGACCGGCTGTTCAGCTTCACCGTGACGCGCGACCCCGCATTCCGCTTCATCGCCGGGCAGTTCACCATGATCGGGCTCGAGGTCGAGGGAAAGAAGCTGCTGAGGGCCTATTCGATGGCCAGCGCCAGCTATGACGATCATCTGGAATTCTTCAGCATCAAGGTGCCGGACGGGCCGCTGACCTCGCGGTTGCAGCACGTCAAGCCAGGCGATCCGGTGCTGGTGGGGCGCAAGCCGACCGGCACGCTGCTGGCCGACAACATGCACCCCGGCGAGCGGCTCTATCTTCTGGGCACCGGCACCGGGCTCGCGCCGTTCATGAGCATCATCCGCGAGCCGGACATCTATGAGCGGTTCCGTCAGGTGGTGCTGATCCATGGCTGCCGGCACATCAGCGACCTCGCCTATGAGGACTACATTACCAAGACCCTGCCGGCGGACGAGTTCATCGGCGCGCAGGTCTCGCGGCAGCTGATCTACTACCCGACGGTGACGCGCGAGCCGTTCCGGCATAACGGGCGGATCACGCAGATTCTCGAAACCGGAAATTTCGGCCCGGGGATCGACCTGCCGCCGCTCGCGCCGAAGGATGACCGGGTGATGCTGTGCGGCAGCCCTGCCTTCCTCGACGACATGGTGCAGCTGCTCGAGCGGCGCGGCTTCACCGAAGGCAGCTCGTCCCGCCCCGGCGATTACGTGATCGAGAAGGCCTTCGTCGAGAAATGAGGCCGCGCTGACGGCCGCGCCGCGTCCGGAGTGGCGCGGTTCAGGCCGATTTGGCGATACGGTCGAACTGTTGCAGCCGGGCCAGCAGGGCGGGCATCTGGTCCAATGGAATCATGTTCGGCCCGTCGGAGGGCGCGTGGTCGGGGTCCGGATGGCACTCGATGAAGACCGCGGCGCAGCCGACCGCGAGAGCGGCGCGGGCGAGCACCGGGGCGAATTCGCGCTGGCCGCCCGAGGCGGTGCCCTGGCCGCCGGGCTGCTGGACTGAATGGGTCGCGTCGAACACCACCGGGTAGCCGGTCTGCGCCATGATCGGCAGGGCGCGCAGGTCGGAGACCAGGGTGTTGTAGCCGAAGGAGGCGCCGCGCTCGGTGAGCAGGATGCGCTCGTTGCCGGTGCTGGCGATCTTGGCGGCGACGTTGCGCATGTCCCACGGCGCGAGGAACTGGCCCTTCTTGACGTTGATCGCCCGCCCGGTATGGCCGGCGGCGAGCAGCAGGTCGGTCTGGCGGCAGAGGAAGGCGGGGATCTGCAGCACGTCCACCGCCTCGGCGGCGGGGGCGCACTGGGCGGCGTCGTGCACGTCGGTCAGCACGGGGATGCCGAATTTCGCCCGGATATCGGCGAGGATCTGCAACCCCTGCGCCATGCCGACGCCGCGGCCGGCGGAAAGCGAGGTGCGGTTGGCCTTGTCGTAGCTCGACTTGAAGATCAGGCCGATGCCAAGCTCGCGCGTCATGTCCGCGAGCGCGCCGGCGACCTCGGTCGCATGCTCGGCGCTCTCGATCTGGCAGGGGCCGGCGATGAGGGTGAAGGGCAGGTCGTTGCCGACGCGCAGATCGCCGATCTCGACCGTCTTCATGATCATACCAGCCTCATCTGCTTGACCGCCGCCTCGATGAAGCCGGCGAAGAGCGGATGCGGGTCGAAGGGTTTCGATTTCAGCTCGGGGTGGTACTGCACGCCGATGAACCAGGGATGGTCGGGGTATTCGACGATTTCCGGCAGCAGCCCGTCCGGCGAGAGGCCGGAGAAGCGCAGGCCGGCGGATTCCAGCCGCTCGCGGTAGTGGATGTTGACCTCGTAGCGGTGGCGGTGGCGTTCCTCGATCGTCGCGGCGTCGCCATAGACGGCGCGGACCAGGCTACCCTCGACCAGGGTGGCGGCATAGGCGCCGAGGCGCATGGTGCCACCGAGATCGCCCTCGGCGGCGCGGCGTTCGATCTCGTTGCCGCGGGCCCATTCGGTGAGCAGGCCGACCACCGGCACCTCGCAGGGGCCGAATTCGGTGGAGGAGGCCTGGGGCAGGCCGGCGAGGTTCCGCGCCGCCTCGATCACCGCCATCTGCATGCCGAAGCAGATGCCGAGGAAGGGGACATCGCGCTCGCGGGCGAAGCGCACGGCCTCGATCTTGCCGCCGGTGCCGCGCTCGCCGAAGCCGCCGGGGACGAGGATGCCGTGCACCCCGTCGAGCCGGGCGACGGCGCCGGGCTGCTCGAAGATTTCGGAATCGACCCAGTCGAGCCGGACCCGCACCCGGTTGGCGATGCCGCCATGGGTCAGCGCCTCGCCGAGCGACTTATAGGAGTCGAGCAGGTTGGTGTATTTGCCGACGACGGCGATGGTGACCTCACCCTCGGGATTGCGCACCGTCTCGACGATGCGGCGCCAGCGGCCGAGATCGGGCTCGGCATCGTGCGGCAGGCCGAAATGGCGGAGCACCTCGCGGTCGAGCCCGGCCTCGTGATAGGAGATCGGCACCTCGTAGATCGTGCTCACGTCGAGTGCCGGGACCACCGCCTCGGGCCGGACATTGCAGAACAGCGCGATCTTGCGGCGCTCGCCCTCGGGGATCGGGCGGTCGCAGCGGCAGATCAGCATGTGCGGCTGGATGCCGACATTCAGCAGTTCCTTGACGGAATGCTGGGTCGGCTTGGTTTTCAGCTCGCCGGCGCTCGGGATGTAGGGCACCAAAGTGAGGTGGACGAACATCGCGTCGTGCGGGCCAAGCTCGTTGCCGAGCTGGCGGATGGCTTCGAGGAAGGGCAGGCTCTCGATGTCGCCCACCGTGCCGCCGATCTCGACGAGGACGAAATCAAGCCCGGCGGTGTCGCGCAGGATGGCCTGCTTGATGGCGTCGGTGATGTGCGGGATGACCTGCACGGTGGCGCCGAGATAGTCGCCCCGGCGCTCGCGGGCGATGACCTCGGAATAGATGCGGCCGGTGGTCGCGTTGTCCGACTTGGTGGCGTGCACACCGGTGAAGCGCTCGTAATGGCCGAGATCGAGATCGGTCTCGGCGCCGTCGTCGGTGACGAAGACCTCGCCGTGCTGATAGGGGCTCATCGTGCCCGGATCGACGTTGAGATAGGGGTCGAGCTTGCGCAGGCGGACCGAATAGCCGCGGGCCTGAAGCAGCGCGCCGAGGGAGGCGGAGGCGATACCCTTGCCGAGCGAGGAAACCACGCCGCCGGTGATGAAGACATACCGGGTCATGGGCTTTCGCCATAGCAGAGGGCGGCGCGGTGCAAAACCCCGCGCCGGGCGAATGAGGGGGCGCGCATTACTGCTTTGCCGGCGCCGGGGCGCTCTGCGCGGGTTTCGCCGGAGCCGCGGGCTGGGATGTCGCCGGCTTGGCAGCAGCCGGCGCCGTGGGAGCCGATTCGCCAGGGACGGGCGGCAGCGGGGCGAGCGGCGAGGCGGGGGCGGCCTTCTTCGCCGGACTCGCCGGCGGCGGCGCGTTCAGGATCGCCTCGGCCGAGCCGCCGCCGCTGTGCCGGTAGAGCAGGGCGAGAACCAGCGAGAGCACCATGAACAGCGTGGCGAGGATCGCGGTGACCCGGGTGAGCAGGTTGGCGGTGCCGCGCCCGGTCATGAAGCTGCCCATGCCCTGGCTGGTGCCGAGGCCGAGGCCGCCGCCCTCGCTGCGCTGGATCAGCACGACGCCGATCAGGGCAATGGTGATGAATGCCTGGAGGACGAGCAGAACGGTAATCATGGGAGCGTGGCGGCCTTTCGGAGTGACGCGCGGTTCTAGAGCATCAGCCCGCCGGATGGAACCGTCCGGCGGCCTGATGCCCGACTGTCGGGTCGATGCCGTGCTCTAGTCCCGCGGGGCGGCGGAGGCAATCGCGAGGAAGTCCTCTGGCTTGAGGCTGGCGCCGCCGACCAGCGCGCCGCCGACCTCGGGCAAGGCGAGCAGGGACGCGGCGTTGGAGGGCTTGACCGAGCCACCGTAGAGAATCGGCATCGTCGCGCCGGCGGCGCCGAGCTGGCGGCGCAGCGCGGCACGGATCGAGGCGTGCATCGCGGCGACATCCTCCTCGGTGGGCGTGCGGCCGGTGCCGATCGCCCAGACCGGCTCGTAGGCGATGACGCCGGGGGCGAAGACGCCGGGCACGGTCTGGCCGGCCAGCTCCTCCGGCAGGCTGCCGGCGAGCTGGGCGCGGACCACGGTTTCGGCCTCGCCGGAATCGCGCTCGGCCTCGGTTTCGCCGACGCAGATGATCGGGATCAGGCCGGCGGCGATCGCGGTGCGCGCCTTCTCGCGCACGATCGCGGAGGATTCGCCGTGATCGGCGCGGCGCTCGGAATGGCCGAGAATGACATGGGTGGCGCCAAGCTCGGCCAGCAGATCGGCCGATAGGTCGCCGGTATGCGCGCCGGAGCGCTGCACCGCGCAGTCCTGCGCGCCGAGGGCGACCGGGGCGCCGTCGAGGGCGGCGCGCAGCGGGGCGATCAGCGGCGCCGGCGGACAGATCAGCAGATCGGCGTATGCTGCGGCGGCACGCAGCCCCGCCGCATAGGCGGCGATGCCGGCGAGCGTGCCGTTCATCTTCCAGTTTCCGGCGATCAGCTGGGGCATGCGCGTCTCCCTTCCCAATGGCGCGACGGAGGTAGACGAGGCGGGGCCGGGTGGCAATCGGGCGCGCCCGTGGTAAGACGCGGCTTTCCCGCTGGATGAGGTTGCTGCCGCATGCTTTCGATGATTCGCCAACTGCTCGACAACTGGATCGTGCGCGCCTTTTTCGTCGTGCTGATCGGCGTGTTCGTGTTCTGGGGCGTCTCCAGCGTGGTGATGGGCGTTGGCGCGTCCAACGCGATCGCGACGGTGGGCGGGCGGCCGATCAAGATCGAGGCGGTGAATGCCGACTACCAGCGGACGCTGAACGCTTACGCGACGCAGAACAGTGGCCGCGAGCCGAGCAAGGGCGAGCGGCGGCTGTTCGCCGAGCAGGCGCTGGGTTCGGCGATCGACCGCGCGGCGATGCAGCTCGATGCGCGGCGGATGGGGGTGGTGGCGCCGCCCTCGGCGATCCGACAGCAGGTATTCGCGATCCCGGCGTTCCACGGTCCGGACGGCAAGTTCGACAAGGCGACGTTCAACGCCGTGCTCGCCAATCACAGCCTGACGCCGGCGACATTCATGGCGGAGATCGCCAGCGGGCTGAAATCGTCGCAGATCATCGATGCGGTGACCGCCGGGGTGAGCGCGCCGGCGCCGCTGGTCGACCAGATCTTTGCTTATGCCGCGCAGGAGCGGACGGTGCAGTTCGCGCAACTGCCCTTCGCCGCCGCGACCCCGCCGCCGCCGCCGGCCGAGACCGTGCTGCGCCGCTACTGGCGGGATCATCCGGGGCGGTTTTCGACACCCGCCTTGCGCGATGCCGACGTGGTGGTGCTCTCGCCCGCGCTGATCGCCAAGGGCGAGACGGTGACGCCGGCCGAGATCGCGGCGCAGTATCAGCAGGAGAAGGCGAAATTCGCGCAGGCGCCGCAGCGGACCGTCGAGATCGTCACCGCCGAGGACGCGAAGAGCGCCGCGGCGCTGGCGAAGACCTGGAAACAAGGGGCTGACTGGGCGGCGGTGCAGAAGGCGGCGGCGGCGGCGAGTGCGACCGCTGTCGTGATGACCGATGCGAAACCCTCCGACCTGCCCTCGGCGGCGCTGGCCAAGGCGGTGTTCGCGGCAACGCCGGATGAGGTTTCCGCACCGGTGAAGGGCTCGCTCGGCATCTATGTGTTCAGGGTGACCAAGGCGGTGGCCGGCGGCGACAAGCCGCTCTCGGCGGTGGCGGACCAGATCCGCGCCGAGATCCAGCTGCGCAAGGCGCGCAACGTGGTGGACAATACGCTGAACCACCTGCAGGACGCGCTGGCGGGCAGCACGGCGCTCGGCAAGCTGCCGGCGAGCCTGCATCTGGCCAAGGCGCGGGTGAGCGTGGACCGCGAGGGGATGACGGTGGACGGCAAGCCGGCGAGCATTCCCGGGCCGGCGCCGCTGCGCCAGGCGATCGACAAGGCGATTTTCGCCACCGCCCCCGGCAATTCGCCGCGGGCGGTGAGCGGGCCGGGCGACAGCTACTATGCCATCGCCGTGCACCGGATCATCAAGCCGGCGCTCAAGCCCTATGACAAGGTGAAGGCCGACGTGCTGGCCGACTGGACCGGCGCGCAGGTGGAGCGGCAGGAAGAGGTCGCGGCAGCGAAGCTGCTGACCGCGGTGAAGGGGGGCAAGACCCTGACGGCAGCGGCCTCGGCGGCCGGGCTGACGGTGACGACCTCGGCGCCGATGACGCGCGCCAAGCCCGCCAAGGGCGTGCCGCCGCCTCTCGCCCAGGTGGCGTTCAGCCTGAAGAAGGGCGAGCCCACGATGGTGCAGACGCAGGCGGGCTTCGTCGTCGGCGTGGTGAGCGACATCGCCGAGCCGAAGCCGGGCAGCAACGAGGCGTTCCGCCAGCGGGTGGCCGAGTCGCTCGGCCAGTCGATGCAGAACGACGTGCTGCAGACCTATGCCGCGGCGCTGCGCCAGCGCGACCATGTGACGATCAACACGAAGCTGCTGAACCAGATCAGCAATTGAGGCCCGCGAGATGACATCCGAGACCGACCAGCACGCCCGTTTCCGCGCCGCCTACGATGCCGGGCGGGGCGCGCTGGCCTGGCGACTGCTCGCCGCCGACCTGATCACGCCGGTCGCCGCCTTCCTCAAGCTCGCCCATGGCACGGCGCATTCCTTCCTGCTGGAAAGCGTCGAGGGCGGGGCGGCGCGCGGGCGCTATTCGGTGATCGGCTTCGCCCCCGACCTGATCTGGCGGTGCGACCGCGGCCAGGTGAGCGTGAACCGCGACCCGGCGGCGGACGCCGAGGGCTACACCGCCGATCCGCGCCCGGCCTTCGAGAGCTTGCGCGACCTGATCGCGGCGACGACGCTCGACCTGCCGGACCACCTGCCGCCAATGACCGGCGGACTGGTCGGCTATCTCGGCTATGACATGGTGCGGCTGATGGAGGCGCTGCCGGCGGACAAGCCGGACGTGCTCGGGATTCCCGATGCCGTGCTGATGCGGCCCGGGGTGTTCGCGATTTTCGATTCGGTGCGCGACGAGATCACGCTGGCCGCACCGGTCTGGCCGCGCGCGGGGGGTTCGGCGGCGGATGCCTGGAGCATGGCGACCGGGCGGATCGAGGCGGCGATGGCGGCCCTTGACCGGCCGACGCCGGCGCTGCCGGGCCATGCCGCGCCGGCCGGGCCGGCGACCTCGAACATGAGCGAGGACGCGTTCCGCGCGATGGTGCTGCGGGGCAAGGACTACATCGCCGCCGGCGACGTGTTCCAGGTGGTGGCGAGCCAGCGCTTCGAGCAGGAATTCACGCTCCCGCCCTTCGCGCTCTATCGCTCGCTGCGACGGATCAACCCCGCACCCTTCCTGTTCTTCCTCGATTTCGGCGCCTATCAGGCGGTCGGCTCCAGCCCTGAGATCCTGGTGCGGCTGCGCGACGGCACGGTGACGATCCGCCCGCTCGCCGGCACGCGCCGGCGCGGGGCGACGCGCGCCGAGGACGAGGCGCTGGAGACCGAGCTGCTGGAGGACCCGAAGGAGCGCGCCGAGCACCTGATGCTGCTCGACCTCGCGCGCAACGATGTCGGTCGCGTCGCCGAGATCGGCTCGGTCAACGTGACCGAGAGCTTCGTGATCGAGCGGTTCTCGCACGTGATGCACATCTCCTCGAATGTCGAGGGCCGCATCCGGCCCGAGGCGGACGCGCTGGACGCGCTGATCGCCGGCTTCCCGGCGGGCACGCTCTCGGGCGCGCCGAAGGTGCGGGCGATGGAGATCATCGAGGAGTTCGAGCCGAGCCGGCGCGGGCTCTATGGCGGGTGCATCGGCTATTTCGCCGCCAATGGCACGATGGATACCTGCATCGCGCTGCGTACCGCGCTGATCAAGGACGGGCGGCTTTATGTCCAGGCCGGGGTCGGCATCGTCGCCGATTCCGACCCCGATGCCGAGCTTGCCGAGAGCCACGCCAAGGCGCGCGCGCTGTTTCGCGCCGCAGAGGATGCCGGCCAGTACGTCACCCCCAACGAGGCGCCGGCGCGATGATCCTGCTGATCGACAATTACGACAGTTTCACCTTCAACCTCGTCCAGTTCTTCGGCGATCTCGGGGCGGAATGCGCGGTGCACCGCAACGACCGGATCAGCGTCGATGAGGCGATGGCGATGCGGCCGGAGGCGATCGTGCTCTCGCCCGGGCCGTGCACGCCGAACGAGGCGGGGATCTGCCTCGACCTGATCGCGGCGGCGGCGGGCAAGGTGCCGATTCTCGGCGTCTGCCTCGGGCATCAGGCGATCGGCCAGGCCTTCGGCGGGCGGGTGATGCGCGCGCCGGTGCCGATGCATGGCAAGATCTCGCCGATCCGGCATCAGGGGTCGGACGTGTTCGAGACGCTGCCCGACCCGTTCGAGGCGACGCGTTACCACTCGCTGATCGTCGAGCGCGAGAGCCTGCCGGAGACGCTGATCCCCACCGCCTTCACCGAGGACGGGCTGATCATGGGGTTGCGGCACCGCGACTTGCCGATTTTTGGCGTGCAGTTCCACCCGGAGAGCATCGCGACCGCCCACGGGCACACGCTGCTGCGCAACTTCCTCGGCATCGCCCGCGGGCGGAACCAGGGGGCGGGCGAGATCCTCGCCGATCTCAAGCCGGTGCTCGACCGGCTGGGGCGGGGGGAGACGATGTCCGAGGAACTGGCCGAGGCGGCGTTCGGCGCCGTGATCGACGGCAAGGCGAATGACGCGCAGATCGCCGGGATGCTGATGGCGATGCGGGTGCGGCGCGAGACGGTGGCGGAGCTGACCGGCGCGGTGCGGGCGATGCGCGCGCGGATGCGGCCGATCGCCGCACCGCCGGGAGCGATCGATGTCTGCGGCACCGGCGGCGACGGCGCGGGCACGCTCAACATCTCGACCGCGGTGACCTTCGTGCTCGCCGGTGCCGGCGTGCCGGTGGCCAAGCACGGCAACCGCGCGCTCTCCTCGCGCGCCGGGGCGGCGGATGTGCTGACCGCGCTCGGCGTGCCCGTGGAGCCTGAATTCGAGCGGCTGGCGGCGATTCTGCGCGAGGCGGGCTGCGTGTTCCTCTACGCGCCGCGCCACCATGCGGGGCTGCGTCATGCCGCGGCGGCGCGGATCGCGCTCGGCACCCGCACGATCTTCAACCTGCTCGGGCCGCTCGCCAACCCGGCCTCGGTGAAGCGGCAATTGGTGGGTGTGTTCGATCCTGCCTGGGCGCGGCCGATGGCGGAGACGCTGGCCGGGCTCGGCACCGAGCGGGCGATGGTGGTGCATGGCCAGGGCCTGGACGAGCTGACCATCGCCGGGGAGAGCCATGTCGTCTCGCTCGAGGGCGGGCGGATCGTCGAGATGAATGTGAGCCCGGAGGATGCCGGGCTTGCCCGCGCGCCGCTGGAGGCGATCATCGGGGGGGATGCCGCGCACAACGCCGCGGCGCTGCGCGACCTGCTCGCCGGCGCGCCCGGCGCCTATCGCGACGCCGTGCTGCTGAACGCGGCGGCGGCGCTGATGGTGGCGGGACGGGCGGAAACCCTGCGCGAGGGCGCGGCGCTGGCGGCCCGCGCGATCGATGACGGTGCCGCGGCGGCGGCGCTGGAGCGGCTGCGACGGGCCAGTGCCGCCGCGGCCGTGGCAACAACCCGGGAAATGGCGTGATCCAATGAACGATGCGATCGAACAGGATGTGCTGAAGACGATCTGCGCCGACAAGCGGGCCGAGGTCGAGGCGGCGAAGGCGGAGACCGGGCTTGAGGAGATGCGGGCGCGGGCGAAGGACACGCCGCCGCCGCGCGGCTTCGCCCGGGCGCTGATGGATGCCGCCGCCTCGGGGCGGACCGGGCTGATCGCCGAGATCAAGAAGGCGTCGCCCTCGGCCGGGCTGATCCGCGCCGATTTCGACCCGGCGGCGATCGCCCGCGCCTATCAGGAGGGCGGGGCGGTGTGTCTTTCGGTGCTGACCGACCGGAAATATTTCCAGGGCGAGACGGCGCATCTGCAGGCGGCGCGCGAGGCGGTGGACCTGCCGGTGCTGCGCAAGGATTTCATCCTCGACGAGTGGCAGATCTATGAAAGCCGCGCGATGGGGGCGGACTGCATCCTGCTGATCATGGCGGCGCTGGGCGACGAGCAGGCGCGCGCCTTCGAGGAGCTGGCGAGCGCGCTCGACATGAGCGTGCTGGTCGAGGTGCATGACGAGGCGGAGCTTGATCGCGCGCTGGGGCTACAGGCCCGGCTGATCGGCATAAACAACCGCAACCTCAAGACGATGCAGACCGATATTGCGGTCTCGGAGCGGCTGGCGGGGCAGATTCCGCCGGAGCGGTTCGTGGTCGCGGAAAGCGGCATCCGCGACTATGCCGACATCACCAGGCTGAAGGCGGTGGGGGTGCAGGGCATCCTGGTCGGCGAGAGCCTGATGCGGCAGGACGACATCGTCGCCGCGACCCGCCGGCTGCTCGGGCTCGGGGCATGAGCCTCACCCATATCGACGAGCGGGGGGCGGCGCGGATGGTCGATGTTTCGGGCAAGGCCGAGACGGCGCGGGAAGCCACCGCCGCCTGCCATGTCACGATGCGGGCGGAGACGCTGGCGCTGGTGACCGGGGGCACGGCGAAGAAGGGCGATGTGCTGGCGACGGCGCGGATTGCCGGGATCATGGCGGCGAAGCGGACCTCCGATCTGATCCCGCTCTGCCACCCGCTGGCGATTGCCGGGGTAACGGTGGAGTTGGAGCCGGATGAGGCGCTGCCGGGCATCCGCATCGCGGCGACGGTGAAGACCACCGGGCCGACCGGGGTGGAGATGGAGGCGCTGACCGCCGCCTCGGTCGCGGCGCTGACGGTGTATGACATGCTGAAGGCGGCGGAGCGGGAGATGCGGGTCGAAGGGTTGCGGGTGATCCGCAAGTCCGGCGGGAAATCGGGCGTTTTCTGGCAGGAGTGAGCGATGATCAGCGTCGAGGCTGCACGGGCGCGGATACTGGCGCTGATGGCGCCGACCGGCGCGGAAATCGTGCCGCTGGCGGCGGCCGCGGGGCGGGTGCTGGCCGAGCCGGTGGTCGCACGGCTGACCCAGCCGCCGCATGACGTTTCGGCGATGGACGGGTTCGCGCTGCGCGCCGCCGACGGCCAGGCCGGGGCGCGGCTGCGGGTGATTGGCGCGGCGCCGGCGGGGCACCCGTTCGCGGGCACGGTGGGGCCGGGCGAGGCGGTGCGGCTGTTCACCGGCAGCGTGGTGCCGGCGGGAGCGGACGCGATCGTCATCCAGGAAGATACCGCGCATGACGACGCCTCGGTGACGCTGCACGAGGCGGCGCGGCCGGGGCGGCATATTCGCCGGGCAGGGCAGGATTTCGCCGCCGGCGAGATGCTGCTGGCGGCGGGGCGGGTGCTGGGCGCGCGGGATATCGGGCTGGCGGCGGCGGCGAACCATCCCTGGCTCGCGGTGCGGCGGCGGCCGGTGGTCGCGGTGCTGGCGACCGGCGACGAGATCGCCATGCCGGGGGAGCCGATTCCGCCGGGCGGGTTCGTCAGTTCCAATTCGCACGCGCTCGCGGCCTATATCCGCGCGGTGGGCGGCGAGGCGGTGATTTTGCCGGTGGCGCCGGACGACCGCGCCGCGATCGGCGCGGCGGCGGCGGCGGCGGCGCGGGCCGACCTGCTGGTGACGACCGGGGGGGCGAGCGTCGGCGCGCATGACCTGGTGCAGGCGGGGCTGGCCGAGCTTGGGCTCGACGTCGATTTCTGGAAGATCGCGATGCGGCCGGGCAAGCCGCTGATGGCGGGGATGCTGGGCAGCGTGCCGGTGGTGGGGCTGCCGGGCAATCCGGTCTCGGCACTGGTCTGCGCGGTGCTGTTCCTCGGCCCGGCGATCGCGCGGCTGACCGGGCGGGCGGACGAGGCGCCACCGACCGAAGCCGCGCGCTGCACCGTGGCGCTGGCGGCGAATGATCACCGGGCCGATCATCTGCGGGCGACGCTGGCGCGGGATGCGGCGGGGGGCTGGAGCGTGACGCCGTTCCCGGTGCAGGATTCGGCGATGCTGGGCCGGCTGGCAAAGGCCGATGCGCTGCTGCTGCGCGCGCCGGATGCGCCGGCCGAGCCGGAAGGCGCGATGGTGCGGGTGATCAGGCTCGACTCATGCGGGATGTGAGCGGTTGCTGATACGGGTGATCAGAAACCGCTCACAAGTCTTTGCTATTTAATAAAATCAGACAGCAAGGCTGGCCAGCAAAACGAAGACGATCAAGAACTGGACAGCGTTGACCCAGACCGAGAGCCGGTGGCCGCGCTGGAAATCCACCTGGTTGCCGGCGTCGCGCACGGCGTTGAGATGCGGCATCCATTCGAGCCAAAGCCAGAGGGTGACGCCGGTGACGATCACCGCGAGCAGCGCGTACCACGGATTGCCGCGGATCAGCAGGCCCATGGCGGCGAGCGCCGAGGTGACCGTCATGAACAGGTAGTAGCGCGGAAAGGCGGCCCGGATGAACGGGCCGGCCACGTCCGGCGGCAGTTTCGAGAAGACCAGCGGCGTCATCACCGCGCCGAAGAACAGCATGCCGCCGAACAGGGCGGCGAGCGCCATGACCGCGAGGAAGCTGCCCATCGTCGCCTCCTCAGTAGCGGTAGTCGTCGTGCTTGAAGGGACCGGCGGTCTCGACGCCGATATACTCCGCCTGGGCCTTGCTCAGCTTCGTCAGCCTGGCGCCGACCTTGGCGAGATGCAGGGCGGCGACCTTCTCGTCGAGATGCTTGGGCAGGACATAGACCTTCCGCTCGTAGCGGCCGGAAGGCGCGTTCCACAGCTCGATCTGGGCGAGGACCTGGTTGGTGAAGCTCGCCGACATGACGAAGGAGGGGTGACCCGTGGCGTTGCCGAGATTGACCAGGCGGCCCTCGGAGAGGACGATCAGGCGCTTGCCGTCGGGAAAGACGACCTCGTCGACCTGCGGTTTCACGTTTTCCCACTTGTAGTTGCGCAGGCTCTCGATCTGGATTTCGGAGTCGAAATGGCCGATGTTGCAGATGATGGCGCGATGCTTCATCGCCCGCATGTGGTCGGCGGTGATGACGTCGATATTGCCGGTGGCGGTGACGAAGATGTCGCCCTTCGGGGCGGCGTCGTCCATGGTGACGACCTCGTAGCCTTCCATCGCCGCCTGGAGCGCGCAGATCGGGTCGATTTCGGTGACCATCACGCGGCAGCCGGCGTTGCGCAGGCTGGCGGCCGAGCCCTTGCCCACATCGCCGAAGCCGGCGACGACGGCGACCTTGCCGGCCATCATCACGTCGGTCCCGCGGCGGATGCCGTCGACCAAGCTTTCGCGGCAGCCATAGAGATTGTCGAATTTCGACTTGGTGACGCTGTCGTTCACGTTGATGGCGGGGCAGAGCAGCGAGCCGTCGCGCGCCATTTCGCGCAGGCGGTGCACGCCGGTGGTGGTTTCCTCGGAAATGCCGCGGATGTCGGCGAGCATTTCGGGGTATTTGTCGTGCATCAGCTTGGTGAGGTCGCCGCCGTCATCGAGGATCATGTTCGGCGTCCAGCCGTCCGGGCCGCGCACCGTCTGCTCGATGCACCACCAGAACTCGTCCTCGTTCATGCCCTTCCAGGCGAAGACCGGCACGCCGGCCGCAGCGACACCGGCGGCGGCGTGGTCCTGGGTCGAGAAGATGTTGCAGGACGACCAGCGGATTGTGGCGCCGAGCTCGATCAGCGTCTCGATCAGCACCGCGGTCTGGATCGTCATGTGCAGGCAGCCGGCGATGCGCGCACCCTTCAGCGGCTTGGAGGCGCCGAATTCCGCGCGCAGCGCCATCAGGCCCGGCATCTCGGTTTCGGCCATCGAGATTTCCTTGCGGCCCCAGTCGGCGAGGGTGATGTCGCGGACCTTGTAATCCGTGGGCTGGCTGGCGTCGGGCATATGAATGTCTCCGTCTGGATATTGGTCGGGATATAGGGGCGGTCGGCTGATTGCAAAACGTTTCGGCGCGCGGATTACACCGCCGCGCCGAGGATGCGGGCGCCGATCGCGATCAGCAGCGTGCCGACGGTCCGCTCGATCCAGAGGCCGGCGCGGCGATAGGCGCGCTGGATGCGCGCACGCGAAAACAGCAGGGTGACGAGGCAATACCAGGCGGCTTCCTGCAGGCCGACGACCGCGATGGCGGCGAAGGTCAGCCAGAGCGGGATATGGGCGGGGAGCAGGGCCACGAAGATGCTGGTGAAGAAGATCACGATCTTCGGGTTGCCGAGATTGAGCGCGGCGCCGGAGGCTACGGCGCGCAGGAAGCCGACGCTGCCAGCGGGTCCGGCGACGTCGATTTCATGCGGCCTGGCGCGCCAGGCGCTGACACCGATCCAGACCAGATAGACGCCGCCCGCGATCTGGATCGCCTCGTAGAGCGTGGCGAAGCGGGCCATGATGATGGAAACGCCGAAGCAGGCGGCGGCGGCCCAGGTGGTGGCGGCGATGGCGACGCCAAGGCTGAGACCGAAACCGACCGCCCTGCCGCGCCCCGCCGCCGCCCGGCTGACCAGCAGGAAGGCCGGGCCGGGGCTGATGATGCCGATGAAATTGGCGAGTGCGAGTTCGGCCAGCGGCAGCGCGTAGGACGACATGGTCAGGTGTTCATCGCCTCGAAGAAGTCGTTGTTGGTCTTGCTGTATTTGAGCTTGTCGAGCAGGAAGTCCATCGCCTCGCCCGGACCCATCGGGTTGAGGATGCGGCGCAGGACCCACATTTTCGACAGGGTGGCGCGCTCGACCAGCAATTCCTCCTTGCGGGTGCCCGACTTGGTGATGTCGATGGCCGGGAAAGTGCGCTTGTCGGAAAGCTTGCGGTCGAGGATGAGTTCGGAATTGCCGGTGCCCTTGAACTCCTCGAAGATCACCTCGTCCATGCGGCTGCCGGTGTCGATCAGCGCGGTGGCGATGATGGTCAGTGAGCCGCCTTCCTCGATATTGCGCGCGGCGCCGAAGAAGCGCTTCGGCTTCTGCAGCGCGTTGGCGTCGACACCGCCGGTCAGCACCTTGCCCGAGGAGGGAACGACGGCGTTGTAGGCGCGGGCGAGGCGAGTGATCGAGTCGAGAAGAATGATGACGTCGCGCTTGTGCTCGACGAGGCGTTTGGCCTTTTCCAGCACCATCTCGGTGACCTGGACGTGGCGGGTGGCCGGTTCGTCGAAGGTGGAGGCGACGACCTCGCCCTTCACGGTACGGGCCATGTCGGTCACTTCCTCGGGGCGCTCGTCGATCAGCAGCACGATGAGGAAGGCCTCGGGGTGGTTGGCCGAGATCGAGGTGGCGATGCTCTGCAGCATCACCGTCTTGCCGGTGCGCGGCGGGGCGACGATGAGGGCGCGCTGGCCCTTGCCGATCGGGGCAATGAGATCCATCACCCGGGCGGTGTAGTCCTTCTGTTGGCCCTTGGGCGGCGGTGGCGCGTCCTCGATCTCCATTTGCAGCCGCTTGTTGGGGTAGAGCGGGGTGAGGTTGTCGAAATTGATGCGATGGCGCACCGCGTCCGGCGCCTCGAAATTGATCGTGTCGACCTTCTGCAGCGAGAAATAGCGCTCGCCTTCCTTGGGCGCGCGGATTTCGCCGGCGACGGTGTCGCCGGTGCGCAGGCCAAAGCGGCGGATCTGCGCGGGAGAGACGTAGATGTCATCCGGGCCGGGGAGGTAGTTGCTCTGCGGGCTGCGCAGGAAGCCGAACCCGTCGGGCAGGGTTTCCAGCGTGCCGTCGCCATGAATCG
Source organism: Acidocella sp. C78 (assembly GCF_907164655.1). Taxonomy (NCBI): domain Bacteria; kingdom Pseudomonadati; phylum Pseudomonadota; class Alphaproteobacteria; order Acetobacterales; family Acidocellaceae; genus Acidocella; species Acidocella sp. C78. The sequence continues at coordinate 268,206 of NZ_CAJQZK010000001.1, forward strand.
CCTGGTCGTTCTCGGCATAGGCCTTGAGAATGGCGAACATCATGTCCTGCTTGCGCAGCGACGACGCGTTCTCGACCTGCAGCTCTTCGGCGAGGCTGAGCAGGTCGGTCGGGGATTTGGCCTTGAGTTCGGCGAGCTTCATGGAAATTCCGCGAGGTGAGGAGCCCGTGGCGAAAAAGGGACGGGCCGATTCGGAGTATGATGGAAAATGCTCGGTGACGAGCCTGAGGCGGCGGGCGTGTCTGTCCCGCTACAGGGCAGACATGGCGCAACCGCGGCGCGAGGTCAAGATTGAACGAAAGGGCAGATCACCGCGAGATGCGGGTTTACAAGCCGGTTTTCAGGTGCAAATCCGCGTCTGGTAACGGACAGATGCGGGAAATGGTCTGATGGCATCGCAATCGGTGGCGGGTTTTGCCGGTCGGTCGGTCATACGCGCGGCGCGGGCGGCAAGCCCGGAAAGCCGGCGGATGGTGGCGATCTGGCTGTTCGTCAGCTTCGCGCTGATCGTCGAGATGTTCGGGATCGGCGCCTATGTGCAGAACATGAATGCCGGCCTGTCGATCATGACGTGGCAGCCGGTCTCCGGCGTGATCCCGCCGCTGACCCATGCGGCATGGGAGCGGATGTTCGCCCTTTACAAGACGATCCCGCAATACAAGGACCTCAATCGCGGCATGGACCTCGCCGGGTTCAAGGCGATCTTCTGGCCGGAATGGATCCACCGGATGTGGGGGCGGCTGCTGGGTTTCGACTTCGGCGTGCCGCTGGCCTGGTTCCTCTGGACCGGGCGGATCGAGCGGCGGCTGCGGCCCTGGCTGGTGACGCTGTTCGTCCTCGGCGGGGTGCAGGGGCTGATCGGCTGGTGGATGGTCGCCTCCGGCTTCCAGCCGGGGCTGACCGAGGTTTCGGTGTTCCGCCTCTCGGTGCATTACTGTTTCGCGACCCTGCTCGCGATCGCCGTGTTCGCCACGGCGCTGACCGTGCTGAAGCCCGCCGAGGCGCGGCTGCCGCCGGCGGAGGCGGCGCGGTATGCGGGGGCGCGGCGGATGGCGATGGGCTCGATCGTGCTGATCTCGATCGCCATCGTGGCGGGGACGTTCCTTTCGGGCACCCATGCCTACACGATCGACAACACCTTCCCGCTGATGCAGGGGCGCTGGGTGCCGCCGGATTACGCGGCGCTGCACCCGTTCTGGACGAATTTCTTCCTTAACAAGGCGGCGACGCAGTTCAACCACCGGCTGCTCGGCACGGTGGCGGCGGTGGGCGTGCTGGCGGCGGTGGTGGCGGCGATTCGCGCCGATCTGCCAGCGCGGGCGCGCGATGCGTTCCTGGTGATGGGCGCGCTGCTGATCGTGCAGTATATTCTCGGCGTGACCACGCTCGTTTCCAAGATTCTGGATATCGGCATCGTGCACCAGCTCAACGCGGTGCTGCTGCTGGCGGCCGCGGTGTGGGCCTGGTTCGAGCTGCGCGGGCGGCCGGCATGAGCGGGGCGGCGGCGCGGGGGGACCGGCTGGTCGGCACCTGGCTGCTCGTCATCTGCTTCATGATCTTCGGCATGGTGGTGGGCGGCGGCCATGCGCGGACGATCGGCGCGGGGTTCGTGATCCAGACCTGGCAGCCCTTCACCGGCATCATCCCGCCGCTGACCCATGCCGCCTGGGAGCGCGCCTTCGGCCTCTACAAGGCGACGGCGCAGTATCGGGCGATGCAGCCGAAAATGACGCTGGTTCAGTTCCAGTCGCTCTATCTGCCGATGTTTTTCGACCGCGACTGGGGGCGGCTGATGGCGGTGGTGTTTCTGGTGCCGCTGGCGGTCTTCCGGCTGGGGGGGCGGATCTCGAACCGGCTGACAGCCTGGCTGCTGGTGCTGTTCGGGCTCGGCGCCGGCGAGGCGACGATGGGCTGGTACATGACCTATCAGGGCGTGACGGGCAGTGTTCTCCAGCCTTCGCCGCTCTATCTCGGGCCGCATTTCGTGCTGGCGATGCTGATCTTTACCGCCATGCTGTGGACCGCGCTGACGCTGCGCAACCCCGAGCCGGCGCCGTTGCCGGGCCTCGCGCGGTTGCGCGGGCTGCTGAGCGTCTCGATCGGGCTGATCATCGCCACGATCGGGCTCGGCGCGCTGGTGGCGGCGAGCGGGGCGCTCAAGGTGTATAACACGTTCCCGCTGATGGACGGGCACGCGCTGCCGCCGCACGCGCTGGCGCTGCATCCGCTGTGGCTCAATTTCCTCGCCAACAAGGCGACGGTGCAGTTCGATCACCGGGTGATGGCGACGGTGACGGCGATCGTCGTCGTGATTGCCGCGGCGATGGGGCTGCGCGCGCCGGTAGGGGCGAAGGCGCGCGACCTGTTCCTGCTCTTGGCCGGGCTGGTTTCGCTCCAATATATTCTCGGCATGAGCACGCTGGTCTCGGGCATGGCCGAACTCGGCTATGTGCACGAGCTGAACGCCGTGCTGCTGCTCGCCGCCTGCATCGCCTGCCGCCACGCGCTGCGCGGTGCGACGGCGGCGGTGCCGCTTCCCGCCTATGAAATGAAGGCCGCTGAATGATGTCCGACACGATGCAAGACATGCTCGCCACCGCCGACCGGCTGTTCCATGGCAATGACGGGCTCGACGTGATCGAGGCGCGGCGGGCCATCGCCCCCGTGCTGGAGGCCGCCGATGATGGCGAGCTGTTCCTGGAATATCGCGAATCCGAGGTGGTCAGCCTGGATGACGGGCGGATCCGCAACGCGAATTTCGACAGCCGGCGTGGCTTCGGCCTGCGCGCGGTGACCGGCGAGGCGGCGGTCTATGCCCATGCCGGGGAGATTTCCGACGCCGCCCTGGCGCGCGCGGTGGAGACGCTGCGCGCGGCGCGGCAGGGCGATGCCGGGACGGTGGCGGTGGCCCCAGCGGCGGCGACGCGCCGGCTCTATACCGGCCACAATCCGCTGGCGGAGATGCCCTTCGCGGCGCGGGCGGCGCTGCTCGGCGAGATCGACGCCTATGCCCGCGGCGCCGACCCGCGCGTGGTGCAGGTGATGGCGAGCCTGGCCGGCGAGTGGCAGGTGGTCGAGATCGTGCGGGCGGACGGGGTGCGGGTCGCCGATGTGCGGCCGCTGGTGGTGCTGCATGTCTCCGTGGTGATGGAGCAGGACGGGCGGCGCGAATCGGGCGGCCATGGGGCCGGCGGGCGCGCGACCTATGAGGGCGTGACGGCGCCGGCCTTCTGGCGGGCGGCGGTGGACGAATCGATCCGCAAGGCGGCGCTGAATCTCGAGAGCGTGCCGGCGCCGGCGGGCGAGATGCCGGTGGTGCTGGGCGCGGGCTGGCCGGGCATTCTGCTCCACGAGGCGATCGGGCATGGGCTGGAGGGTGATTTCAACCGCAAGAAGACCTCGGCCTTCGCCGGGCTGATGGGCAAGCGAGTCGGCTCGAAGGGGGTGACCGTGGTCGATGACGGCACCATCCCCGACCGGCGCGGCTCGCTCAGCGTGGATGACGAGGGAACGCCGAGCGGGCGCACCGTGCTGATCGAGGACGGCATCCTGACCGGCTATATGCAGGACCGGCAGAACGCGCGGCTGATGGGCATGGCGCCCACCGGCAACGGGCGGCGGCAGTCCTACGCGCATCTGCCGATGCCGCGGATGACCAACACCATCATGCTGGAGGGCGAGGCGAGCCGGGAGGACATGATCCGCTCGGTCAAGCGCGGCATCTATGCGGCGAATTTCGGTGGCGGGCAGGTGGACATCACCTCGGGCAAGTTCGTGTTCACCGCCTCGGAAGCCTATCTGATCGAGGATGGCAAGGTTGGCGCGCCGGTGAAGGGGGCGACGCTGATCGGCAACGGGCCGGACGCGCTGACCCGGGTGGAGATGATCGGCAATGACCTCGAACTCGATCCCGGCATCGGCACCTGCGGCAAGAACGGGCAGGGCGTGCCGGTGGGCGTGGGGCAGCCGAGCATCCTGATGGGCGGGCTGACGGTGGGCGGCACTGCGTGATAGAGCGGCCTCCGATTCGTCGGATACCGATCACGCAGGGAATGCCGGCTGTCTGGGATAGTTCGGGGCATTTTCACGGTAGAGCACAACATCCGATCCGGATGGATCGGAAAGTGCTCCGGGGCTCCAAGGCCGCTTTTTATCCTGACTGTCGGGCCTGTTGCATTGCTCAGATCAATTCCCGATAGATTTTTTCCATATCGAGACAGACGCGTTCGATCGTGAACCGTTCCGCGCCGCGTTTCGACCGCGCGCGATATTCCGCGAGCTTCGGCGGATCGTCGAGCAGATCGCGCAGCGTCGACGCCAGGAGCTCTGGTTGCTTTGGCGGGATAAGGAGTCCGGCATTGCCGTGATCGAGCATCGCGGGAATACCATCAACATCGCTGGCGACGATGGCAATCCCGGCATGCCGGGCCTCGGCGATCACGAGCGGTCCGGGGTCAGCGTGCGAGGCAAGCACGAAGATGTCGGCCGCGAAAAGATAACGGCGCGGGTCGTTACAGAAACCAAGGAAATGGGTATGTTCGGCAATTCCGAGCTTTTCGGCCTGAGCCTTGTAGTCCTGAAGCGTCGGCCCTTCGCCCGCAAGATACAGATGGGCATCCGGATTGGTGCTCCGTAACAGGGCAAAGGCGTTGAGCAGGTCACCAACGCCCTTCCGCGGATGCATGCCGCATACGGTGAGGATGGCGGGATGGGCGAGATCGGCCGGGGTGAACGCCGCGGGCAGCCGCGGCGAGCCGACGGACCCGTTCTGTACCTGCCGCAGCTTGCGGGTCGGAACACGGGATTTCCGCATGATTTCAAATCCGGTCTGGCCGACCGTAACGACCCTCGATGCGCGCCCCATCAACCACGCCGAGCGATCGAATTCATTATGCAATGTTGTCACGACCTTGTAGCCGAGAAGCCGGTACGGTTGAACAAGAACGCTCTGAGCGGCCATGTGCACATGCAGGACATCCGGCGCGAAGTCGCGTATTGCCCGGTTCAGTTGCACATTGGCGCGGAAAAACTTGCCGATCCCGCGATGCGGCTGCTCCACGCGGTAAACCTTGACGCCGGCCGATTCCAGAAGCGGGATGAAGTCGCCGGAGGCGCAGGTATAGCCGACGTCATACCCCATCGAACGCTGCGTGATCGCGAGATCAACCGAGACATTGACGTGCCCGTTCGCCTTTCCGCAGTGATTGAGCAAGTGCATGATGCGCATGGGGGCTTATCCGTTTTCGTGAACGGCGCGTGCCGAGACGGTGCCGCGAGGCCGGAACTGCGCCATGGCGGTTTCCACGGCGGCATGGATACGGGTGCGGAACAGGGAGGCGGAAAAGCGCAGCGCGTTCTCACGGCAGAGCGCGGGCACCATCGTGGCGCTCCGGGCTTCAAAGCTGCGCACGGCGGAGACGATGGCATCCTTGGTCTGGGTCTCGAACAGAACGCCTGTCGGCGCCACGGAGTGGGCGGGAAAAATGTCTCTTGCCCCTCCCTCGGCGAAGGCGATCACCGGTGTGCCGCAGGCCTGGGCTTCCACCATCGTGATGCCGAAATCCTCTTCCGCGGCAAACACCATCGCCTTGGCCGACTGCATCAGCGACACCAGCTCGGCATGCGGAACCGGGGGCCGCAAGGTTATGTTCGGTGCCCCGGCTGCGGCTCTGCGCACCTGCGGTTCATTGGTTCCCGTGCCGACGATGGTGAGAGGGCATTCGGGCAATTCGCGGAACGCCTCGGCGATCAGTTCGATCCGTTTGTAGGGCACGAAGCGGGAGGCCACCAGATAGCCGCTCCGTGCTCCATGCCCCGGAACAAAGCGTTCGACGGCAACTGGTGGCGGAACAACTTCGGCGTCCCGGCGATACGTCTTCTGTATGCGCCGGGCGATATAGCTCGAATTGGCCAGAAAATGATCGACGCCGTTGGCGGCCATCGCATCCCAGAGTCTGATCCTGTGCAGAAGCCAGCGTATGTAAAGGCTCTTGACGCCCCGCGTCAGCCCGCTCTCACGCAGATATTGGGATTGCAGATCCCACGCATAGCGTATGGGCGAATGCATGTAACAGACATGAACCTGTTTCGGACCGGTCAGCGCCCCTTTCGCCACAGCGTGGTTACTCGATATCACCAGGTCATAGCCGGTCAGATCGAACTGTTCGATCGCAAGTGGCATCAATTGCAGGTAATTGCGGAAATGTTTCCGGGCCAGGGGCAGTTTCTGGATGAAGCTCGTCGTAACCGGGCGCCCGCCCAGGAAATTGCGGTCGTCGTCCGCAAGGAAATCGACGACCGCAAATATATCGGCCTGCGGATAGCAGTTCAGCAATTCCTCAAGCACGCGCTCGGAGCCTGCGTAGTGTTCAAGCCACTCATGAACGATCGCGATCTTCATCGGCGTTCCAGAACCTCCATGGCGATGGATTCGAGGATTGCCGCGGCACTGGCCCAGGTGAGTTGGGCGGCCCGCGCCCTGCCGGCGGCGCGAAGGCGATCCTGTTGCGACGGCGTATCCAGGATGGACGAGACGCTCTCGGCGATCTGCGCCGGATCATTCGGATCGAAATAGAGCGCGGCCTCGGCGCAGGATTCCCGCAAGGCGGGGATATCCGCGCAGGCGACCGGGCAGCCGCAGGCGAGGGCCTCGACGGGGGGTAGTCCAAATCCCTCATATCGGGACGGAAAGACAAAACATCCTGCCGCTTCGTAGAGCGCTTTCAGTTCAGCATCGCTCACGCGGCCGATATAGCGGGCGGGCTGCGGCAGTCTGCTCTCATCGGCCGTGTTGAAGGCGGCTCCCCCCATGCCGCCGGCGATCACCAGCGGCGTGCCGCGCGCGTGCAATTGCCCGGCAAGCTTGCCCAGCGCCGCGAGATTCTTGTGTGCAGACAAAGTGCCGACACCCAGTACAAACCTTCCGGGCAACAGCCCGTTCGCCCCAAGAACGCCCGGCTCGCTGGCAATACGCCGCATATGGTCGGCGCCTTCGGGCATGACGCGGATCAGGGGTTCGGGCAGGGAGAGATGGCGCGCGATCTCGCTGCGTGAAAACGAGGAGACTGTCACGATCGTCGCCTGCCGGCGGATCAGCGCTTTCTGGACGAATTTGTACCAGAGCCGGAACGTCCGTGAATAGGCGTCGGGCGTGCTGAACACCCCGGCATCGTGGATCACCACGATCTGCCGCCCCGCCAGAAGCGGCCCGGTATTGCCAAGGTTGATCAGTAGCCGGTCCTGCGCATGCAGGGGCAGTTCGAGCTGTTCCCAGATCTGCCCCTGGCGTTTTCCGATCTCGCTGGCGCCGGGCCAGGCGAGGCTGCCGCCCGGCGGCGTCAGCAACGCGACGCGGGCGTTCCGTGCCATCAGGGCTCGAGTGGTTTCGATTGCAAATCTTTGAACGCCAGAGAGCGACTGGGTAACGAACCGGCCGTTGATCAGCAGGGCAGGGGTCATACCGGCACCGGTTCGGAGAGGGGGTGATTGATGGGCGCCGGCTGCCAGACCGCCTTGGCCTCGAACTGCGCGCGGGCGGTCGCCGCGACCAGCATGGCGAGCAACAGGTAAAAATCTGGCGAGGAGATGGTCGGGCCGGATAGCAGCGCGGAGATCAACGACGAGAGAAGTGAAGCGGATGTGCCGCGGATGACGTAGCGCAGATCGGGGGCGCGGGTGATGCGCATGGCCTGTCGCGCCCGCATTGCGAGGGCGCATCCGAACCAGATCAGGCCAGCCACCCCCAGATGCCGACTGCCGCCAGCAGGCCGGGCAGCAGGCTCGACGAACGATTGCTGCCCCAGCCGACGCCCAGCCCGTAGGTTTTTATCATCTCCTGCACGCTGTCGTAGTCGGCTTCCGATCTGGCCCGGTAGGATGCGGATTGCGTCTTGTCCAGCACCGAATTCAGGATGATCGTCGCTTCCCGCCCGGCCTCGGGCGTTGCGAGCGGGAGCGCCACGGCTGAAATTCCGCCTGCCAGTCCAAGGCCTGCAAGGGTGAGTGCGACACGCCGCCGCATTTGCGGCGTTGCCCGTATCGCAATGCGGGCCAGCAGCAGAGTGGCCATCGCCGCCATTGTGACATAGCCGGTGGTTGCCGTGCTGAGCAGCACAACGACAATGCCGCCCACAAACGTTGCGCGCGGCAGCCAACGGCGGTCGCCATTCAGTACTGACCATCCGGCCGCGCTCAGCGATGCGCACATATAGGCGGACAGCGACGATGGCTCGCTGAAAGGCCCATTGAGACGGGTCAGGGTGCCGATCGTCTGGTTGTCAAGTTGCGACCATCCGGGATTTGAGAGGAAAAAGCTTGCCGGAAAGGGGATATGCAGAATCGTGCTGGCGAACTGCCACAGAGCGATCAGGATCACCAGCAGGCCACTCGCGAAATAGGCATCGAGCAGCCGCGGTAATATCCTGCCGGGACGGGTCAGATAGGCGGCGGCTGTGACGGCGAGCAGCGCGTTGGCGATGAGATACATATCCTGGGTGAAGTTGCCTGCATTTGGCGCCAACGGCGATCGAACGAAAAACGCGCTGATTTTCTGCGGCCACACCATGACCTGCCCCATGAACAGACGCGGCATGATGACTGAACTCGCGACCGCGCCGATCGTGACGAGGATAAAAGGTAACAGAATTGTGAATGTTTGCCGCTCAGCAGGATAATGGACGTTATTAAAGAGATTAATTGCAAATAATGATACAAACATTGCTGTTGGCAGCAAGGCAGGTGTGACCCCCAGACCGCCGATGACAATGATCGCACTGGCAGAAAATACTGAAAAAACAATGACAAGAACAAGAATATTTGCTGGACGACGCCAGAACCACAGGCAGAACGGCAACAGCACGGCGCCGATCGCGGTGATCATCGATTCAATCTCTCCCAGAATTGGCGGGCGGCAGCCTGTGTCATCGTCCCTACTCAGACGCCGTCGCGATAATGCAAATCACGCGAATTTACAAGATATTTACATCATCAAATCTTAATGGACATATTTATGCGGATTTATCTTTAATTATCTAATTTTTGACGGTAAAACGTCAACATGTTACGAGCGGTTAAATTTTTTTCCATCCTTCCCGTTCGTTCGGGGTCAGACGGTTTTCAGAATTCTGGGGGCAAGGCGTGACGGCGCAAATTTCAGGGTTGCACCTTTCAGCATCATTGGGTCGTATAAAAAATAAGACGATCTTTCGCGGCAAGTCCATGCCAGGATCGAACCGGGCGACCTCGCTGCCAATGGTCATGGCCGTGCTGCTGGGCATGGGTGGACTTGCGGGCTGTGCCGCAAAGCCGCCGATGTCGCACATTGTGCCGGCCGGCGCCGTTGCCGCCACGATGCCCTCGCCGGTCGTGTCCATGAAGCGGCAAAGCCTGCCGCCGGATGCGAGGTTGCCGCTGACCCCATACCGGTTGGGGCCCAATGACGTCATCGCGGTTTCGGTCTATCTGCATCCCGAGCTGTCCACGCCCCAATATGGCGTGACATCGGGGCCCGCCGGGGCCCTGATCACCAGTGATGGCACCGTGGGGCTGCCGTTGATCGGCACCGTCAAGCTGGCCGGACTGACGGTCAGCCAGGCCCAGGCCAAGCTTCAGGCGGCGTATTCCGCCTATGTCAACAATGCGAATATCTCGGTGCAACTGGTGACGCCGCATAGTCTGCGGTATTATCTGCTCGGCGATTTTTCGAGCCCGGGCATAAAATATCCGGGGCGTGAGCTGACGCTTCTGGAGGCTCTGTCCCTGGGCGGCAGCCTCAATGTTGCCAATGCCGACCTCTATCAGGCCTATGTTGCGGTCGGGGCGCGAAAAGAACCGGTCGATCTTCGCGAACTCCTGCTCGACGGCAATCTGTCGCAGAACATCGTATTGCCGCCGGGCGCCACGATCGTGATTCCGCCGGCATCTGAAGAAAAAGCCTTCGTGTTCGGCGCCGTGGGCAAGCCGGGTGCCATTGGCTTTCAGGGCGGTTCGCTGTCTCTGCTGCAAGCCATGAGCGAGGCCGGGATGACCCTGTCCAACTACACCGATGCCCAGCTCTCGCAGATACGGATCATCCGTTCCCATGGCGCTTCGGCCGACTTCATCGTCGTGAACGCCCGAAAGATCATGGACGGACATGCAATGCCCTTTGCCTTGCAGCCGGGCGATATCGTTTTCGTGCCGCCGACAGGCATCGCGACATGGAACGATGTTCTGAACAAGTTGCTCCCATCGCTGAATACGATTTCCGGCGTGCTCAACCCGTTTGTCTCCATCAAATATCTCTCCAAGTGACAATGAAGCAAAAAGTGGCGACACAACTTCCGGCAATCGGTTTCCATGCGCCGCATGAGCCGCATGACATCGTCGATTTCGGACTGTTTCTGCGCACGCTGCGCCAGCAAGCCTGGACGATTCTGCTGTTCACCTGCATCGCGGCGGCGGCGGCCCTGCTGCATGTTCTGCTGGCGGTGCCGCAATTTACGGCATCCGGCGCGCTTTATCTCGGTGAAACACAGCAGGGCGCGGGCGGCGGCGGCGGGTCCAGCAATACGGTCAATCTTTCTGCCTATGCCCAGCAGAGCGACGTGGAAACACAGATCGAGCTGCTGACAACCGGCACCCTGATCCAGCGCGCCGTGCTGGAAACCGGTCTGAACGCGACGATCCATCCTGCTGGCGCTCCGACCCTCAGATATTGGCGGTGGAAATGGCTCGACGGGGGTTCGACCAAGGCTTTCCTGCCGGCAGCGGAGGCGTTGAGGGTGGTGGACGCGACGCTGGTCGGGAAATTTCGCCTCGTTACCGGTGCCGGAAATACCTACAAGCTGTACAAGGCCGGAGGCATTTTCGGTCGTGAGAAGCCTGTTCTCAGAGGCACGATCGGCACAGTGGCGCACACCGCGGCGGGCGCCCTGCTGGTGCGTTTCGTCCGCGCCGGAGAGGCTGACAGGTCCACCGCAACCCCGGCAGAGTCTGCGGCGCACAGCGCTGTACGCACAAATATCGCGCCTGGCCGGATTTTCGACCTGAGCGTCGTTGCGCCCGATGCGCTGGCCAATGGCCTTGCCGGTGGCCCGCTGCGCGTGACCGCCGGAGGGTCGCCAACAAGGCCGACCAAGTTGGCCAGGATCTCGTTGCGCTGGTCGAATCCCTTTCTCGCGCAGATTTTCGTCAACCACCTGATGCGCGATTACATCGCGACCCAGCTCCAATGGAAGGCGGAGGCCGCCGCGGTGACGGAATCTTTTGTCACCGGCCAGCTTGTGAATGTTGCGCGCAGGCTGGCGCGCGCCGACCAGCAATTATCCGCCTATCAGGCCAAGACCGGCATCATCGATCCACAGCAGGCCGCACAGGCTGCGGTTGAGCAGATGAGCCAGCTGGAGCAGCGCCGCGGTCAGCAGTTGCTGCAACTTCAGGCCCTGCGGCAGTTGCACCGCGCGATGATGGGCCGCAGGTCGCGCGTGAACCCTTATCTCATCAGCGAAACCAGCGACCCTGTGCTCACTTCGCTGACCACCTCGCTCTCCGAGGCCGAGGTGAAGTTGAGCCAGCTGCACGCCGAGTTCACCGATCGTGCCCAGAACGTGCAGATCCAGCAGGCGCAGGTCGATCAGCTTCGCGCCTCGATCCGCGAGCTCATCGACAACGACCTGCAATCCGCATCCCAGAGTCTGGCAAGTATCGACAGGCTGATCTCGAGCGACAAGTCGAAACTCAGGGACCAGCCTGCCGAGTCGCTCAAGGTCAGGGCGTTGACCCGGAAATCCAAGCAACTGGCTCAGCTTTATGAAGTGCTGACCCAGAAGGCCGAACAGGCGCAGATATCGAAGGCGGCGACCATCATCGACACGCGCGTCGTCACCTCGTCGCGTCTGCCGTTGCGGGCCACTTCTCCGCGCGCGGTCATCACGGTCATCGCCGGAGCGATGGTTGGTTTCTTTGCGGGCATGGCGCTGGTGTTCGGCCGGCGGGCCTTCTCCGGCCGATATGAGAGTGAAGAGCAGATCCGCCGCGCCGTGCGATTGCCGGTCTACGGTGCCGTGCCTCAGCAAGGGCAACGACTCATCGGCGCCAACACATTCGGCCCCGACAGTTTCAACCCGTTTTCCGAGGCATTCCAGCTTATAAAGCGTAATATTTACCGAAATACCGATGAAGCGCGCGCTTCGGCGATTTTGTTGATTTCCGCGAGCAAGCAGGACGGCAAGACAACGATCGCGGCCAACCTGTGCCGGACCTTGGCGGAAGACGGCAAACGAGTGGTGCTGCTCGATTGCGATTTTTATCTGAGCCGGCTCAACCTGCTGGTCGATTTCGAAGGCTTGCCCGGGCTGACCGACTGGCTGCGGACTGGCTCGCGGCCCAAGTTGCAGCGATGGCCGAACGGAAATTTCTGGGTTCTGCCCTCGGGCAGTGCTGCGGCTGAACGCGGCGCCCGCCTTGATGAGGTTGCTTTGCGCGGGATCGTCAGAACCCTGGGCGAGGAATTCGACTACATCATCCTCGACAGTCCCCCTCTGCCGATCGTCTCCGATGGCTTGGTGCTCGGCAGCGTTTCCGACCTGATCCTGTCTGTTGTGGGCGTGTCCAACACGATGCGTCGGGCGTTCGATCTGCACAACGAACTGATCGAGACATTGGACAAGCCGCACGGGCTCATCATCAACGGCACAGATGCCATGACGTATGGCGGCGAGGATGCCTATTTCCTCGGGGGAACGCGGCGCAAGCCGAAATTCACGGGCTGGTTCAGGATTTAAGGCGGGCTCTGGGAGGAGAGGGGGCCAGGAAATGGGAAATTACATCCATCGGATCGTCGATGCCGCGCTCGCCAGCGAGTTCCTGCCGGTATCGATACGGATGCCGCTGATGCGCAGGCTTGGCTACGATGTCGACCGGTCTTCCTGCATCTGGGCGCGGGCCAGCTTCCGCTCCCGGACTGTGAAGATCGGCTCTGAAGTCTTTATCAATGTGGGGTTTTTCTATGACGGCTTCATGCCGCTGGAAATCGGGCCCAATGTGCGGATCGGCCAGTTTGTCCGAATCATTACCGGTTCGCATGAGATCGGACCGCCAACGCAGCGCTGTGTCGTGGAAGCGGTGGGCGGTCCGGTGGTCATCGGTCGCGGCTGCTGGATCGGTAGCGGTGTCACGATTTTGCCCGGGGTAACGATTGCCGAGGGGTGCGTCATCGCGGCCGGGTCGCTGGTTACCAGGTCGACCGAGCCGAATGGCTTGTATGCCGGAATTCCAGCGCGCCTTGTGCGGGCGCTCGCCAGCGATGCCTCCGCCGGGACTGCGGACGATCCTCTGCTCACATGCTAGGTCACAAGACAGTGCTGAGCGGGTCGCTCATGGTGTTTGGCCGGTTGGTCAGCCGGGTGATCGACCTGTTCACCATGTTGATCCTGGCCCGCCTGCTTTCGCCGGCCGATTTCGGCCTGGTGGCGATTGCCATGACCTTGGTGACCATTCTGGAAGCCGCCCTGGAAATGCCGCTGAGCCAGGCGTTGGTCCAGTTGCCAGACATCATGCCGCATCATCTTCATACGGCATTCACCCTCAGCCTGATCCGCGGAGCGTCACTGTGTCTCCTGGTGAGCGGTATCGCGATCCCGTTCGCGCATTGGTACGGGCACCCTGAACTGATACCGCTGATCCAGGCCCTCAGCCTTGCCCCCGCTGCCCGTGGCATGCAGACACCGCAGCTTGCCGAATATGCCAAGGTGCTGAATTTCGTTTACGAGTTCTGGTTCGAACTGGCCGGGAAAGCCGCCGCCTTCGCAACCGCCGCGATCCTCGCCTTCACAACCCATTCGTTCTGGTCGATCGGCCTCTGCACGATTGCGGGACCAGTGGTGAATACCCTGCTCGGCTACGTCGTTCTCCCATACCGGCCGCGGCTTTCGCTGCGCGACTGGCGCTTGTTCAGCGGCTTTCTGGGCTGGGTCAGCGTTTCGCAGATACTGATGTCGATCAATATACAGTCAGAACAGCTTCTACTCGGCAAAATCATGCCGGCAGCGCGTCTTGGTCTGTTTAGCACGGCGAATAATCTCAGCATCATCCCGATGGCCGCTCTGTTTTCGCCGATCATCCGACCATTGCTGTCGGCTTTCACCGTTGTTCGCGACGATCTGGCGCGGTTGCGTGAGAGTTATCAGCTTGCGGCGAGTGCGGTGATTGCGGTCGGGCTGCCGCTTCTGGTTGGCCAGGCCGCGGTAGCCGGGCCATTGGTTCAGGTACTTCTGGGGCCGAAATGGGTTAGTGCCATTTTGATGACGCGCTGGCTCTCTATCAGCCTGATCCCCTATATGTTCGGCATGCTGCTCTCGCCTCTCGGCATGTCGCTCGGCCGCACGCGTGAAATCGCATCCCGGAACACCGTTCAGGTCCTTGTCAAACTGCCTCTTCTGGTTGGCGGTGCACTTTATTGGGGTTTCGCCGGGGTGATCGCCGCCCGGCTGATCTCGGAAACCGTCACGGCAATCTTCTGCATGGCCAGCATCCGCCAACTTGCCGGCATTTCCATCCGCAAACAGATCCTGGTCAGCCTGCGCAGCATTGCCGCCAGTCTGCTGATGCTGGCCGCGGTTCTGGCTCTTGATTCGCTGCTGCATCTGCCAGCCAACCTGACGGGACAACTCACCCGTCTTGCGTTGCTGGTCATGTGTGGAGTGGCGGTTTATGCGGGCAGCCTCATGGTTATCTGGCATCTTCTCGGACGCCCTTGTGGCATCGAGCAGTCGGCGCTGCGCCTCCTCAGTGATGTTGTTGGCCGGCGTCGCCGGAGCGTTTCAAATCAGCAGCCGGTGTGACTGATGGCGAGGCATTCCAATATCCGCGAAACCGCTGGTTGCCTGGCCTCTCCGGCACCGGGTCCGGATGTCTGCGGACATGATCCTCGTGGCCAGAGAGTGTGGTCATGACGGCAGATTGCTGTATTTCGTATACAACCGATCCTGGTTACCTGTTTCCAAGCTTCGTGAGCGCCATGCAGGCACGGCGGCATACGCCGGCAGATCTTGCGGATGTCGCCATTTTCAGTGTGAAAGGCGTCGCCGAGTGTGACCGGGTATTTCGCCGCGCTTGCGAATCTGAGGGAATTCTCTTCTTTTCCGTTCCGGAAACAGCGATCGAGCGTGTCGGTGCCATGCTGGCCCGCCTGTTTCTGGATCGTATCGCGCCGGCGCACTACGGACATCTGCTCTATATCGATGGCGACACGCAGATCATGGGGTCGTTGGAACCGCTCGTGCGCACCGAGGTTCCTTCAGGACAATTTTGCGCCGCCAATGATCCAATGACGTTTTCCCTCGATGGGGGAAGAGGCCACGATCGGAGCCTGGTAAGCTACTTCGCCTCCATCGGTTTGGAGAACAACCGGCAGCGCAACTATTTCAACAGCGGGGTGTTGCGGATCAACCGAGACGGGTGGGACCGGATCGGTTGGGAGTCATGGAAACTGTTTCAGAACCTGAAAGGCAAGACGAGATACCCGGACCAGGATGCCCTCAACCTTGTTGCCATGGATCGACGCATACCGATGTCGCTGAGCTGGAATTTCCCGATTTTCCTGCGCAATGCGAGGCTTGAGCAGGCGATCGATCCACGCGTTGTTCATTATATGGGCAGCCCGAAACCCTGGCATGGCGCGTTCCTGCCCTGGGGTGGGACGGAATACCTCCCTTATGTGGAGGCCGTTTCGCGGTATCCCGACCTGGAGCAGTTTCTGACTCGGATGCCCTTCTACAGGCGTTGCCGCTATATCCTGCAACAGCATTACAAGCGTATTCACGAGGTCTCAGCTTGGGGAAAAGGATCTCGCCATCACGAGATCCTGAATTATGAGAATCGCGTCGGGCGTGATGTGGTGTCAGCCGGCTGACACCACGGAACTGCCCGGACGTTCCATCGGGCGCGTAATCTTATCAGCAGACCAATAACGACAAGCTAGAGCATTTTCCGATCAGGCTGGATCATATCCAGCGGCGCTGAAGTGGTTTTTGGCTTCGGTGGGGGTGATGGTGTCGCCTCGCAGGTATCTGCCTCGTCCTCGCCGTCACCTCATGGATCAGTTGAGTCCAGAACCTAAGAGCCTGACCGCAAAAGATAGTTGAGCGATTTCAGCGGGTTGTGATTCAGTTCGTTTGCGAAGACGAACGGAGACACGATGGCCTGGACTGAAATCGCCCGGTAACGATATTGCCGCGCCGGATTGCGCTACGCAAGCGACCTCACCGACGCCGAATGGGCCTTGATCGAACCGTTCATGCCCTTGCCTGTTGATTTCCGCTGAGATCTGACCCGGGAATTCCATCGAGATTTGACCCGCCCATAGTTTATGATTTGAGTTTCATGATGGGGTCAAGGCTGGATTTTTCTCCTTTCGTTTTTGGGATTTCTGCACGGAGCTATTTTTGAACCTGAAGCTGTCATTTCCGGTCTCGAGGATATGGCAGTGGTGGGTGAGGCGATCGAGGTGCTGATTCCGGGCTCAATTCGCCCGGGATTCCGAGATTAACTCGCCCGGGATTCCGGGAATTATTCGCCCACCTATTCCGAGATTAATTCGCCCACCTGTTCCGACTTTTATTCGCCCAGGCGGGCGGGGTTGGCCGGGTTGGCTTGAGGTCTCTGCTGGCTGGTTCAGGTTCCCTCCCTTTGGCTGATCGAGGGAGCGGATGAATGCCAGTGGAGCGGATTGCGATGCGCGATGTGCGCGAGATTGTCAGATTGAGGATGGCGGGGCTTTCGACCCGCCAGGTGGGGATCCGGGTCGGGGTTGCGGCATCGACGGTGCGCTTGACGCTGCGGCGACTGGAGGCGGCCGGGCTCGATGGGCCAGGGGCTCTGGCGCTGTCCGAAGCGGCATTGGAAAGGCGCTTGTTCGACGGCGCGGTGGGCAAGCGGCCGGGGCATCGACGTGTGGATGAGCCGGACTGGGGGCGTATCCGCCGCGAGTTGCAGCGCAAGCACGTGACGCTGTCGATCCTGTGGGACGAGTATATTGCCGAGCACCCGGATGGGTATCGCTACAGCCGGTTCTGCGAGCTCTACCGGAGCTGGGAAGCCCGGCTACCGGTGACGATGCGCCAGACCCACGCATCGGGCGAGAAGCTGTTCGTCGATTATGCCGGCGACACGGTGCCGGTGGTGATCGACCGGCTCACCGGCGAGACGCGTGCGGCCCAGATCTTCGTCGCCGTTCTCGGCGCATCGAGCTTCACCTATGCTGAGGCGACCTGGACCCAGACCCTGCCGGACTGGATCGAGGCGCATAATCGCACTCTGGCAGCAATTGGCGGCGTGCCGGCGCTGCTGGTGCCCGACAACGCCAGGGTCGCGATCATCCGCGCCTGCCTCTACGATCCACAGGTCAACCGGACCTACACCGATATGGCGCGCCATTACGGCACGGCCATTCTCCCGGCGCGGCCGCGGCGGCCGCGTGACAAGGCGAAGGTCGAGGTGGCGGTTTTGCTGGCGGAGCGGTGGCTGCTGGGCAAGCTGCGCAACCGGGCATTTTACGGCCTCGCCGAACTGAATGCCGCGATCGCTGAATTCTGCCGCTGGCTGAACGAGGAGCGGGTCGTCCGTCGCCTGGGGGCGACAAGACGGCATCTGCTGGAAACACTCGATCGTCCCGCGCTGAAGGAACTGCCGGCCGAACCCTATGTGCTGGCGCAATGGCGGCGCCGGCGGGTCGGCATCGATTATCACGTCGAGATCGAGAAGCATTTTTACTCCGTCCCCTACCGGCACGCCCGCGCCGAGGTCGAGGCCCGGTTCACCGTGCGCACGGTCGAGATCTTTCTCCGTGGCGAACGGATCGCCGTGCACGCACGCAGGCCGGGTAACGGCAAACACACGACGATCGCCGAGCACATGCCCTCGAGCCACCGGCGTTATGGCGACTGGACCATCGCACGGATCCATCAGGAAGCCGCACGGCTTGGTCCCTCGGTCGCGACACTCTGCACCCTGATCCTCGAACGCCGGCCTCATCCGGAGCAGGGGTTCCGCGCCTGCATCGGCATCCTTCGCCTGGCCCGCAGTGTTGGCGCCGACCGGCTCGATGCCGCGGCCGAGCGCGCGCTCACCATCGGCACCCTGACCTACGGCTCGGTCAAATCCATCCTCGATAACCGGCTGGAGCGAGCCGCCGGCACCGCCAGTCCCGATCCCACCCCGATCCGCCACCCCAACATCCGGGGCGGCGGATATTTCCACTGATGACAAGGAGAAGCCTCATGCTGAACCATCCGACCCTCGATCAGATCCACCAGCTCGGTCTTGCAGGCATGGCCCGCGCGTTCACCGAGCTGCACGCCAATCCCGAAACCCCCAGCCTCAGTCACGCCGAATGGCTCGGTCTTCTGCTCGACCGCGAGATCACCGTCCGACGTGACAAGCGGTTGAGCACAAGGCTGCGCCATGCCAGGCTGCGCCATGACGCTGCAATCGAGGATGTCGATTACCGGAGTGCCCGCGGCCTCGATCGGGCTCTGTTCCAGAAGCTGATCCAGGGTGAGTGGATCGACGCGCACGACAATCTCGTCCTGAGCGGGCCGACAGGGGTCGGAAAATCGTGGCTGGCCTGTGCCCTCGGTCACAAGGCATGTCGCGATGACAGGACCGTGCTCTATCAGCGCGCCCCCAAACTCTTCGCAGAACTCGCGGTCGCCCGCGCCGAAGGGCGTCACGGCCGGATGATCCGCACCCTCGGTGCCGTCAATCTACTGATCCTCGACGACTTCGGCCTTGCTCCACTCGACGCCGGCGCCCGTCACGACCTGCTCGAGATCGTCGAGGATCGCTACGGCCGCCGCGCCACCATCATCACCAGCCAGATCCCCCCGGCGCATTGGCATGAGCTGATCGGCGATCCGACCTACGCCGACGCCATTCTCGACCGTCTGCTCCACAATGCCCACCGCATCGAACTCACCGGCGAAAGCCTGCGCAAGATCCGCAAGCAAACCCCAAAAACCGCTTGACCCAACGAGAACAGGAGAGCAACGAAATCAACAGCCACAGAGACCGCTACCCGGGCGAATAAATCTCGGAATCCCCGGGCGAATAAACGTCGGAATCGTGGGCGAATTAAAATCGGAATCCATGGGCGAATTCTCCGGAATCCGCATATGGCAGTGGTGGGTGAGGCGATCGAGGAGCGCGGTGGTCATCTTGGCGTCGCCGAAGACGGCGGACCATTCGCTGAAGCTCAGGTTGGTGGTGATGACGACGCTGGTGCGCTCGTAGAGCTTGCTGAGCAGATGGAACAGCAAAGCTCCGCCTGAGGCGCTGAAGGGCAGATAGCCAAGCTCATCGAGGATGACGAGGTCGGCATGGATCAGACGGCCGGCTGTTGATTTCCGCTGAGATCTGACCCGGGAAGGCCGGATTTTTCCACTGAGATTTGACCCATGTTTGACTGTTTCCCCGTCTGGAAGAGGCGGGGGCGAACGGAGTGTTGGACATGGCGTTTTTGAGCATTATCCGCCGGTGGCATAAGCGTGAGCATGTGCCGATCCGAGAGATTTCCCGGCGCACAGGCGTGTCGCGGAACACGATCCGCAAATATCTTCGGTCTGATGTGATTGAGCCGAAGTTTCAGGTTCCGGACCGGCCGAGCAAGCTTGATCCTTATGCCGAGAAGCTTTTGGCGTGGCTGCGCCGTGAAGCTGGCCGGCCGCGCAAGCAGCGGCGGACGGTCAAGCAGCTATACGGTGATCTCGTCAGCCTGGGCTATGACGGTTCCTACAATCGTGTGGCGGCCTTTGCCCGGGCTTGGAAGGGGGAGTGCCAACGGCTGCAGCAGACCGCCGGCCGGGGAACCTTCGTGCCCTTGGCCTTTGCGCCTGGCGAGGCGTTCCAGTTTGACTGGAGCGAAGATTTTGCGATCATCGGTGGCGTCCGCGTCAAGTTGCAGGTGGCGCACACCAAACTGTCGCATAGCCGGGCGTTCATTGTTCGGGCCTATCTGCTGCAGACACATGAGATGTTGTTCGACGCGCATAACCACGCCTTCCAAGCTCTCGGCGGCGTACCGCGGCGCGGGATTTACGACAACATGCGCACCGCCGTTGACAAGGTCGGCCGTGGCAAGGAGCGCAGCGTCAACGCCCGCTTCCTGGCGATGACCAGCCATTATCTCTTCGAGGCCGAGTTCTGTAATCGGGCCGCCGGTTGGGAGAAGGGGCAGGTTGAGAAGAACGTCCAGGATGCACGCCACCGCCTGTGGCAGTCCATGCCTCCGTTCGAAAGCTTGGACGCCCTGAACGACTGGCTGGAGCGGCGCTGCCGGGAGCTGTGGGAGCAGACCGCGCATGGCAACGAGCCGGGAACCATTGCCGATGTCTGGGCCAGCGAGGTTGAGAGCCTCATGCCTGTGGGCCGTCCGTTCGATGGGTTCGTGGAACACACCAAGCGGGTCTCCTCGACCTGCCTGATCCACTTGGAGCGTAACCGCTACAGCGTGCCGGCCTCTTTTGCCAACCGGCCGGTCAGCCTGCGGGTCTATCCCGACAGGCTGGTGGTGGCGGCGGAGGGGCAAATCATCTGCGAGCATCCGCGCATCATCGACCGGACGCACAACGGCCCAGGGCGCACTGTGTATGACTGGCGGCATTATCTGGCGGTGATCCAGCGCAAGCCGGGCGCCTTGCGCAACGGTGCGCCGTTCCTGGAATTGCCCGATGCCTTCAAGCGGCTGCAGCAACATCTCCTGCGCCGTCCTGGCGGTGACCGGGAGATGGTGGAGATCCTGGCCCTGGTGCTGCACCATGACGAGCAGGCGGTGTTGGTGGCGGTGGAACTGGCGCTGGAGGACGGCGTGCCGTCCAAGACGCATATCATCAACCGGCTCCACCGGCTGATCGACGGCAAACAGGCTCCGCCTCCGGTCATCACCGCGCCACAGGCACTGACATTGGCCAATGAACCCAAGGCTGACGTCGAGCGCTACGATAGCTTGCGCCAATCTGAGGAGGCCCGCCATGCGTCATGATCCCGCCACCGGCGCGCTCGTCATCATGCTGCGCAGCCTCAAAATGCACGGCATGGCACAGGCCGTCGATGAACTGGCCCAGCAGGGTGCCCCGGCCTTCGAAGCCGCCATCCCGGTACTCTCCCAGTTGCTCAAGGCCGAGACCGCTGAGCGCGAGGTCCGCTCCATGGCCTATCAGTTCAAGGCCGCCCGCTTCCCGGCCTATCGCGACCTGGCCGGCTTCGACTTCGCCAGCAGCGAGGTCAATGAGGCCCTGGTCCGCCAGTTGCATCGTTGCGACTTCATCGAACCCGCCGACAATGTCGTGCTCGTCGGCGGCCCGGGCACGGGCAAAACCCACATCGCCACCGCGCTCGGCGTGCAGGCCGTCGAGCATCACAAAAAGCGCGTCCGCTTCTTCTCCACCGTCGAGCTGGTCAATGCTCTGGAGCAGGAAAAAGCTCAGGGAAAGGCTGGGCAAATCGCCGGCCGTCTGATCCATGCCGACCTCGTCATCCTCGATGAGCTTGGCTATCTGCCCTTCAGCGCCTCAGGCGGAGCTTTGCTGTTCCATCTGCTCAGCAAGCTCTACGAGCGCACCAGCGTCGTCATCACCACCAACCTGAGCTTCAGCGAATGGTCCGCCGTCTTCGGCGACGCCAAGATGACCACCGCGCTCCTCGATCGCCTCACCCACCACTGCCATATCCTCGAGACCGGAAATGACAGCTTCAGGTTCAAAAATAGCTCCGTGCAGAAATCCCAAAAACGAAAGGAGAAAAATCCAGCCTTGACCCCATCATGAAACTCAAATCATAAACTATGGGCGGGTCAAATCTCGATGGAATTCCCGGGTCAGATCTCAGCGGAAATCAACAGCATCGGGCAATTCCAGGAACGGCGCACCGTTGCGCAAGGCGCCCGGCTTGCGCTGGATCACCGCCAGATAATGCCGCCAGTCATACACAGTGCGCCCTGGGCCGTTGTGCGTCCGGTCGATGATGCGCGGATGCTCGCAGATGATTTGCCCCTCCGCCGCCACCACCAGCCTGTCGGGATAGACCCGCAGGCTGACCGGCCGGTTGGCAAAAGAGGCCGGCACGCTGTAGCGGTTACGCTCCAAGTGGATCAGGCAGGTCGAGGAGACCCGCTTGGTGTGTTCCACGAACCCATCGAACGGACGGCCCACAGGCATGAGGCTCTCAACCTCGCTGGCCCAGACATCGGCAATGGTTCCCGGCTCGTTGCCATGCGCGGTCTGCTCCCACAGCTCCCGGCAGCGCCGCTCCAGCCAGTCGTTCAGGGCGTCCAAGCTTTCGAACGGAGGCATGGACTGCCACAGGCGGTGGCGTGCATCCTGGACGTTCTTCTCAACCTGCCCCTTCTCCCAACCGGCGGCCCGATTACAGAACTCGGCCTCGAAGAGATAATGGCTGGTCATCGCCAGGAAGCGGGCGTTGACGCTGCGCTCCTTGCCACGGCCGACCTTGTCAACGGCGGTGCGCATGTTGTCGTAAATCCCGCGCCGCGGTACGCCGCCGAGAGCTTGGAAGGCGTGGTTATGCGCGTCGAACAACATCTCATGTGTCTGCAGCAGATAGGCCCGAACAATGAACGCCCGGCTATGCGACAGTTTGGTGTGCGCCACCTGCAACTTGACGCGGACGCCACCGATGATCGCAAAATCTTCGCTCCAGTCAAACTGGAACGCCTCGCCAGGCGCAAAGGCCAAGGGCACGAAGGTTCCCCGGCCGGCGGTCTGCTGCAGCCGTTGGCACTCCCCCTTCCAAGCCCGGGCAAAGGCCGCCACACGATTGTAGGAACCGTCATAGCCCAGGCTGACGAGATCACCGTATAGCTGCTTGACCGTCCGCCGCTGCTTGCGCGGCCGGCCAGCTTCACGGCGCAGCCACGCCAAAAGCTTCTCGGCATAAGGATCAAGCTTGCTCGGCCGGTCCGGAACCTGAAACTTCGGCTCAATCACATCAGACCGAAGATATTTGCGGATCGTGTTCCGCGACACGCCTGTGCGCCGGGAAATCTCTCGGATCGGCACATGCTCACGCTTATGCCACCGGCGGATAATGCTCAAAAACGCCATGTCCAACACTCCGTTCGCCCCCGCCTCTTCCAGACGGGGAAACAGTCAAACATGGGTCAAATCTCAGTGGAAAAATCCGGCCTTCCCGGGTCAGATCTCAGCGGAAATCAACACATGGCGACGTGAGCGGTTTCCTGAAATCGCCAGGCAGGCCAAGTCCTGTGGCGGCGAGGTCTTTTTCTGGGACGAGTCCGGCTTTCGGGCCGACGCCGTGCATGGCAAGACCTGGGGCGTGAAGGGACAGACGCCGATCGTCGAGCGTCCGGGCCAACGGCAATCGATCAGCGCCGCCTCGGCGGTGACAGCCCGCGGCGGGTTCTGGTATTGCACTTATGAAGGCGGCCTGAATGCTGAGTTGTTCGTAGCGCTGCTACGCCGGATGATGCGGCACCGCACGAGGCCGGTGCACCTGGTCCTCGACGGGCTGCCTGCCCACAAAACAGCGCTGGTGAAAGCCTACGTGGCGTCGACCAATGGAATGCTGACGTTGCATTTTCTGCCAGGCTACGCCCCTGACCTGAACCCAGATGAACTGGTCTGGAGCCACATGAAGCGGACGGGCGTCGCCCGGACTCCGCTACGCCAAGGCGAAAAGCTTCAGGACAAAATCGAAGCCCAACTCGCCGCCATCAAGCGCAAACCACGTCTCGTGCAATCATTCTTCAAAGCACCAACTGTCGCCTATATTACCGACTGCTGAGTAATATTAACCGATACCTGAATCCTATGCCAATTCGACAAAGTCTGATTGATCACCCTGGCGTTGCACCCGAAAGATCGGGTTGCGCATCAAATCTCGCGCTGTGACTTGGATGGCGAACGGGAACAAGGCTGGGTGGTCGATGAGATGAGAGAACGGCAAACCCTTCCCGTGCGCCAGCAAGACGGCGTGTAGAAGCAACTGGCCGATGTCATCTCCCAGACTAATTCGGTAGGCCGGGCCAACGATGGCCCCATGCTCTTCGCCGGCCCGAAGCAGCCCCCAGTGAGTCAAAGACCGGAGTACATGCTGAATGGTGCGCTCAAGCGTAGAGCGATCTCCCCAGGTCTCAGTCATGCGTCGTTTGATTTGCGATCGATTAGCTTGGCCATGTAGTTTGATCAGTTTCCCGACCTGGGTCGCTACATCGAAAAAGAAGGGATGAGTGCCAGCAACCATCGCCCAATGGATCCCGATCCGCTTTTCGCCAGACGCACTGGTCACGCATTGCAACGCGGCACGCTTTAGGGGTTCAGACGGTATTGGCACGGACACCCAGATCCGGGTCAAAACAGTGAGAGTCTTTCCGCGACTGCTATTGTTGGTCGTGCCCGATTCAACACCTTCCAGAAATTCCCAGAGAAATTTCCTCGTGGCATCTGGCGACTCTCCAGTCAGCACTCGGGCGACAGCGGCGTCCAGCCACTCAGCAGCAATCGTTCGGTCAAACCCGATTCTTCGTCTTTCGGGCATGCTCATTCCGCCTTTGCGATGGTGATAAACGGAACAATCACCTCCTCAATACATATCCCGCCATGCGCCACTGTTCGCTTTCCCTCGCCGATGAAAGCACGGAGCGCTGGAGCAACTAGAGCAAGGTAGTCCTCAGGCAATCCGATGCATGGCCATTCCAGTGAGCCCGGATATTTCTCACCGACATTCGACCGCAACAGCGCGTCCGAGAAAACATGCACGCGTTCGCCACGTTCATCGGCGGTCGCACCCACATTTGGTTTACCGATACCTACGCCCTCGACGTTTCCGTGATCAGCGGTCAGGATCAACTCAAAGCCACGTTCGAGCATCGCGTCCAGGAGCCGCCAGAGGGATCCTCGCTTCGCCCAATGTCGGACCCCCGCGTGCATCCCATCGGTTCCATTGACGATGCCGTGGAGCATCTGATCAATGGTCCCGACGACGATGCCGGCGACTCTGCATCTGGGCTGATCGATCTTTTCAATTACCCTTTTTATGAACGCATCGTCGTCTTCAAGGGTACCCTGGCAGGCATAGACGGCGTCGCCCTTGCGAACGCCGCGATCGTCCCAGAACCGCGTCCAATGCTGCTCTTCCTTGCGCGTCGTATCCAGGCTTTGGCCGAAAAAGAAGGGCGGATCACCCGCGAAGATTGATTGACGAGATACAGAGGTCAGCGTCGGCACCCAGGCGAAGAGGCCGAATTCCTCCGTGAGCCATTTTCGTGACGGCATCTCCTGGCGGACAACTGCCCACTGGTCCATGGCGAGGCCGTCGATAACGATCACGGCAAGCTTCCGCGCCGGCCCCTTCGCCGCCATCCGATGGGCCATGTACCGCGGTATCTGATGAACCATGGCCGGCCGCGGTAGATACGACAGACTGTGCAGGGCGCCATAGTGCGCTACCATCCATTCCTGGAAGCGCTGCTCGATCTCGCGGTGTGCCGTCTCGAACCGTGATTTGTCCTCTGGTGGCAAATCCTCGGGCAGTGACCAGCGGAGCGCCACGACCTCGGCCCATCGTGTCGCGGCTTGAATCCACACCTGGTGATCGCTGTTAGGCAACGGGCTATCAGCCTGCAGAAGCTGCAGGAGTTTTCGGAAGCGCGAAGTCAGGTCCGCGCCTGTAGACCCCGCGACACCAACAGCCATCCATGACCCTGCGACGAGTGAACGGGAGATGCCGTCAACTGGCGTCAGCAGGCCATCGGTAAATAGGTTATCGACATAGACACGAACGTCGTCGTGGTCGAACGGTAGATCCACGGGACCGGAGAACTGAAGACCGTAGGGCTCGGCTTCTTCGCGCAGTCCGCTTGGCGGCAATGCCAAGCGCTGACGTACGAATATCGGCCACCGTTCCTGCAAAAACTCCAGGAAATTTGCTCGATTTGGGACGATCTGATCGAGCGGCCATTTCAGCCATCGATCCGTTGATCGCAACAAATGGATCAGTCGGTCGTCCAGAGACTTTGGAATGATCTTCCCGCTATAATGCCGTCGCAGGAGCGCACGAAGGAGCTCCGCGTCATCCTGGATCTGCGCAGGATCGAGTCGGAATACGTGGCGCAGCAGAAAGTCACGCGTGGCGTTCTCACCCAGGGGCTCGGGTTTGAAAAGTTGCTGGGCCGCGGAAACTGCATCGAGGTCACCCCGATCCAACTCTGACAGCACATGCGGAGCTAAGGACGGGAACAGTTCCGCAAGACTGAACGAGAGCAGACGGCGGTCGCGTTTGGCCTGCTCAAGGAGGTCGAACGGAAGGCCACTCACATCCGATCGCGTCGCTCGCAAAACGACAACGAGGTTGGTGTCCCTCCCATTGTCCCAAACCTCACGAAAGCGCCGCTCATAGGCGTAGCGGAACGCGACGTGATCCTCGAACGGGACAATCTCGAATCCGCGCTGGCGAATACCGTCAATAACGCCCTGCTCGGTCAGCAGCTCATCCGGGTCGGCGACGACGGTGAGGCGTGCGACCGTGGCGATGTCGGGCGTGAACTGGGCAAGTATGGGATCTCGCCAGGTACTGGCGGCGGCATGAGCGATCATATGCTCTTGCCTATCGGTGACACGCGGGCCATCAGAACGGCCGCGAGATCCGGTAGAGCGGTTTCCCTCACTGAAAGCTCTCGGGTCCAGGCCTGCTCCTCGTCAGCCAAAATTCGGAGCCGGTAATTCCGGACCTGTGGCAAGCCCAAACGCTCAATCGCACGTCGACGCGACGCAAACGCGTGGCTACCCTTCTTGCGCTCGCGAAGGATACTGAGCTGGTGAGCCGCCAAAAGTTCTTCGAAGACCGCTGCCCCTTGCGTTTCGGCGGCGCTCCGGCTGGCGTTGTACGCCCGCAACGCAGGCGCGTCGGATAGATCGTCGGCCGCTTGGCTCAGCCCAACCGGAAGGTCGATCAGACGGTCCCAAACCGTTCGCGCAGTCGGACCAAACACACGACCATCGTCGCTCACGAACAGCGCGAGGAAACGCTGCTCCCGCCCGCCGGCTGTGTGCAGGCTGATCCGCCACAACGACCAGACGCCAGTTGTTTTGTCGGAGACATCTGGAATCACAACGGAGGGAATCGGTTGCCCTGGCGCAAAGACGGGCAGGCTGTTTATCAGGCCGCGAACCCGCTCATCTTCGAGAGAAATCAGCGTCGCGCCTGGCCGATCGGCATCGTCCCGATTGAATACGGCGCACGGGCTCGTGTCGCCATTCGGCCACCGCAGATCAAAGCCGACAGCGGCGGCGGTCGCGGACGCCACGGTCGGCTCCTGAGTGCGGAGGAATCCGAGCGTCAGCCTTTCTGTCCAATACGGCATTTGGTGATTAGCGATATGCTGCGCGGCCGATGGGTCCAGCTTTTCGGTCGCATTCAGCAGACTGGAGCCTGCACGCGCTTCCTCCGCCCGTCGCCTGATCTCGTCCGCGACACCCGCCGCGCGTTGTTCGGCATCTTCCGGCGCTATCATGGCTTGGGCAAACAGAGCCTCGAAAGGCACACCGCCATCCTCGGAATCGAGCACGTCGGCGAGTTTGTCGACACCAAATTCCTCTAGGATTCTTGCCAGTTTCTCTTCCAGAACCTCACGGACGCGTAACTCCACCGTGTCCGCGAGCGCGAAGTTCATCGCCCGCACGATGTGCTTCTGACCGATACGATCGACACGGCCGATCCGCTGCTCGATCTTCATCGGGTTCCACGGCAGATCGTAATTCACGATCACGTGGCAGAATTGAAGGTTGAGACCTTCGCCACCAGCGTCCGTTGAGATGAGGATTTGGGCGTCGCCGGCAAACTGCCTTTGCGCCTGTCGGCGCTCCTCCAGACCCATCCCGCCGTTGAGCACGACGACGTTAAACCCGCGCCGTTCCAGGAAATCGGCGAGCATGGCCTGGGTCGGAACGAACTCCGTAAAAATCAGAACCTTCAGGAGCGGATCGTTTTCCTCACGCTGTTGCTGCTGGATTCGCTCAAGCAGTGCCACCGCCTTCACGTCTGGGCCGCTGGCCTCACAACGGCGGGCGGCCGACAGGAGCAGTTCGACCTCCTTTCGCTCATCCTTCAAGCCCTTCAGGCGCGTCTTCAGAATGGTGTCGAGCTGTTGCTGGCCGTCGAGAGACGACCACTCCTCGGCCATGTCTTCGGGAAACAATGAAAGCTGCCCCTGGGGTAGCTCGAGCACTGTAAGCCGTCGTTCCAACGCGGTTCGGATCGCCGCCGTGCTTGAGGTGATCAAGCGCTGCATAAGGATCATCAGGAAGCCGACGGCCGTCTGCTTTTCCTTGATGGCGCGGTTGTAGCCGTCGCGCACATACTCGGTGACCGCCTCGTAGAGAGCCCGCTGCTCTGTGTGCGTGGCATCCCACTCGATTGGCACGAGCTGCGTGAAGCGCGGCTTGAAAAGCGGGTTGCCCGCGGCGTCAATCGCGCGACGTTTTTCAGTTCGAATGACAAAGGGACCGACGGCTTCCCGCGAAATCGCGTCATCTCCCGGCAGCATATCCGGATCGAGAAACCGAATGAGCCTGCGGAACGCATCGGACTTGCCTTGGTGCGGTGTCGCCGAAAGCAGCAGCAGATATGGCGCCGCCTGCGCCAGCGCGTCGCCTAACTTGAACCGGGCAACCTGTTCAGTGCTACCGCCAACCCGATGCGCTTCGTCGATGATGATCAGGTCCCAACCAGCCGAAACCAAATCCTCGAACCGCTCACGGTTATAGCGGGCGAGTTGCTCCTGGCTCCAACCGCGTCGAGCGTCCATCGGCTTCACCGAGTCGAGCGGGCAGATCACCTGGTCGTGCATGCGCCAGAGGTTTTCATTTTCGTCGATAGCGCCAGCTTGCCGCAACGCGGCCAGGCTGCTCGGAAGGATGAGGCGAAAGTCCTCCCCAAAATGCCCTTTCATTTCCGACTGCCACTGCAAGACCAAGCCAGCGGGCGCGACGATGAGAATCCTGCGAACGAGCCCCCGAATTTTCAGTTCGCGCAGGATCAGGCCGGCCTCGATCGTTTTGCCGAGACCGACTTCGTCGGCAAGGAGATAGCGGATGCGGTCGCCGGAGATCGCCCGCTGGAGCGCCAGTAGCTGGTGCGGCAGCGGGATGACGGTACCTTCCAACGGCGCGACCAGCGCGTCGCGCTCCAAAGCGTCCGCGATGCGCGCACCGGCGCTGACATAGGAAAGGCGATCAAGCGGATGGGACCCGCCCGCTTTCAGCGGGATAAGGCGCTTCTGAAGAACCCTGACCGCCGTGTCCCGGCGCGGCAGCCACACCAGACAGCTCGCCTGACCCCACAGCGTTTCCGTATCGACAACGCGGCAGGGTTCATCGTGATCAATGCTGTGCCACCACTCGCCAGCTTGCATGGATCACCTCACTCATCACCGAGGCGCATGCTCGCGACATCGTAGTACATCAGCAGCTTTTCGTCTTCTTGCAGGACGTTTTCTGGAAGCTTGGCGGCGACACTGACAATCGTCTTGTAGTCCTGACCGTCATATGCGGCTTTGAAGCCCGCACGAACGGCCTCGGTACGGAACATCTTCAGTTTACGTTCCTTCGCTTGCTTATATGCCTCGAACTCTTTCAGGAGAGTTTTCTCGCGAAGCTTCTCCAAATCGCCTTGCTTCCCTGGATCGGGCACGTACCAGCGATCTGCAGCCTTCGCGGTCAGTGTGGGATCTTCTTTGGCGAGATTGCGGAGCTCTTTGAAGTTTGTGGACAGGTAAGAATGGATCTGACTCGGGACCGGTCCGCTGCCGTCGTAATGGATACAATTCTGACGAAG
This sequence comes from Acidocella sp. C78, assembly GCF_907164655.1. NCBI lineage: Bacteria > Pseudomonadati > Pseudomonadota > Alphaproteobacteria > Acetobacterales > Acidocellaceae > Acidocella > Acidocella sp. C78. The sequence continues at coordinate 298,047 of NZ_CAJQZK010000001.1, forward strand.
AATTTCCTTAAGCTCGACCGTCTCCTCGTGTTTTGCCCAATTCTGGATTTCGCGCATGAATGCAGGCTGGAGATCCTGGAAGCTGCGCGGCTTGTCCTGAAGCTCGCGACGCACCCATTGGATGGCACTCGCCTCGTCGATGACAAAAAGGCTGAGCTGGCGAAGCTCGGCCGCGGTATTTCTCTTGCGGTCATACTCAGCAACCTGTGTCGGCAGGAAGTACATGCTATCCCGCTCGGGATAGCGTTGGGTCAGCCCAGACAGAAACTCCGAGGTCGAAAGCGGCACAGACAGTTGCCGTTGAACATGAAATGCCACCATCCGATCGTGAAGTACCTGCGCAGTGCGTTCGGCAATCACATCCGCCACGCCCGCCACGCTGGAGAAAACAGGAACGTGTCCAAGATGCTCAGTAACGAAGGCCCAAGCGTTTTCTGGCAACGCCTCCCCTAGGGCAAAACGCCCAGCCAAAGCCTCCGTCGGCTTGTAGGCTGAAATGACAAGGTCCTGTTTGACTGCCGTGCTCGTGACTTGCCGATAGGAGCCTTGCTGCTTGTCGAGAGTCCTGACATCCGCGACAACGAAGCCGGCGGTTCCCATAGCCTCCTGTATTGCTCGCCAGACGGAATTTGCTGAATTGCTAAAGACAACCGTCATCCAGCGGCCGGGCTTCAAGACTCTCGCATACTCATCGAAGCAATCTCGCATAAGCGCTTGGTAGTCGTTAACGTCTTTCTTCTTCGCTTTATCGACTATTGCTTCCGGCTCCGGCTCCGTAATAACTCGATGCCATGCTTCGACTAAGTAATTTAGGTCTGAATAGTAAATGTTCTCGCCAAATGGTGGATCCGTGAAAATATAATCGATTGAGTTCTGTTGGAGCGGGATAAGGGCGCAGGTGCCCGTCTGCGTAGCTACAAAATATTGCCTGCTACGAAGGCCTGAAAATGTAGTTCCTAGGCGCTTCGCCTTTCCCCCCAGGACATACCATGGGCTTGGCTCTGAATTCTGAGAAGCGACGTAGTACACTCCAGTCATATACTGATTTACTTGGGAAAATCCCGTGGGGCGATATCGATTCAAGATAGACATTGTCCAGATGGCTTGCTCGACAAAGTAGAGAAGCATCGACCGAAGACGCCGGTTTTGTTCAGCATTGGCATTGCGCCAAAGGGATGCGAGAGCTTGCGCAGCACGCGGCATGAAAAAGTGATGCACATGAGTGACGCCGGCGGAGTCCATGCGGGCGCGCTCGTGAGTCATATGCATGTAAGGCAGTGGTTGGGTTGGCACCTCCGCGGGCAAAGGCATGGCTGCTATTCGATCAAGCACCGCAGCGTCAGCAGGTGTCGGAGCCTTTTCGTACCTGGCGCTGCCGATTGAATAGTCGATCAGGGCAGCTCGACGCTTGGGTGTCTTGATGGTCTTTCCAATCACCGGATCGACCCTTGTCTCATAGAGCTTTTCCAGGCGGCTCTTTGTCAGCTCAGCATTGCAGTGCGGACAAGGAAAGTGATCATGGACACGCTTAGTGGAAGGATCGAGAGCCTCTTCGACGAAGTTCACCTCACCGGCACATTCCGGGCAGGTGAAGACCTCGCTCCAGACCGTGAAATTGATGCGGCCCTTGGACTTTCCGTCGGTGTGAAGTGTCTCGTACATCCAGCCGAGTTCCTTCTCGACCTCGGCAAGGACGCGTTCCGCGGCTCTGGAAAATGCAGCGACGTCGAAAGGCAATGTGTAGTTCGCAGCGATGAAGCTGGCAGCCGGACCGAGATCGTTTAGAATTGCGCGGCGCGCGCCCCATTTTGGTTTCGGTTGCCCTTGTTGCGACCACTCCGCCTCGATCTGCTTGCGGTACTCCGCCGGTGCAGAACCGCACCATTGGGCAGCCACACCAGTCATGCCTGAGCCAGCAAAACCATCCAGCACGACATCGCCCGGATCCGTGTAGTGGAGGATCGAGGGAACGATCGCTAGGTGCGGAACCTTTGTGTGGTAACCGTGTGCCTTGTAGAGCGCATCGGTCTTCCCGACGCTTGTGTCGACTGCAAATGGGTCACGTTCGTAACGCTCTTTCGGATCATAAGTCTTACCGTACAAGCGCACGAAGTCGGCCAGGAAGGGATTGGGACACGCTGTATACCAAGGCGGATCAGACATCCGGATGATGTCCTCGTCGGCTCCCTTTGGAAACCCGGGGGTCTTCCTGAATTCAGGGTCGGTCAGTTTCTCGCGAAGGCGCTCGGTGAAAAAGGCCCGGCGTGCGTCTTCGCTATCAAATGTCATCCCGAGGCATTCGACCTTGCCCCTTTCCAGAACCTGCTGCTCCGCTGACTTTTCGACCAAGCGGAGTTGTCCAGATCCTTCAACGAAAAGTTCGCCGGTCCGAGGTGATTTGCCCCTAGTGGTCATTTGGAAGCTACCTCAGCCTTGAGTTGACGACCAACGATCTCGGCACCGACGGGGGTAAGCGAGTAGCGTTGTCTGGGATGGCGCGGGTTGTCGGGAAACTGCGGCTGCAGCAACCCGCCATCTATTAGGGGTTGCAGGTGGAAGGTCCGAAACTGGGTACGATGGGTCACGCCTAGCAATTCCATCAACTCGGTTTGGCGGCGGGGCGTGTCGCACGCCGACAGAAGCTGGCGCTGCTGCGCGGTGAGTTCGTCAACCGGGCGAGACGGCCGGCGACCACTCTCTCCCCGCGCGCGAGCTTGGTCACTGACTAAGCTCGCCGAATTCTCGGCGGCTTGGTCACTGACCAAGCTGCTGCCTGCTGTCGACTTGGCCATGCCGGGGATGGGCCAGCGATCACGGAGATGCTGGGCGAGTTCATAGCATGCGCCGTCCGACCGTTCGATCCGGGCCGCCAGCACCTGCGTCTCCAGGCGCGCCAGAACCGCCAGCGTGTCGGCGCTCCCCATACCAAGCGAAGCCCGAAATTCCGGCAAGGAGACCTGCGGCTGGCCACACAGGATTGCCAGCGCGTGCGCCTCGGCGTCTGAGAGCCTGGCACCCAGCGAAGCCTGAAATAGAAGCTGCCTCTCCGACATCAGCTCCTTCGCCAGGAGCGACAGGCGGAAGCTGTACGATGGGATATCGTTTATGATCTCCGGCGGCACCCTGCCGCGGCGGCGCCAATCGCTGAAGATCGCGCCAATTCCCGTGCCCGCCTGTTCGCTCAAACCGACGCGGCGGAACATGGCGACGATCAAAGGATTCCGGACGTCCTTGGCGCCTGGCTCAAGCAAATCGGCCTTGTGCGCGCGCGTGCAGCCCGGATTCTCGAAAACCACCCGGTCTGGGTGGAATGCGATCGTGGCGGCCCGCGTCGTCTCTTCAAAATCTTGATGCATCAGGAGATTGATCGCCGCCTCACGGAATGAAATGAAGTCTTCCGGGCGATCCTGCCGCGCCATTGTCCCCAGTTCGATCGAGAATGGCTTGGAGGCGTTCTGCGCGTAGCGATCGGCCAGTTGTTCCCAACAGGTCCAGAGGTTCTCCTCGCAGACGAGCCGATCAAGCCAGCGCCGCTCCGGAGCCGGTGCATCCCACGGGTAGTCCGCCCAACGGCAATCGACCAAGGGCCGCGGCATCATCGTGCGCAATGCGGCGCCGGTGCCGAACAGCAAGATCGCCGCCCGTGTCGGCCGAAGCCCGACTTCACGCGCGACCGCCAATGCCCAATGCTCCAGGAAGTGAGCATTATCATATGGGATGCACGGGTGGTTGGGGTGCTGGGCCTGGAAGCGCTGCCGGTATCGTTCCAGGGTCGCCGCATCCAGGCTGGCTCCGAGGTCGAGGTCAACAACCTCTGACTCATACGACGGGCCGCCGGCAGCTCTCAGGAAGCGCCGAATATCGTCCTCGTTGCATCTTTGGTCCCCGGCGCCACGCCGGATATAGCTTCGGCGGATGTCGCCATTGAGGTAAACTGGCTTATGCTGGCGCGGCGCTTCCGGTATATAGAAGACGAGCAGCTTGCCAGACTCCGTCTCGATGACGTCGTCGCTGGTCACCATCTGATAGCTGATTTTCTCGCGCGAGCGCAGCGCGCTGAGCAAGTCATTCTGCACCTTGTCCAGGGCAAGGACGCCGACGACCTCGAAGTGCTCTCGCTGCTGCTGCACCCCAAAAACCAAATGCCCGCCTGCTGTGTTCGCGAAGGCCGATATCGTCTCGAATGCATCGCGCGGAACTTCGTTCTGCGCCGCCTTCACTTCGAGGTCCGACCATTCGTACGTGTTGATGCGGGCTAGCAAAGCGGATCGAGATAGCTTCATTCGATCACCACGCGGACTTTCGAAAGGTCCTTGCCCTTGGTGAGAGTGGCGACGTAGCGGTCAAACCGCTCGCGAAGATCCCCGACGGTGCACGGTAGCCCCCCCTCGGACAGGGCCACTTGAAGTGCCGCGTTGCCGAACGTCACCTTCTGCAACCCGCTCAGCACCTCCTGCAAAGCCTTCAAAAAGGCTGGGTTCACTGGATCAGGAAGCTGCTTGCTCTTGAGAAAGCTCTGGAGTTCTCCCTTGCCGGCGGCATCGCTGACAAGTTCAATATTTGCAGACACTGTGGGATCTTCGAGGTTGGAACGGAGCGTGTCCGTCCAGCCGCGAACCAACGCATCCAGCACCCCGTCCAGGTCCGTCAGAGTCTTCTTCGAGGTCGCGCCACCAGCAGGCTCTTCCCCTGGCCGGAAGCCGCAATGCGGGCAAAGCGGATCGCTGTCGAGGTCTGGACGGCTAAGCTGGAAACAGGTCTTCAGGGCAAACAGCCGGTTTTCGAAATCCCGCAGCTGCTGCGTTGGCATCATGTCCACGCCGGCGATTTTCTGAAGCTGCGCCAGACGCGAATCCTTCGCGAGGCCGGCCTTCCGCTTATCGTCGTTGGCGCCCAGGCGCGCACGCTCATGCGCCGCCAGATAGGCATCCTGATACTTCGACTTCAGATCTCCCAACGTCTGAGTGAGAAGCCTTTTGAAATCCGACTCCGAACGCTGTTTCGGGCTGGCAATCTTGGCTGTCAGATCGGCGCGAACGGTCCGCACCGTGTCCTGCCAGGGATGGCTGGCATCCAACAGCGCCTCTGCTTTGCCCAGATATGATGTCAGTGGACTGGTCTGCTGCAGGAGAACGCCGAGCTCGTCGACCTCGCGAGCCAGCTCTATCGCCGGCTTCTGACCCAACACAGCGGCGGAATCATGCGGGAAGTTTTTCAGCTTCCCGGACGTGTTGAACGGCTGCAGGGATTCAAGGAAGCCCTTGAGACTTCCGAGCCGATCCTTCCAATCCTTCTGCTCCTGCTCCGACAGGATCGGTCGGCCCCAAAAGACCAGCTCTGCAACGCGCGCCTGTGAGGCGACCACCTTCCCGAGAAGCTCGGCCGCCCGCTGCTGAACTTTGGCTACTCCGTCGTCCCGGTTTGCGGGATTGACGATGAGCCCCTTTGGCACGTCGAGAAGATCGCACAGATCCTGGAGCGGCCCGAGCGGCAGGTCCCGCGGGCGATCGATGTGCTTGAATTCGGTGACCTCTCCGATTCCGATCTTTGCGAACTGGTCGATGCCAGCCGCGTCGATCTTTTTCCCGGCAAGGCTGAGGACGATGTCCCCGCTATGGACCAAGGCGGCTAGAACCACACTTAGAAATTCCGGCTCGATCCGAAACTTGGTCCAATAATCGACGCCGGACTCCGAGGCGATCAATTCGGACCGATTGAGCACCTGGCCTTGGCCTTTTTGGCTCAAAACGTCGAGCACGTTCTTGCCATAGCGCGAATTGCGCGGCTTCAGCGTTTCGCCGTCCAGCAGCTCCAGCGCGTCCAGAATCGCCGAGCCCTGTTTGCTCTTCACGCCACCGGCAATCCAACGCAGCGCTTCCTGCGCGGCCTGATCGCGGTTCTGGCGCGTGACCAGCACGCTGAATATCGGGTACTCAGGGCTCTTATCCGCGAAATGCGGCGCCAGCAACGCCGAACCGGCAGTGTTGACGTAGTCTCTTACCGTCGCGTTCGGCGGCAGCTTGCCACGAACGACCTCCAGTAACGTCTTTGATCGCCCCTGATGCACGACTTCGACGGCGGTCGGTACATGCTCGCGCAACCAGGCTGTCAGTGCGCGGAGCTGATCCGTTGCCTTGTCTTCATAGATCTTCTTGTTGCTGCCCGAAGCAGCGGCAGCCTGTTCCCGCGCGCCGGCATACAGACGAAGAGCGCGTTCGAACGCATCGTCTCGGTCCTTCAGTTTGAAGAAGACCTCGTCTGCCTTTTTCTCATCCTTGAAGTACGGCGCATCGAACGGCTGCAGGAAATATAGATAGAAATCGCGAGCGGGTTGCGCCGTCGAGCGCTCATTGGGAGCCCCGAAGAACAGGTAGCCGCTGCGGCCGGCACGCCGTTCCCGCCACTCGATCTCGTGTTCCCAGATGCGATAGCCGGTGACATAGGGCGGAGCATCAGGATCTTCGAGAACAACTCGCCGCAGCGCGTCAAAATAATATCGATCAAGTTGCGCGTCGCCGAGGGTCTCTGCACGCTTTTCGATGAGAGAGTCGAAATCGACATCCTTCTTCAGATCAAGAAAATACTGGCCGTTCTCCTTGTTGAAGCTGAGAAACTGGCCACTGACCGTACGAAGAAGCTCCTTTAAAACGGTTTCGACGAGCGTTCGCAGAAACTCGGCGTCCTTCTCTGGCACCGGCAGCATGAGGCAAAGATCGTCTCTCAGCTCCTCAGCCGTGGCTCCAATCGGCGCATAGATATCGGCCGTCGTCAGGCGATGGACGGAAAGCGCGTGAACGATCCGGATAGCGGCGGCCTTGTATTGCGGCCGGGTGAACGCCTGCTGGACGCGCGCATCGAGCACGCCGCTGCGATCGATGACTTCTTTGATGGCGGGATCGGATCGGAATGACGGGTTGTCCCGGAGCACACCCCAGTATGAATCGTAGGCAATGAGCCCGGTGTCATTCTTCGGAACGTCGTTGTCGATGATGCGCCGAATGGCGGCGCTAAGTGTCTTCAGCACCTCACGCTTCTCGGCCACATAAACGCGCTCAAACGTGTCGAGATAGGCAGGGTGGATCGGGAACAGGCGGACGAATTCCTCCATCCGTTCGTTCATTGAGCCATACAGGGGCGCGAACTGCTTCAGATGCTCGCGGATCAACGCCTGCTGCTTGGCATCCTTTTTGAGGATTCGCTCGGCGACGACGAACGCGACGTCGTCGCGGGCGATGCGAACTTGCTCGAACCGATCCTTCACGCGTCGCAGAGTGTCTGCCACGAATTGGAACCGCGGATTGTCGAACAGGCTCTCCTGGACGCCGGCAATAAAGCGGAACCGCGACCCCTTGCAGACCTCGCCAAGCTCTCGCAGGAACGAGAGGTCGAGGCTCAGCGCCTGATCGGCTCGCGACCGCAGATAATCGAGCAGTTCATCGAGAACGAGGATCAGGCCGCGGTCGGGATGAACGGCCTGAAACGCCGCCATCATCTCCTCGAAGGCAGACTTGTTTTCGTGACGGTCATCGGTGGAGGGAAACTCGTAGGTAACACCCAGCCCACTCAGGCCGTCCTCCAAAACTGAGCAAACGATGTCGCGCAGTGACATGGTAGTGGACCCAATCTCGGCACGGATCACACGAAAGCGGCCAGCTATTTCGGCGGCCTGCTGAGCAACCTTTTGATTGGTTAGCCGTGCGGCGAGGTCCGGATGTTCAGCGATCGCCGATACAACGGCCATCAAGTGAGATTTACCCGTTCCGTAGTTGCCGACGACAAGGATTCCCTTGTTGTCGGCCGGCTTAGTGAACTGCAATTGGGGAAAAACCAACTCCCCGAGCAGCTCGGCCATACGGTCAGAAATCACGAACGTCTCAACCAATCTGCGGGCGTCTGTCGCAGAATCCGCTTCGCGAAGCTGAACGACCGTTTCAATCGGTTCAAATTGAATGAGGTCCGAATACTTCATGCCATCTCCTCCCCGCGCGTTTCCGCTTCGGCCTGATCGCTGTCACCGGCGTTGACGATCACCGCTTGGGGTGTCTGATATCTGCGCGCCTCCGGATGGCCTGGCTCCGCATAGGTGAGGCACGCCCCATCGAAACCGCCTGGCCAAGCGGCTATTATCGCTCTGTTCCGCGACAGAAATTGCAAAAGCCGAAGTGGGTCCTGCGCCAATTCCTCGGCGAAGAGCATCTCGATATTGTCGAGCAGGACCACATCTGATTGTTCCGATCGAACCATATCGTCGAGAATATTTGCGACGCGCGTGGCTCGTTGACGATGCGTCAATTCAAGAAGCCGTTCTGAAAGTCGCAGATTGACATTGACGCGCGGCCAACTGTGCTGGGCCGCCAGCTCGGTCAGCATTGCAGTCTTTCCTGATCTGGCAGGCCCGACCGCCAAAACGAGCTTGTAGTAGGCGTCCCTTGTTCGTGGCAGCACTTCCTGAATCTGTGATGCGAGGGGCGTGGGCATTCAGCTTCCTCCCTCGCTGCGAGACGCGGCCTTCTGTTGCTCGATCCACCGATCGAGGTCGACACGCTTGAATCGCCACTGACCGCGGACTTTGAAGGCCGGAAGCTGAGCCTTCTGGGCCATCGTGTAGACCGTCTTTTCAGCGACCTTCAACAAGATGGCGACCTCGGGCAGCGTTAGAATCTCGTCCGGCATAGACCGGCCCTCTCATCAGAACGGATGGCAGAACCTGCCAGAGTTTAGCAAAAGATGCTAGGCTTTGGATTGGCGGGATTTACCCCTCCGCAAAAAGTCGAATTTGCTTCCGTCGCTCGTTGAGCGTTGTCTCCACCGACGGCCAACCGTCCGATTCCTACGCCAGAGCCGCACCCGGCACTACGCGGCCAACTCAACGCTTCCCATGATCAGCGACTATCGGTTTCCATTGGCATCAGACGCCAATCAAGGAGACACCGTCATGGCCGCGATGATCGAGCAATCCATCAAACGGACCATCCGCCGCGGCGAGCTGCGCCAGATCGTGCCGCTTGCCGACTCGACCATCTACGAGATGGAGCAGCGTGGCGAATTCCCCCGCCGCTTTGCCCTCACCACCCGATGCGTGGTCTGGGATCTCAGCGAAGTGGAAGCCTGGCTGGCCGACCGCCGACGGGCCACGGAAAGCGCCTCGACGCGGCGCGCGCCTCACCCGGACGTCCGCAAGCGCCGAAGCCGCCCCGTCAAAGCGCCGGGTCAGGAACCAGCATCGGCATCGACGGCGGAATGAGAACAGGGAGATGTTTTCGTCCCGCCACCCAGGCGTCGATGATATCCGCCCACTCCTGCATCATGTGCCGCCGCTGAGGTTCGTATTCCGCCTTGTTGTAGACGCCGCGAGACGACCGGCCGTCCTCATGCGCTAGGCACTTTTCGATCCAGTCACTGTTGAAGCCGATCTCGTTCAAAAGCGTGGAGCCGGTCCTGCGCAGGTCGTGAACGGTGAAGGGCTCCAAGGGTAACCCCTCGGATTTCGCGCGCTCCACAACGGCATATGTGATCCGATTGAACGTCGCCCGCGACATCGGGGCATCGGCGTCATAGCGCGACGGCAGCAGGTAGCGGGAATTCCCGGCACAGGTTTTCAGCGCGATCATGATGTCGAGGGTTTGCCGAGACAGATAGACGTTGTGGGCCTTGGACCTCTTCATCCGTTCTTTGGGGATGCTCCAGACGGCATTCTCGAAATCCACTTCGTCCCAGGTTGCGTCCTGCAGCTCGCTCTTGCGCACCATGGTGAGGAGGAACAGGCGCATCCCAAGTCGGATCGTAGGAAGCGTGGCCACATGTTCAAGCTGCTTGAGCATGATGCGTATCTCAGTCGGAGACAGCGATCGGTCCTTTGCCACAAAGGTGGCGATCGACGCCGGCCCGACTTCGTCGGCCGGATTGGCAACCTTCTCCCCGTGCAAAATCGCAAAGCCGTAAATCTGTTTGATGATGTCGCGGACATGGATGGCCGTCGCCGGCGCGCCGCGTTCGACGATCTTCGCGCAAAGCGCTCGCAGATCATCAGGCGTGATCTCGTGCAGAAGGCGATTTTTGCAGGTCGGGACCAGCTCCCGTTCGAAAATGGCTCGGCGCATCGCACGGGTGCTGTCGGCCATCGTCGCCGTGGAAAGCCACCTCTCCCCAAATTCGCCGAAGCTCTTCGCCTCTTTGATCCGCCGTTTCGCACGCTGTTTTTCGTGGGCGGGGGAATTACCCTCCATGATCGAGCGCCGCGCATCGATCGTCATCTCACGGGCGCGGGCCAGGGATAACTCGGCGGGGCCGTACTGGCCGAAAGTGACGGTCTCGCGCCGACCGTTCAGCCGATAGTCGAGCCTGAAAGTGACCGTTCCTGACGGTGCGACGACGACGTACATGCCGTCGCGATCTGCCACCTTATACGGTTTCTCTTTAGATTTCAGGTTCTTAAGGGCCACGTCCGTCAGCATCGCTCTCACCTCTGAGAAAAATACCGTCAGGCCTTTTTTGACGGCTGTATTTTCTATTTCCCCCTTTTTATCAGTGACTTACGAGGAAAAAAATACCGTCAAACGACCTCAACGGGTTGACGGTATCGCGAGTTTTGGACGTGAGCAAGAGGTGATGATACCGTCAGAGATGCCGTCAAATTGGAGCGCTGCCTCCAAAATGACGGCGATTGATCCTGACAGGTATTTTTATTTATTTCAGTGGTTTAGTGCGATTTTTCGATTGTTGGCGGATGCCGCCGAAAGGCCCTAAATCATTCCCACTCGATTGTGCCGGGTGGTTTGCTAGTGATGTCGTAGGTAACGCGATTGATGCCGCGAACCTCGTTCACGATCCGTCCTGCAACCCGGGTGAGGAAATTCATGTCGAACGGATACACGTCCGCGGTCATGCCATCGGTGCTGGTGACTGCGCGCAGGGCGCAGGCGAAGTCGTAGGTGCGGCCGTCGCCCATCACGCCGACGCTGCGCACCGGGAGCAGGGCCACGAAGGCCTGCCAGATCGCGTCATACAAGCCGGCGTTGCGGATTTCCTCAAGATAGATCGCATCCGCCTTCTGCAGGATGCGCACCTTGTCGCGATCGACCGGACCGGGAATGCGGATCGCAAGGCCGGGGCCGGGGAAGGGATGGCGGCCGACGATGGTTTCGGGCAGGCCAAGCTCGCGGCCAAGTTCACGGACCTCGTCCTTGAAGAGTTCGCGCAGCGGCTCGACCAGTTTCATCCGCATCCGTTCGGGCAGGCCGCCGACATTGTGGTGCGACTTGATGACGGCGCTGGGCCCGCCGCGTGCGGAGACGCTTTCGATCACATCCGGATACAGCGTGCCCTGGGCGAGGAAATCCGCGCCGCCGAGCTTCTGCGCCTCTTCCTCGAACACCTCGATGAACAGGCGGCCGATCGTCTTGCGCTTCACCTCCGGATCGGAAACGCCCTCAAGGGCTGCGAAGAAGAGGTCCGACGCGTCGCGATGCACAAGCCGGATGTTGAAACGATCACGGAAGACGCGCACGACCTCGTCCGCCTCGCCGGCGCGGAGCAGGCCATGGTCGACGAAGATGCACACAAGCTGCTCGCCGATCGCCTCGTGGATCAGCGCCGCCGCGACCGAGGAATCGACGCCGCCGGACAGCCCGCAGATGACCCGCCCGGCGCCGACCTGGGCGCGGATCGCATCGCGCGCGGTTTCGCGGAAATTCGCCATCGTCCAGCCGCCCGCAAGGCCGCAGACCTTGTGCGCGAAATTCGCGAGCAGGCGGGCGCCGTCCGGCGTGTGGACGACTTCGGGGTGGAACTGCACGCCGTAGATTCGCCGCGCATCGTCGGCGATGGCGGCGAAGGGGGCGCCTTCGCTCACCGCCACGGCGCGGAAGCCGGGCGGCAGCGCCGTTACCCGGTCGCCATGGCTCATCCAGACCTGGGCGCGTTGGCCTTTGGCCCAGACACCCTCGAACAGCGCGCAGTCTTCGACGATGTCGATGAAGGCGCGGCCGAACTCGCGATGGTCAGACCCTTCCACCGCGCCGCCCAGCGCATCGCAGATCGCCTGCTCGCCATAGCAGATGCCGAGCACCGGCACGCCGGCCCCGAAAACCCCGGCGGCGGGTTTGGGCGCGACCGCCTCGATGACGCTCGCCGGGCCACCGGAGAGGATGATGCCCTTAGGTGCGAAGGCCGCCATGCGCGCCGGGTCGGCGTCGAAGGGCCAGATTTCGCAATAGACGCCGGTCTCGCGCAGGCGTCGCGCGATCAGCTGCGTCACCTGGCTGCCGAAATCGAGGATGAGGATGCGGTCTGCGGAGGATGCGTCGGACATGACGCCTCAACAGCACGCCACGCGGCCGGGTTCAATCCCTCCGGGCCGCGCGGCGCTCACGGCTGCCGCTCGTCAGGCGACGTGTTCGGCGAAGAAGGCGAGGCTGCGATGCTCGGCGATCTCGTTGGCGCGGGGGTTGAAGCTGGGGCGGTCGTGACAACCGAAGCCGTGCTCCGCTCCCGGGTAGACGAAAATCCCGACATCCGGCTGCGCCTTGCGGATCAACTCGACATCCGCGAGCGGAATGCCCTTGTCCTCGGCGCCGAAATGCAGCTGCACCGGGCAATTCGGCTTTTCCGACCGCGTGGCCGCGATGCCGCCGCCATACCAGCCGATCGCGGCCTTGAAGCTCTTGCTCCGCGTGGCGCCCCACCAGGCGATTGTGCCGCCCCAGCAATAGCCGATGATCCCGGTGGGTCGCGGTGAAAGGGCCGCGGCCGAGGCTTCGATATCGCGCATCACGGCCTCTTCCGTGATTTCCGCGCGCAGGGCGAGGCCCTTGTCGCGTCCTTCAGCGTCGTAGCCGAGTTCGACGCCGCGCTCGACCCGGTCGAACAGCGCCGGAGTGATGACGCGGTAGCCGAACGAGGCCAGGTGATCCGAAATCTGCCGCATGTGCGAATTCACGCCAAAGATTTCCTGCACGATCACGATGCCACGCCGCGCCGCGGTGTCGCCAGCGGCGTAGGCCTGGAATTTGTGTCCGCAAGAGGCGGTCAGGTTGATCATCTCACCCATCATCATGCTCCGTCCGTTTTGGCGAACCGCGCGAAATCCCGCGCGAGGCGCTCATAGATTGGCCGTTTGAACGGCACTGCCAACGCGGGGATATCGGAAAGCTCGATCCAGCGCCATTCATCGAATTCGGGATGCCTGTGGGCGTCGAGGCGGATCATCTCGTCGCTGCCGACAAACCGCAGCGCGAACCACCATTGCTTCTGGCCACGATGCCGGGCGCCGAATTTCGCCACCACTTCAGGCGGAAAGTCGTAGCTGAGCCAATCCCCGATTTCGCCGATAACCTCGACCGCCGCGGTGCCGATCTCCTCGTCCAGCTCGCGCAGCACGGCGGCAGCGGGATCTTCGCCTTCGTCAATGCCGCCCTGGGGCAGCTGCCACTGATAGGCGGCATCGCGGCCGAGATCGGCCCGGCGGGCGACCAGCACCCGACCGGCACGGTTGAACACCGCGGCGCCGACATTGTGCCGGTAGGGCAGGGTGGTTGTCTCCGTCATTTTGTCTTCCGCGGCGCGATCAGGGCGCTCACCGGCACGAGAACCAGCCCCTGCGCCTTCAGGCCGGCGCACCATTTCGTCAGGATGTCGATATCGCTTGCCGTCGGCGACGAAATGACGCCGAGAGCGCTGCCCTGAACGACGGCGACACCCGCCAGCTGGTTCAGGGACTGCAACTGGTCCGCTCCGCTCATCTCGGGATGGATCACCACATCCGCTCGACGGCCAGGGATGCCGGGCGGGAGTTTTACCCCCTCGATGCGGTCACCATGAACAGGCCAGTGGTTTGCAGATGCTTGCCGAGCCACTGGCTGTTCATGGCCTGAGACAGGAATGTCTCATCGGTCGTCATCCCGATTTCGTCGGTGACGCCTGCGTAGCCGGCCGCGCGGGAAAGTGCCCAGTCAAGCCGCCTCTGGTTGACCGAATCAAGCTCGCTGCCGTGCAGGGCCTCGTCGCCCTCGGTCACGGTAGGTTCCCGGCTCGTCTCCATCGGCAGCCCAAGCAGCGTCTCGTGCCCCGCCTTGCGCGCTGCCGCCGCCACGTCTTGCGCATGGGGGCCATAGGGCGTGAGCGCCAGCGAAACCGAGGGCGGCAGCGACGTAACGGCATCGAGGCTGGGCTTGAGCGCCTCACCGATACCGCCGACGAGAATGGCCACGCGATGCAGCCCGTTGGAAAGATGGGCCGGGGCCGCGTAATACGCCATCGGCTTGGTCTTGCCGGATTGCCGCGGGATCATCCATGCCGGATTGGCCGGGGATGCCACCAGCAGTTTCGGGTTGGGCGGCGGGATGGCCCCATGATAGAGATGTCGCACCAGCTCGGGCCGGGCCGGCTTTGCCGGCTGCGGCGGCCCCAGTGCGGCCAGTATCGCGCCACCGATGACAGTCGCAAGGCCAGTGCCCGCCCAGAAACGCCCGACCGAGCGCGCGATTCGGATCGCGCGCATTGGTCAGTGCGTCGTGCCGCTCTTCGGCGCCGCCATGGCGCGGACGAGCTTCAGAGCCATCTGCAACTGATAGTCGGTTCCCGGCTTTTTCAGCTCGAGTTTGGGCCAGCCCACCGGTGGCCGCGCCGCGATCGTTTTCGCAACCGCTGGCAGCACCAGCTTGGGCGGCAGGATCGGCGCCTTCAGGCCCGAAGGATTGCGGAAGGCGTGCGGCATGTTCGATTCACGGATCTTCGGGAAATGATCCTTCGGATTGTTCGTTTCATGCACGACGAGATCGGGTTCGACGCCGTAATCTTGGAGCGACTTGCCGGAGGGTGTGTAATAGAGCGCGGTGGTCATCCGCAGCGCGCCATGGCCAGGAATGGTGAAGATGGTCTGCACCGAGCCCTTGCCGAAGGTGCGGGTTCCCATCACCACCGCGCGGCGGTTCTGCTGCAAGGCCGCGCTGACGATTTCAGCGGCCGAGGCGGTGCCGGAATTCACCAGCACGACGATCGGCTTGCCGCCGGTGATGTCGCCGTCATGCGCGTACCAGACCTGGTCGTCGGACTGATGGCGGCCATGGGTGGACACGATTTCGCCGGTATTGAGGAAATCATCGGCCACGGCGATGCCCTGGTCGAGCAGGCCGCCGGGATTGTTGCGCAGATCGAGGATATAGGCATTCACCTTGCCGTGGCCTTCGGCCTTCAGCTTGGCCACGCCGCGGCGGATGTCGCGGTTCGCGTTCTCGGAGAAGCTGGCGAGGCGCAGGTAGCCGACATCGCCGTAGAGCGCGGTCTTGACCGCCTGGACGTGAATGATCGCGCGAGTCAGGGTGACGTGGACAGGCTTGTCGACGCCCGCACGCTTGATCGTGAGTTCGATCTTGCTGCCCGCCGGGCCCCGCATGCGATTGACCGCCTTGTCCAGCGTCATGCCGATCATCGGCTTGCCGTCGATCGCGACGATCAGGTCGCCGGGCTTTATGCCCGCCTTGGCGGCCGGCGTGCCATCGATCGGGCTGATCACCTTGATGAATCCGCCCGCCTCGGAAACCTCGATCCCGAGACCGCCGAACTGGCCCGATGTCTCGGCGGTCATGTCCTTGTACTGGCGGGCGTTCATGTAGGCGCTGTGCGGGTCGAGCCCGCTCAGCATTCCGTTCATCGCGTTATAGACCAGTTTTTTCGATGATTCCGGCACGACGTAGTCGGCCTTGATCCGCTGGAAAATATTTTCGAACAGGCCAAGCTGGCGATAGGTTTCGTCGTTCTGCGGTGTACCGGCGACTGCGCCGTGGATAACCGGATCCACCATTCCAACGCCGACCCCCGCCGTAAAGGTCGCCATGATCAACAGGGAGGTCCTGAGCTTCATCTACGCCATCCTCATCGTATCTCTCACCAATAGTGCGGCTGGCCCGGAAGTCCATAGCCGGAAATGGGCGGGTCAGCGGTTCGCTGTTCCGGCACCGATGCGCTCAGCCGGATCGACTGCCTTTCCGTCATGCCGCAACTCGACATAAAGCCGCGGCTGATTTCCGGGGTTGTGCGCGTCGAATGCCGGCATGCGACCAACCGGCTGGCCGGGCTCGACATGCTGGCCTACCGATACATCGAACCGCTCGAACCCCGCCATCACGAAATCGTATCCAGCCCCGCAGTCTATGATCATCAGCTTACCATAACTCGCGAAGGGACGCGCGAACACCACGCCGCCGCCGCAAGGCGCGCTGACCACGGCGCCGGGTGATGCGGCGAAGGTGTCGCCGGTTGCCGGGCCGGTCGCCGTGGCGCTGGCAAAAGCGCGGATCAGCCGGCCAGCGACGGGGGCGTTCGCGAGGATTTTCGGCGGCACCGAAGGCGAGATTCGCGCGGCGGCTGCGCGGGCGGCCGCGGCCTGGGCAGCCGCGGCGCGGGCCTGCTTGAGGCGGTTGATCACGCCGACGAGGTCATGTGCCTGGCTTGCGGCCTTGGCCGCCTGCCGGGCTTCCGCATAACGGCGGCGCCCAGCCCGGGTTTCTGCCGCGGTGGTAGCCGCGATGGCCGCCTGCAATGCCGCATCGCCGGCCTTCTGCCGTGCGATGGCCGCGACCAGCCGGGTCTTTTGATCTTGAAGTTGCAGGGACAATGCCGTGTAGCGCTGCTGTGCCGCCTGCAGGGAGCGCGCCCGGGCGGCGATCTGCCGGGTCATTCCCTGCATTGCCAGGGCGCCTTCGGCGGCCTTGCCCGGCGCCGAACCGGCGGCAATGAGGGTTGCCGCTGGCCGCCGCGCGAGTCTGATGATGATTGGCAGCAAGGGTGCGATGGCTGCGGACGATGCCTCGATGTCCGCTCGCGCCGCCTCTGTTTTGGTCGCCAGATCGGCCAGCCGGCTGACGATCTCGGCGGTCTTGTCTTCGGCGGCCCGCAAGGCGGCATTCGCAGCGATTTCCTGGGTCAGCAGTCCCTGCCGCCGCGCCGCCGCGGCGGCTTCCGCCCTGGCCGCCGCGGCTGCCGCGGCGCGATGGCGTTGCGCCGCCGCGTTCGCCTGATCGAGACGGTTTCGGGCCGTGCCCAGCTGATCAGCCCGCGCTGTGCCGGCAGCAAGTATCGCGGCCAACAGCGCGGCGGTCGCGGAACGGCGGCGCGCGGCCAAAGGCATCAGGCGCCGATCAGGCTCCGCCCGGTCATCGCCTCCGGTTGGGGAATCCCAAGCAGGGCGAGAAGCGTGGGCGCGAGGTCGGCAAGGCGGCCATCATGCAGCTTCGCCGCCGCCGGCCCGCCGGCCAGCAGCACCGGCACGCGGTTGAGCGTGTGCGCGGTGTGCGGGCCGCCGGTTTCGGGGTCGCGCATCATCTCGCAATTCCCGTGATCGGCGGTGACGATCATCGTCCCGCCCTGGGCGCGGATCGCCGCCTCGATTCGGCCGAGTCCGGCATCGACCGCCTCCACCGCCTTGATCGCGGCGGGGAGCGAGCCGGTGTGGCCGACCATGTCGGGGTTGGCGAAGTTGAGGACGATGAGGTCGAAGCGGCCGGAGTCGATGGCGGCGACGACCTTGTCGGTCAGTTCCGGCGCCGACATTTCCGGCTGCAGGTCGTAGGTCGCGACCTTGGGCGAGGCGACGAGGATGCGTTCCTCGCCCTCGAACGGCGTTTCCCGCCCGCCGTTCAGGAAGTAGGTGACGTGAGGATATTTCTCGGTTTCCGCCGCGCGCAGCTGGCGCTTGCCGGCGCGGGCGACTACCTCGCCGAGCAGATCGTCCATCCGCTGCGGCGGGAACAGTGTGTGCATGAAATGCGCAAGCTCATCGGAGTAGGTCACCATGCCGAGGGCGGCGGCGAAGCGGATGTGCCGGGCGTGATCGAAGCCATCGAAGCCCGGATCGAGCAGGGCGGAGAGGATCTCGCGCACGCGGTCGGCACGGAAATTGGCGCAGAACAGGCCGTCGCCGTCGCGCATGCCCTGATAGCCGCCGATCACGACCGGTTTGACGAACTCGTCCGTCACGCCGCCCGCATGGCTCGCCCTCACCGCTTCGGCGGGATCGTCGGCGTGGTTGCCCTTGCCTTCGGTGAACAGGTCGAAGGCGAGGCGGACCCGCTCCCAGCGGTTGTCGCGATCCATGGCGTAATAGCGGCCGATTACTGTGGCGATCTCCGCCCCTTTCGGCAGCGCGCCGCCCAGCCAGGCGAGGCAGTCCGGCGCGCTTTCCGGCGCCGTGTCCCGCCCGTCGGTGATGGCGTGGACGAAGACGGGAATCCCGGCCTGCGCGACCGCGCCGGCGAGGGCGGCGATGTGGCGCTGATGCGCATGCACGCCGCCGGGGGAGACCAGGCCAAGCAAGTGGCAGGCACCGCCCGATTCGCGCAGCGCGTCGATGAAGCGGCGCAGATCGGCGTTCTCGGCGAGCGAACCGTCCTCGATCGCGCTGTCGATCCGGGGCAGTTCCTGCATCACCACCCGGCCCGCGCCGATATTGGTGTGGCCCACTTCGGAATTGCCGATCTGCCCCTCGGGCAGGCCGACATCGCGGCCGCAGGCGTTGAGGAAGGCGTGCGGCGATTCCCGCCAGAGACGGTCGAAATGCGGCGTGTTCGCCTGGGCCACGGCGTTGTCCGCGCGATCCTCGCGCCAGCCGAACCCGTCGAGTATCGTCAGCATCACCGGCCTGGTCATCGCATTCTCCCTCATCTGCCGCCCGCAGATGGACCGAGGCGCTTGCGCGGGTCAAGCGCGGTTCCGATCCGGCGCCGGCACCTTTATATAGGGCGAATGCTGATCGATTCTCATTGCCATCTCGACTACTTCACCGAGGCCGAGCGCCCCGCCGTCATTGCTCGCGCGCATGAGGCCGGGGTGGAACGCATGGTGACCATCGGCACCTCGCTGCGCCAGTCGGAAACCGCGATCGCCATCGCCGAGAGCGATCCCAGCGTGTTCGCCTGCATCGGTGTGCATCCGCACAATGCCGGCGGCGAGGCGGGCGTGCCCAGCCCGGAGACAATCGCCGAGATGACGCTGCATCCACGGGTGATCGGCATCGGCGAATCCGGGCTCGACTATTTCTACGACAAGGCGCCGCGCGCGGTTCAGGCGGAGAATTTCCGCGCCCATATCCGCGCGGCGCAAATGACCGGCCTGCCGCTCGCCATCCATGCCCGCGACGCGGATGACGACATCGCCACCATGCTGGAGGACGAGCACGCGAAGGCGCCTTTCGCCTTTCTGCTTCACTGCTTCTCGTCGGGCCGGAAGCTGGCCGAGCGGGCGCTGGCGATTGGCGGTTTCTTCTCTTTCTCCGGCATTCTCACCTTTCCGAAATCGGCCGAGCTGCGTGAGATCGCGCGCGATATTCCGCGCGAGCGGCTGCTGGTGGAAACCGACTCGCCCTATCTCGCCCCGGTGCCGTTCCGCGGCAAGCGCAACGAGCCGGCGCATACCGTCCACACCGCCAAGGTGCTGGCCGAGGTGAAGGGCATGGGGATGGCCGAACTCGCCGATCTCACCACCGCCAATTTCAACCACCTGTTCGCCAAGGCTTCATGAGGTTCACGCTCACGCTGCTCGGCACTGGCGGCTCGGCCGGGATACCGCAGATCGGCGGCCCGGACGGGGCTGGCGATTGGGGGCAATGCGACCCGGCGGAGCCGCGCAACCGCCGCACGCGCGCCAGCGTGGTGTTCACCGCCGAAGATGGGCAGCGAATCCTCGTCGATACCGCGCCGGAAATCCGCGTGCAGCTGACCGAACAGCGGATTGACCGGATCGACGCGGTGATCTTCACCCATTCGCATGCGGACCATATTGCCGGGCTCGACGACATCCGCATCCTCAACCGCCTCCGCGGCACTCCGATCGACGCCTATACCGACGAGCGCACCTGGGTGGAACTGCGCCAGCGGTTCGACTACGCGTTCCGCCCCTGGGAGCCGCCCGGCTTCTTCCGCCCGGTTTTGCAGACGCACACGATCCTCGCGGGTGAAACGCGGACCATCGCCGGCCTGCCGGTGCGCTTCATCCGCCAGGATCACGGGTTTATTCCCTCGCTCGGGCTGCGCGTCGGTACTGTCGCCTACTGTCCGGACGTGGTGCGCTTCACGCCCGACCAGTTCGCCCTGCTTGAGGGCGTGGACACCTGGATCGTGGATTGCTTTACAAAGCGAGGACCACATCCCACCCACGCCTATCTCGGTCAGGTGATCGACTGGGCGAAAGCGCTGCGGCCGCGCCGCACCATACTCACCCATATGGGACTCGACATGGATTACCGCACGCTGTGCGACACGCTGCCCGCCGGCTTCGAGCCCGCCTTTGACGGCATGATCATCGAGGGAGACGCGCCATGACGCATGAAGAGAAGCTCGACCGGCTGGCCGAGGTCGCCGTCCGGATCGGCGTCAATGTGCAGACGGGCCAGGAGCTGATCGTCAATGCGCCGATCGAGGCGCGCGACCTGGTCGACCGGATCGCGACCCATGCCTATCGCGCCGGCGCGGCGCTGGTGATTCCCTTCTTCGCCGACGATATGATCCAGCGCGCCCGGTTCCGCGAGGCGAGCGAGGACAGTTTCGATTTCGCCCCGGCCTGGCTGTACGAAGGGGTCGCCAAGTCGATCGGCGAGGGGGCGGCGATGCTGACCGTGGTCGGCACCGACCCGATGCTGCTCGCCGATTGCGACCCGGCGCGGATCGGCCGCGCTCAGCGCGCGATGGCGCGGGCGATGAAGCCGGTGCGCAGCCTGATCAGCAGTTTCGCCACCAATTGGTCGATCCTGTCCTTCGCCACGCCGGGCTGGGCGAAATCGGTCTTCCCCGACGATCCCGACCCGGTCGCGCGTCTGTGGGATGCCATTTTCGAGGTCAGCCGCATCAACGAGGCCGATCCGGTCGCCGCCTGGCACGCTCATGTCGCGACCTTGCGTGCGCGGTGCGACGTGCTGAACGCCCGCCGCTTCGCCGCGCTGCGCTTCAGTGGCCCCGGCACCGACCTGGAAGTCGGCCTCGCCGACGGGCATCTCTGGGCGGGCGGGTCCGCGACATCGAAGGATGGCACGGCCTGCATGCCGAACATGCCGACCGAGGAAGTCTTCACCATGCCGCATCGCGACCGGGTGAACGGCACGGTGCGGGCGAGCAAGCCGCTCGTGCATGGCGGTGCGCTGATCGAGGACATCGAGGTGCGGTTCGAGGCGGGAAGGATCGTCGAGGCGAAGGCGAAGCGGGGCGAGGACGTGTTCCGCGCCCTGATCGCGACCGACGAGGGGGCGAGCCGCCTCGGCGAGGTGGCGCTGGTGCCGGATGCTTCCCCGGTATCGCGTTCGGGGGTGATCTTCCGCAACACGCTGTTCGACGAGAACGCGGCCAGTCACATAGCGCTCGGCCAGGCGCTGGCGCTCAACATGGAGGGCGGGTGCGATGCCGGGCGCGGCGCCAACGAAAGCCTCATCCATGTCGACTGGATGATCGGCTCGGCGCTGATGGATGTCGATGGCTTGAACGCCGACGGCTCGGTCACGCCGGTGATGCGCGCCGGCGCGTTCGTGATCTGAGCGCCGGCCGGCGCTCAGAGCCGGCGGACGGTGTAGGCGGCTTCCAGCGCCTCGGTGATCGAGCGGCCATGGGCAGCGTCGCGCGCCTCGAACATCACTTCGAGATGCGCGGCCTGGACGGTCGGCGAGGCGAACTGGCGCTGGTGGACGACTTCGATGATGTTGCCGCCCTGATCGCCGATGCGGGCGGCGATGTCGGCCAGCACGCCGGGACGGTCGGGGATTTCCATCAGCACCTTCACGATCCGCCCATCGCGCATCAGGTTGCGCAGCAGCGTGTTGGCAAGGACGCGGGTGTCGATATTGCCGCCGCAGATCGGCAGGGCGAGCCGGCGGCCAGCGAAGCGCTGCGGGAAGGTGAGCACCGCGGCGAGGGCGGCGGCGCCGGCGCCTTCGGCGACGATCTTGCCGCTCTCGGCCAGCATCGCGATCGCCTGTTCGACCGCGGCTTCCGGCACGACCAGAACCTCAACTTTTTGTTCCTTCAGCAGCGCGAGCGGCAACTGGCCGATATCGCGCACGGCGATGCCCTCGGCGATGGTGGCGCCGCCAACCTTGATTTCCTGCCCCGCGAGCGCCTGGGCGAAGCCGGCATAGCTTTCGACCTCGACGCCGAGGATCTCGACCTCCGGCCGCAGCGCCCGCGTTGCCACGGCGCAGCCGGCGATGAACCCGCCGCCGCCGGTCGGGATCACCAGCGCGTCGAGGTCCGGCAGATCCTGGAGGATTTCGAGGGCGAGCGTGCCCTGGCCGGCGATCACGTCGGCGTCGTCATAGGGGTGGACGAAGACCAGCCCCTCGCGGGCGGCGAGTTCGTGGGCGTGGGCGGCGGCCTCGGCGAGGGTTTCGCCGTGCAGCACGACCTGCGCGCCCCAGGCCCGGGTGCGGGTGACCTTGGTGGTCGGGGTGAAGCGCGGCATCACGATGGTGGCGCGGATGCCGGCGAGCTGGGCGTGGCGCGCCACAGCCTGGGCGTGGTTGCCGGCCGACATCGCGATCACGCCGGATTTGCGCTCGGCCGCCGTCAGCAGGGCGATGCGGTTCGCGGCTCCCCGTTCCTTGAAGGCGCCGGTCGCCTGGAGGTTTTCAAGCTTGAGATGGATGTCGGCGCCGGTCGCGCGCGAAAGGGCATCCGCGCGCACCAGCGGGGTGCGCAGCACCGCGTCGGCGATCCGGCCGGCCGCCGCCTCGATATCGGCGAGGGTGACCAAGGCTTCAGCCGAACCGGACGGCGAGGATCTCGTAGCTGCGGTCGCCGCCGGGAGCCGGCACCGAGACGGTGTCTCCCGGCTTCTTGCCGATCAGCGATTTGGCCAGGGGCGAGGTCACGGAAATCCGCCCGGCCTTGATGTCCGCCTCGTGAACGCCGACGATCTGGTAGGTGACCTCCTTGTCGGACTCCTCGTCGACGAGTTCGACATGGGCGCCAAACTTGATCGTGTCGCCCGACAGGGTGGACGGATCGATCACCTCGGCGGCGGAGATGATCTCCTCGAGTTCGGCGATCCGCCCTTCGATGAAGGACTGGCGCTCGCGCGCGGAATGGTATTCCGCGTTTTCCGACAGGTCGCCGTGGCTGCGGGCCTCGGCAATCGCCCGAATGATCGCCGGCCGCTCCTCGGACTTGAGGTGGCGCAGCTCGGTTTCGAGATTCTGCAGTCCGGGCCCGGTCATCGGGAATTTTTGCACGGCAGTTCCTTCAGTCAGGTTAAGCCATCCGACAGGGGGATGAGCGAAAAATGCGCGGGCCAGGACAGCCCGGCACCACGGTCATCGAAACGATTGTGCAAAATACGACTGAAGTGGCGCAACTTCAAGGCTACCCGCCGCGAGGGCAGCGATGGCATGCGAGGCCGCCCGCGCGCCGGCGATGGTCGTGTAGTGCGGCACCCCATGGTTCAGCGCCTGGCGGCGGATGTCGAAACTGTCCGCCACGGTCTGCGCGCCGGAGGCGGTGTTGATGACGAGCTGCACCTCGCCGGAGCGGATCGCGTCGACGCAGTGCGGCCGTCCCTCCAGCACCTTGTTCACCGCCCGCGCGGCGATGCCGGCCTCGGAAAGATGCGCGGCGGTACCCCGCGTCGCCATGATCTCGAAGCCGAGATCGATGAAGCGGCGGGCAATCGCGAGGATCGCCGGCTTGTCGGAGTCCCGCACCGAGAGGAACACCGTGCCGGCCTGCGGCAGCTTCACCCCGGCGCCGAGCTGCGCCTTGGCGAAAGCGCGGGCGAAGCTGACATCGAGGCCCATTACCTCGCCGGTCGACTTCATCTCGGGGCCCAGCAGCACGTCGACGCCGGAGAAGCGGGCGAAGGGGAACACCGCTTCCTTCACCGCAACATGGCTGCGCATCACGCTGTCATCGAGCCCGAATGAGGCCAGCGCCTCGCCGGCCATCACCCGCGCGCCGATTTTTGCGACCGGCACGCCCGTCGCCTTGGCGACGAAGGGCACGGTGCGCGAGGCGCGCGGATTGACCTCCAGCACATAAACGTTCTCGCCCTGGATCGCGAACTGCACGTTCATCAGCCCGATCACGTTGAGCGCCTTCGCCATCGCCTCGGTCTCGGCGCGGAGTTCGGCGACGATGGCGGGGGAGAGCGAATAGGGCGGCAGCGAGCAGGCGGAGTCGCCGGAATGAATGCCGGCCTCCTCGATATGCTCCATCACGCCGGCGACATAGACGCTCTGGCCATCGGCGATGCAGTCGACATCGACCTCGATCGCGTCGTTCAGGTAGCGGTCGATCAGCACCGGGTTGGTGCCGGAGACCACCACCGCCTCGCGCATGTAGCGGCGCAGGCTGGCGATGTCGTAGACGATTTCCATCGCCCGGCCCCCCAGCACGTAGGAGGGGCGGATGACGACGGGGAAGCCGATCCGCTCGACGATCGCCTCCGCCTGCTCGGCCGAGCGGGCCAGCCCGTTTTCCGGCTGGCGCAGGCCGAGCGAGCGCAGCAGGTCGTGGAAGCGTTCGCGGTCCTCGGCGGCGTCGATCGCGTCGGCCGAGGTGCCGAGGATCGGGATACCGGCCTCGGCGAGGGCCTGGCTGAGCTTGAGCGGAGTCTGTCCGCCATATTGCACGATGCAGCCGAGCAGCGTGCCTCGCTCCTGTTCACGGCGGAGCAGGGAGAGCACGTCCTCGGCGAAGAGCGGCTCGAAATAGAGTCGGTCCGAGGTGTCGTAATCGGTCGAGACGGTCTCGGGATTGCAGTTGACCATGATGGTCTCGAACCCGGCCTCGCGCAGCGCATAGGCGGCGTGGACGCAGCAATAGTCGAACTCGATGCCCTGGCCGATCCGGTTCGGGCCGCCGCCGAGAATGACGACCTTGCGCCGCTCGCTTGGCTCCGCTTCGCAGACCGGCGCGCCGAAGCCGCCTTCATAGGTCGCGAACATGTACGACGTCGCCGAGGCGAACTCGCCGCCGGTGCTGTCGATGCGGCGATAGACCGGGGTGACGCCAAGGGCGAGGCGCGCCTTGCTCACATCCACCTCGCTCTGGCCGGTCAGGCCAGCGAGGCGGCGGTCGGAGAAGCCGAGCGCCTTGAGCGCGCGCATGCCGATCTCGTCGCCGGGTAGGCCTTCGGCGGCGACGCGGCGTTCGGCCTCGACGATGTCCTCCATCTGGCGGAGGAACCAGGGGTCGAACTTGCAGGCGGCATGGATTTCCTCGACCGTCAGCCCGGCGCGCAGCGCCTCGGCGGCGATCAGCAGCCGGTCCGGCCGCGGGGTGGAGAGCGCGGCGCGGAAGGCGTCCCGCGTGCCATCGCCCGGCTTCTCGACCGGATCGAGCCCGGCGAGGCCGGTTTCCAGGCTGCGCAGCCCCTTCTGCAACGCCTCGGGGAAGGAGCGGCCGATCGCCATCGCCTCGCCGACCGACTTCATCGAGGTCGTCAGCAGCGCCGGCGTGCCGGGGAATTTTTCGAAGGTGAAGCGGGGGATCTTGATGACGACATAGTCGATCGTCGGCTCGAAGCTCGCCGGGGTGACGCGGGTGATGTCGTTACGCAGCTCGTCGAGCGTGTAGCCGACGGCGAGCTTCGCCGCGATCTTGGCGATGGGAAAGCCGGTCGCTTTCGATGCCAGCGCCGAGGAGCGGGAGACGCGCGGGTTCATCTCGATGATGACCATGCGCCCGTCGGCCGGGTTGACGCCGAACTGGACGTTCGAGCCGCCGGTATCGACGCCGATCTTGCGCAGGCAGGCGATCGAGGCGTCGCGCATCAGCTGGTATTCGCGGTCGGTGAGCGTCAGCGCGGGAGCGACGGTGACGGAATCGCCGGTATGCACGCCCATCGGGTCAATATTCTCGATCGAGCAGACGATGATGCAGTTGTCCGCCTGGTCGCGGACCACCTCCATCTCGTATTCCTTCCAGCCGAGCACGCTCTCCTCGATCAGCACCTCGGTGGTCGGCGAGGCGTCGAGCCCGCCGGCGACGATTTCGATGAATTCCTCGCGGTTATAAGCGATGCCGCCGCCGGTGCCGCCGAGGGTGAAGGAGGGGCGGATCACCGCCGGCAGGCCGACGAGGTCGAGTGCGGCGCGGGCCTCCTCCATCGTGTGGGCGATGGCGCTGCGCGGACTTTCGATGCCGATCTCGGCCATCGCGTCGCGGAATTTCAGCCGGTCCTCGGCGCGGTCGATCACCTCGGCGCGGGCGCCGATCAGCTCGACGCTGTGCTTCTCCAGCGTGCCGGCCTTGGCGAGCGACATTGCGGTGTTCAGCGCCGTCTGCCCGCCCATGGTGGGCAGCACCGCATCCGGCCGTTCCTTGATGATGATCTTCTCGACCATCTCCGGCGTGATCGGCTCGATATAGGTGGCATCGGCCAGTTCGGGATCGGTCATGATCGTGGCCGGGTTGGAGTTCACCAGGATCACCCGGTAGCCCTCCTCGCGCAGCGCCTTGCAGGCCTGGGCGCCGGAATAGTCGAACTCGCAGGCCTGGCCGATGACGATGGGGCCGGCGCCGATGATCAGGATCGACTTTATGTCTGTACGTTTCGGCATGGTCAGCCCTCCATCTTCGCGACAAAGCGCCGGAACAGGTGATTGGCATCCGATGGGCCAGGGCTGGCCTCGGGGTGGTATTGCACGGAGAAGCAGTTCTTCGCCGGGCAGGCGATGCCCTCGTTCGATCCGTCGAACAGGGAGCGGTGCGTCACCGTCACGCCCTCGGGGAGGCTCGCTTCATCGACCGCGAAACCGTGGTTCTGGCTGGTGATCTCGACCTTGCCGGTGGCGAGTTCCTGCACCGGCTGGTTGGCGCCGCGATGGCCCCGGGCGAGCTTGTAGGTTGTCGCGCCGAGCGTGTGGGCGAGAAGCTGGTGGCCGAGGCAGATGCCGAACAACGGCTTGCCGGCGTCGAGCACGCCGCGGATCGCCGGCACGGCGTATTCAGCCGTTGCCGCCGGATCGCCGGGGCCGTTGGAGAGGAACACGCCATCCGGCTGATGGCGGAGAATATCCTCGGCCGAGGCGGTGGCGGGGACGACGATGACCCGGCAGCCGGCGCTTGCGAGATTGCGGAGGATGTTTCGTTTCGCGCCGTAATCCACGGCGACAACGGTGAATTTCGGCGTGTCCTGCCGGCCGAACCCGTGCGCGAGATCCCACAGCGTTTCGGTCCATTCGTAGCTCTGGGTGCAGGAAACCTCGCGCGCGAGGTCCATGCCCTCCAGTCCGGGCCAGGCGCGGGCCCGATCGATCAGGGCGGGAATATCGAAGCGGCCGTCCTCGGGATAGGCGATCAGCGCGTTGGGCGGGCCATCGTCACGAATGGTGCGGGTGATGGCGCGGGTGTCGACCCCGGCGATTCCGGGCAGGCCCATGCGGCGGCACCAGGCGGCCAGCCCTTCGGCGGCGCGCCAGTTGGAGGGCTGGGTGATGTCGCGGTTGATCACGAGGCCGCGGGCGAAGCTTGCGCTCGCCTCGATATCCTCGGGATTGGCGCCGACATTGCCGATATGAGGAAAGGTGAAGGTGATGATCTGCCCGGCAAAGGAGGGGTCGGTCAGGGTTTCCTGATAGCCGGTCATGCCGGTGGAGAAGCAGAGTTCCGCGGGCACGCCGGCGGAATGCGCGCCGAAGCCGCTTCCCCAGAACACGCGCCCGTCGCCCAATACCAGAGCCGCGGTTGCGCCGTCCGGTTTCGTGGTTTCGGATTCCATTGAAACGTCTCCTGAAAGATCGGCCAGGGACAGGCCGGTGGCGGCGATCACCGCCGGCCAGTGCCGTGCGGGAATCGCCCCGGCGCTGCGCCACTTCCGCACGGCCTCGGTCGAAACCTGGGTCAGCCGGGCCGCCGCATCGGCGCCGCCCAGCAGGTCGATGATTTCGTCTGTGGTTTTGGGCATGGACGCCTCATGCCGGATTTTTTCTCCAAATTCAACTTGATTTTCCCCGTCGGCGAGATGGACGGAAATTATTTCCGGCCATCGACATTTTGCCGTGCTCTTCCGCGCGGGCCATCTCCTCGGCTAGAGAGAGACCATGATCTCCGAGCGCGCCGCCGGCGCAACCCCCGCGATGGCGCAGTGGTTCCGGGCCAAGGCCGATTATCCGGACGCGCTGATCTTTTTCCGGATGGGTGATTTCTACGAGCTGTTCTTCGAGGACGCCGAGGCGGCCTCGGCGGCGCTCGACATCGCGCTGACCGCGCGCGGCACCCATCAGGGCGAGCCGATCGCGATGTGTGGCGTGCCGGTCTCCCAGCGCGACACCTATCTTACCCGTTTGATCCGGCGGGGATTCCGCGTCGCGGTTGCCGAGCAGGTCGAGGCGCCGGAGGCGGCGCGGGCGAGAGGCGGCAAGGCGCTGATCGAGCGCGCTGTGGTCCGGCTCATCACCCCCGGCACGATCACCGAAGAGGCGCTGCTCGATTCAGGCCGCGCCAGCCTGTTGCTCTCGCTGGTGCCCCGGGATGGGCGGGTCGGCGCCGCCTGGCTCGACGTCTCGACCGCGTCGTTCGAGACCGCCGATCTGGCGGGGAGCGAACTCGCTGCGCTGCTCGGTCGTTTGGACCCGGCGGAAATTCTTTCCGGAGCGGATGTCGAACTTGGCGCGCATGAAGGCCGGCGCACCGATGCTGGCCCGGCGCCGGCGGCGGAGCTGGCCCGGCGCGATCTCGCCCGGCTGTTCGACGTGGCCTCGCTCGACGCCTTCGGCGCCTTCACCGACCAGGAGGCGCAGGCGGCGGCGGTGGCGCTGCGCTATGTCGAGCGCAGCCAGGCCGGCACGCTGCCGCGCATCGCCCGGCCGGTACGTGCCGGCGAGACCGGGCTGCTGGCCATGGACGCGGCGACCCGCGCCAGCCTCGACCTGCTGCGCACGGCCGATGGCGGCGAAGCTGGCAGCCTGTTCGGCGCGGTGAGGCGCACTGTGACCGCTGCGGGGGCGCGGATGCTCGCCGGCTGGATCGCCGCGCCGCTCGATGCGATCGGCCCGCTGCGCGCCCGGCAGGCCGGCTGGCAGAGCCTGCTCGACGCGCCGGGCACGCTTGCGTTCCTGCGCGGATCGCTGCGCGGCGCGCCGGACCTCGCCCGCGCGCTCGCGCGGCTCGGCCTCGCGGGGCGGAAGGCGGGCAGGCTGTCGCCGCGCGATCTGGGCCAGGTGCGGGATTCGCTCGCCGCTGCGCGCGCCGTGGCCGAGGGACTGGCGCCAGCGGTCGCCGCCGATCCCGCGCACCCATTATCGGATGACGTCGCGAGGCTGGCAGCGGGGCCGGAGCTGGCACCGCTGCTGGAGGCCGCGCTGGTTGAAACACCGCCGGCGCGGATCGGCGACGCGCCGGCGATCCGCGCGGGGTTCGACGGTGAACTCGACGCCGAGCGCCGGCTGCGCGACGACACGCGGCAGGTGATCGCGGCGCTGCAGACCGAGCTTGCCTCGCGCTATGGCGTCGCCAGTCTCAAGGTGCGGCATCACAACCAGCTCGGCTATGTGCTGGAGGCGCCGGCGGCTTCGGTCGAGACGCTGCGGGCGTTTCCGGAGCTGATCCTGCGGCAGGGGCTGGCTTCGGCGGCGCGCTTCACCCATCCCGAATTGTCCGACCTCGACCGGCGGATCGCCGAGGCGCATGAACGGGCGGCGGCGCGGGAGGCGCTGGTGCTCGACCATCTGCTCGCCGCGGTGATGCGCGAGGAGGCGGCGCTGGCGGCATGCGCGGCGGCGCTGGCGCGGCTCGATGCGCTGCAATCGGCGGCGACGCTGGCCGAGAGCGGGCGCTGGTGCGCCCCGGAGCTTTCCGAGGATGCGGCGTTCGACATCGCCGCCGGGCGGCATCCGGTGGTGGAGGCGGCGCTGCCTGGCGGCACGCGCTTCATCGCTAATGATGCCAACCTCTCGCCCGACCGGCGGCTAATATTGCTGACCGGGCCGAACATGGCCGGCAAGTCCACCTTTCTGCGGCAGAACGCGCTGGTCATCGTCCTGGCCCAGGCGGGGCTGCCGGTGCCAGCGGAGCAGGCGCGGATCGGGCTGGTGGACCGGCTGTTCTCCCGCGTGGGCGCCGCCGACGACCTCGCCGCGGGGCGCTCGACCTTCATGGTCGAGATGATCGAGACGGCCTCGATCCTCAACCAGGCCGGGCCGCGCAGCTTCGTCATCATCGACGAGATCGGCCGCGGCACCGGCACGCGGGATGGGCTCGCGATCGCCCAGGCGGTGCTGGAGGCGCTGCACGGCTCCATCCGCTGCCGCAGCATCTTCGCCACCCATTTCCACGACCTGGTGCAGCTCGGCGCAGCGCTGCCGCGGTTGCGGCCCTGTACCATGCGGGTGAAGTCGTGGCGGGGCAGCGTCGTGTTCCTGCACGAAGTAATCGAGGGCGCGGCGGAGCGGAGCTGGGGCGTGCATGTCGCGAAACTCGCCGGGCTGCCGGAGCCGGTGATCCGCCGGGCCGAGGCGCTGCTGCGCGCTGCCGAGCGCGGTGGCGGCGAGGCCGGCGCGCTGCCGCTTTTTGCCGCGGTGGGCGAGGCGCCTGCGCCGCAAGCGGAATTGCCGGTGGCGGATGGCTGGCATGCGGCGCTCGCGGAGGCTGATCCTGACCAGCTTTCGCCGCGCGCGGCGCTGGAGCTGATCTATGCTTGGCGGCGAAAGTTCCTTGGCGACAGGGCGGATGGCGCGGTAGAAAAGGAATGACATGTCGAACTCCACCCAGCCGCCGCGCGACTTTCCGCCCGTCATGCAGGCGGCCATGATCCCGCCACCACCGCAGGAGGTGGTCATCGGCCGCCCCGATATCGGTGCCGAACTCGCGCGTGCGCTGCCGCGTGGCAACCCGCCATCGCGGGATGACGCGCTCGGCATCGTTCGCCGTCAGCTTGCCCGCCTGCAAACCCATGTACAGACCCGCTTCGAGCGGGGCGACATGTCCGGCCTTGCGGCGGCTCGTCTGCTTTCAGGGCTGATGGACGAGCTGCTTGCCGCTCTGATCGGCTACGCGGTCGATCTGCTGCCGGTCGAGGAAGGGGATCGCCTCGCGGTTGCCGCGACCGGCGGGTACGGCCGCGCCACGCTTGCGCCGTTCAGCGATATCGATCTGCTGTTCCTGACCGATAGCGAACCCTCCGCGCGGGTGCTCCGTGCGGTGGAATTCATCCTGTATTTCATGTGGGATCTCGGGCTGAAAGTCGGGCACGCGACGCGCTCGACAGCCGATTGCCTGACCGAGGCGCAGGGTGACAGCACGATACGCACGTCGCTGCTCGATGCCCGCTGCATCGCGGGCGACCGGCCGCTGTTCGCGCATTTCCAGCAGGCCTTTCGTCACGATTGCGCCGCCGGCAGCCCGGCAGGCTACATCGCCGCGAAACAGGCCGAACGCGCCGCCCGCCACAAGCGGTTCGGCGACACGCCCTTCATGGTCGAGCCGAACATAAAGGAGGGCAAAGGCGGGCTGCGGGATCTGCAAACGCTCTACTGGCTTGCCCGCTACGTGTTCGGCACATTCGCCATGACCGAACTGGTCGGCGCTGGCGCGCCTGGCGGAGGCATTCTCAGCGCCACGGAGGCACGCGCCTGCAAGCGGGCCTGGGACTATCTCTGGACCGTACGCTTTCACCTGCACTATGTCGCCGGCCGCGCCGAGGAGCGGCTGACCTTCGACTTGCAGCCGGTGATTGGCGCGCGCATGGGCTATACGCGGCACGGGCGGCAGGATGGCGTCGAACGGTTCATGCGGCACTATTTCCTGGTGGTTCGCGAGGTGGCGCGGGTGACCGGCGTGCTGGAGCCCGCCGTGGTGCGCGCAGCGCTCGGGCCGCCCGCGATCGCGCCGGCAACCGATGCAGCACTGCTCGATGCCGGCTTCGTGTTGGCGGACGGCAAGGTCCTGTTTGTCACCGGCCGCGAACCGCTGGCCGAACCCATCCAGCTGCTGCGTATCCTGCAGGTCGCGCGCGATCGGGGGCTGAAACTGCATCCGCTCGCCCTTCGGGCGATGATCCGTGGCGCGCGTCGCACCGCGGAATTGCGCACCGACCCGCGCGCCGCGGCACTGTTTCTCGATCTTCTCTGCGGCGATGGCGAGGCCCGGCAGGATGGCGCCCAGTGGCTTGCCATTCTCAACGAAACTGGCGCGCTCGGGCGCTATCTGCCCGACTGGCGGCGGATCGTCGGGCAGATGCAGTTCGATTCCTACCATGTCTATACGGTCGACATGCATACGATCCACGCGATCGGGGTGCTGAATGCGATCGAGCGCGGCGAACTTTCAGAGATCGTGCCGGTGGCGAGCGGGCTGGCGCATCACGTGCAGTCGCGCCGGGCGCTCTATGTCGCGCTGTTGCTGCATGACATCGCGAAGGGCAGGGGGGGCGATCATTCCGAGATCGGCGCCGAGCTGGCGCTGACCATCGGCCCGGCGCTCGGGCTCGATCCAGAGGAAACCGAAATGGTCTCCTGGCTCGTGCTGCACCACCTGTTGCTGAGCCAGACAGCGTTTTCCCGCGACATCGATGATCCGAAGACGATCCTCGACCTCGCCGATGTGGTGCAGTCGCCCGAGCGGCTGAGATTGTTGCTGATCCTGACGGTGTCGGACATCCGCGCCGTCTCTCCCAAGGTCTGGAACGGCTGGAAGGCCACCTTGCTGCGCGAGATCTATGCTCGCGTTGCCGAGGTGCTCGAGGGGGGGCTGGCGACGACCGAGCGCGACGCCCGTGTGTCCCGGGTCAAGCAGATGGTGGCCGAACTGCTCTCCGACTGGCCGGATTCCGAGCGCGATGATTTTCTCAACATGGGGTATCCCGGCTACTGGCTTGGCTTCGATCCCGAGAGCATCGCGCGGCACGGCCGAATGATCCGCGATGCGCGGCACAGGGACGCGCCGTTGACCGTCGCCGCGGAACCGCTGCCGGCGCGCTCGGTCACCGAAGTCGTGGTCTATACCGCTGACCATGCGGGGTTGTTCAGCCGTATCGCCGGGGCACTCGCGGTCGCCGGGGCGACGATCGTTGATGCGCGCATCCACACATTGACTGACGGCATGGCGCTCGACACGTTCTGGATCCAGGATGCCGGGGGCGGATCGCTGGAATCGCCGCATCGGCT
Source organism: Acidocella sp. C78 (assembly GCF_907164655.1). NCBI lineage: Bacteria > Pseudomonadati > Pseudomonadota > Alphaproteobacteria > Acetobacterales > Acidocellaceae > Acidocella > Acidocella sp. C78. The sequence continues at coordinate 331,120 of NZ_CAJQZK010000001.1, forward strand.
GGCCAAGATTTCAGCCGTGATCGAGCAGGTGATGTCTGGCCGGCTGCGCCTCGCCACCGAGATCGAGAAGGCAACGAACAGCGTTGTCGGCGGCCGGATGCGTGCGATTCACGTGCCGCCGCGCGTCGTCGTCGACAACAGCGCGTCGAATCGGCACACCGTCATCGAGGTGAACGGCCGCGACCGGCCGGGCCTGTTGCACGATGTCACCGCTGCGATCACCTCGCAGGGCCTGCAGATCGCCTCGGCGCATATCACCACCTATGGAGTCCGCGCGGTCGACGTGTTCTACGTGAAGGACGTGTTCGGTCTGAAAGTGCAGAACGAGCGCAAGCTCGCACAATTGCGCGGCGTACTCATCGAGGCGCTGGCCGGCCGCCCCTACGAGGTCACCGCAGCGTCTTGAGCGGCTGAACTCCAGCTTGATCAGCCCCGGCGCTACCGGGCAGGCAAAATTCTAGTGCGCGAAATTTTTATTTGACCAGGAAATTTCGACTGCGACATAATTGCTCCGTAATGGGAAATATCCTGTCCATATCGGCTTAAAGCAGCCAAATTCGGGATGAACAAAGGGGAGCGAGATGACCTTCAAGATATCCTTTCGAAGACTGGCGATGGGCGCAATCGTGGCCGCATTCGCGGGGTCGGCGCCGGTAAGAGCGCAGGCGCCAGGAAGCCTTTACGTGTTTGGCGACAGTCTGAGCGACAATGGCAATATTCCGCGGTTGACCGGCGTTCCCTATCCACCACCGCCCTATGTCGGCTTCCGATTCTCTAACGGGCCGGTCTGGGCGGAATACCTTCCGGGGCTCACCGGGCTGAACTTCAAGCCCTCGAATGATTATGCGGTAGGCGGCGCTTTTGCCGGACCACTGGTGGCCAATGGCGTGACCTATAACAATCTCGCCAATTTTCCGACCACATTGCTGCCCGGCCTACCCAACGAATTGCAGGAAATCCAGGGTTTCGCCGCATCGGGTGGGCATTTTTCCCCCGCCGACGTGGTTGGGATCTGGATTGGTGGGAACAATTATTTCGCAACGGAGGCGCTGGTCGGCGCGGATCCGGCGCTTGCGCAGCAGATCGTCAGCCAGAACGTGACGACCGTGCTCGCCCAGACCGGACAGGCGATCCGGCAGGTGGCCGCGCTGGGGGCGCGGCAGATCGTGCTGCAAAATCTGGTGCCCTTTGGCAATGTGCCGACGGTGAATGGCACGCCGCAACTGGTGGCGCTCGGCGACGAGATCATCGCCGCGCATAATGCCGGGCTTACGACCCTGGCCGCGCAGATGCACGCCTCGCTCGGGATCAATATCCTGCTGATCAACCAGCAGCAGATCTTCTCCGAGATCAGCGCCGATCCGGCAGCCTATGGCTTCACCAACGTGACCGGCGCCTGCTTCGCCTCGGCCAGTTCCGCCTGCGCCTATGCGCCGGCCTCGGTGCAGAACCAGTATCTCTGGTGGAATGTGCACCCGACCACGCATGGGCACCAGGTGATCGCCGAATATGTCGCGAGCGCACTGAACGGGTTCCAGTCACTGTCGGTGCCGGCGCGGCTGCTCGATGCCGGTGCGGCGGCCTTCGCGCGGACGATCAACTCCAGGATGGATTCGCTGCGGCAGGGAGCCGGGGGGCTGACGGTCGCTCTCGCCGGCGCCCCGATATTGGCCGATGCCGCGGCGGGCGATACTGGGCCGATGGAACTGCCGGGCAACGGGCATGCCCTCTCGGTGTTTGTTGCCGGCGGCTATGGATTTGGAGCGCGCGCGGCGGCGCCGGGTAGCCTCGGCTTTCATGACCAGATCGGCACGGTGACCGCCGGCGCGGATTACCGCCTCACTTCCCATCTCGCCGCGGGCCTCGCCTTCGGCTATGCGCGCGAACACGCAACGGTGAACGAGGGCGAGCGGCTGGATGCCGATGCCTACCAGTTTGCCGCTTATCTCGCCGCGCAAAGCCGCCATCTCTATCTCGACGCGCAACTTGATTACGGTATCGACCGGTTCGGCCGAATCAGCCGGCCAGGCGTGCTGGCGCCGATTACCGCGTCGCCAAGCGGCCACACGCTCGGCGCCACGGTGCGGACCGGCTACATGATTCGACGGGGCGTCGTGGCGTTCGGACCGACAGTGGGACTCGATGCGACCGAAGCGCATGTCGACCCGTATACCGAGCGCGGCGATCCGGCCCTGACCATGGCGGTGGGCGGTCAGGATTTCGGGCGTGTGCTGTTCGATGCCGGACTTGCGGCTTCGATGTGGGGGAGGCTGGGCGGCGTTGCGATTCGCCCGCATGGTTCGATCGGCATGCAGGCCTCGATCGCCGGCGCGCCGGGGCAGTTCGCCAGCGTTTTCACCGACGAGCCGCTGGTCGGTCTGACCACGACCTATCCGCAGCTCTCGACCATGTGGGGCGTGGCTGATGCCGGCATTACCGCGCGCCTCGCCGGCCGACTTTCGGCAACGGTCGATCTTGCGACAACCTTTGCGCGGCGCGCCGGCGAGCAACGGATGGCCAGCGCCGGGCTGAGCTTGCGATTCTGACACCGTGCGCTCAGCCAGTTTGCCGTTCTCGCTTGTCGCGGACGGCAAAGCGCGCTAGTCCGCGCCGATCGGCCATGCGCGGAATTGAACGCGTCTGGCCTGCTGGTCCGGTTCGGGCGGGCGTGGTGGAACTGGTAGACACGCCAGATTTAGGTTCTGGTGGCGCGAGCCATGGGGGTTCAAGTCCCTCCGCCCGCAGACAGGGTCGATCTGCCGTGCCCGCACGGCACGTGGGAAATGGCGTAACGTAAGGATTGGTTTGGACATGCAGGTTACCGAAACCCTCACCGAGGGGCTGAAACGCGGCTTTACCGTCGTCGTGCCGGGCAGCGATCTCAGCGAGAAGCGCGAGAAGCGCCTCGCCGAGCTGTCGAAGACGATGCAGATGCCGGGCTTCCGCCCGGGCAAGGTGCCGCTGTCGATGGTGCGCAAGCGCTTTGGCGACGCGGTGGCCGCCGAGGTGATGGAAGCTTCGGTGAACGAGGCGACCGAGCGGATGATCAACGACCGCAGCCTGCGCCCGGCGGTGCAGCCGAAGGTCGAGGTGGTTCGTGCCGACGCGGATTCCGATCTGGAATTCACCGTCGAGCTCGAAGTGCTGCCGGAGGTGGCGATTCCGGACCTGAAGGCGATAAGCCTGACCAGGCCGAAGGCGCCGGTGACCGAGGCGGAGATCGACGAGGCGATTGCGCGCTTCGCCGAGCAACGCGCCGAGGCCGAAATCGTCACGGAAGACCGCCCTGCGGCAACCGGCGATATTCTCACCGTTGATTTCCTCGGCAAGCGCGATGGCGTGCCCTTCGAGGGCGGCGCCGGCACCGACACCGATATCGAACTGGGCGGCTCGGGCTTCATTCCGGGCTTCGCCGAGCAGATGGAGGGCATGAAGGCCGGTGAGACGAAGGTGATTACCGTGACCTTCCCCGAGCAGTATCATGCCGCCGAACTGGCCGGGCAGGAAGCGACGTTCGACATCACCGCAAAGGCGCTCAAGCGCCGTGTGGCGCCGGTGATCGACGACGCGTTCGCCGAGGCCAACGGCTTCGAGACCCTTGCCGAGTTCCGCAAGTTCTTTGCCGACCGGCTTGAACAGTCCCGCGCCGGCGCCTCGCGGTTGAAGGTCAAGCGCGCGCTGCTCGACATGCTGGCCGAGCAGGCCGATTTCCCGTCGCCGGCATCGCTGGTCGATGCCGAGTTCGGCGAGATTTGGCGTCAAGTCGAGGCCGAGAAGCAGGCCGGGCGGCTCGATGAGGAAGATGCCGCAAAGGACGAGGAGACGCTGCGCGCCGATTATCGCGCCATCGCGGAACGCCGTGTGCGTCTTGGCCTGCTGGTGGCCGAGATCGGCCGGACCAACAATGTGCAGATCACCGAGCAGGACATGCGGCGCGCGATGATGGCCGAGATGCAGCGCTTCCCCGGCCAGGAAAAGATGATCATGGAGTTCTACCAGAAGAACCCCGGTGCGCTCGACCGGCTGCGCGGTCCGATCTTTGAGGACAAGGTGGTGGACTACGCGCTCGAGCTTGCCACGGTCACGGATGAAGAGGTTACAGTCGAGGCATTGTTCGCCGACTCCGACGACTGAGCTTCTTTTTTTTCCGGGGGTGGACGGAACCCTGTTCCCGGCTCATCTTAGAAGCCTGAGGGGGCGGCGCCGGCCGTGATACGGCGGCCGTCGCCCCCGGCAGGACAGGATTTCATGCGGGTGCGGTGCGTCCGGCCCTGACTTGGAGACAGATGCCGATGGATCGCGACCCCACCGAGATCTACATGAACAGCCTTGTGCCCATGGTGGTCGAGCAGACCGCGCGAGGCGAGCGCGCTTATGATATCTATTCGCGGCTGCTGAAGGAGCGGATCATTTTTCTGACCGGCCCGGTCTATGATCAGGTTGGTTCGTTGATCGCCGCACAGCTGCTGTTCCTGGAAAGCGAAAATCCCTCGAAGGAAATTTCCTTCTATATCAACAGTCCAGGCGGCGTTGTTTCAGCTGGGCTCGCAATCTATGACACGATGCAATACATCAAGTCGCCGGTGACGACGGTTTGTATCGGACAGGCCGCCTCGATGGGAAGTCTGCTTCTGACCGCCGGTGAAAAGGGGAAGCGCTTCGCGCTGCCGAATTCGCGGGTCATGGTCCACCAGCCTTCCGGCGGTGCGCAGGGTCAGGCGGCCGATATCGAGATCCAGGCGCGCGAAATTCTCACATTGCGCCGGCGCCTCAACGACATCTACGTCACGCATACCGGGCAGACGCTCGAGGCGATCGAGCAGGCACTTGAACGAGACAGGTTCATGTCCGCCGACGAGGCAAAGGCGTTCGGCCTGATCGACGAGGTTGTGACGAAGCAGCCGGCCAAGGACACGAAATAAAGGCATAACTGCATCACCCGACGGCCAGCCGTGGTGGCACAGCATCGCAATGCTTGTGCCGGCGGGACTTGAGGTCTACTCTTGGTCCCTTGATTGATGCGCCGGCCTTCTTGCCGGCGCCGCTGGAGCATAGATGAGCACGAAGTCCGGAGACTCGAAGAACACCCTGTATTGCTCGTTCTGCGGCAAGTCGCAGCACGAAGTCGTCAAGCTTATCGCAGGGCCGACCGTATTCATTTGTAATGAATGCGTCGAACTGTGCATGGATATCATTCGCGAGGATAACCGGACGCACCTCGTGAAAACCCGCGATGGCGTGCCGACACCGCGCGAAATCTGCAAGGTGCTGGACGATTACGTGATTGGGCAGGATTACGCGAAGCGAATCCTGAGCGTTGCTGTACACAATCACTACAAGCGACTCGCTCATGCACAGAAGAACAACGATATCGAGATCGCAAAATCCAACATCATGCTGGTCGGCCCGACCGGCTCGGGCAAAACGCTGCTCGCCCAGACCCTTGCGCGGATTCTGGATGTGCCATTCACCATGGCGGATGCAACGACGCTGACCGAGGCCGGCTATGTTGGCGAGGACGTCGAGAACATCATCCTGAAGCTGCTTCAGGCGGCGGATTACAATGTCGAGCGTGCCCAGCGCGGTATCGTCTACATTGACGAGGTCGACAAGATCAGCCGCAAATCCGACAATCCATCGATCACCCGCGATGTTTCGGGGGAGGGCGTGCAGCAGGCGCTGCTCAAGATCATGGAGGGCACGGTCGCTTCGGTTCCGCCGCAGGGTGGGCGGAAGCACCCGCAGCAGGAATTCCTTCAGGTCGATACCACCAACATCCTGTTCATCTGCGGCGGGGCCTTCGCCGGGCTCGAAAAGATCATCGCCCAGCGGGGGAAAGGGTCTGGAATAGGATTTGGCGCCGATGTGCGCGATCCTACCGAACAACGCACCGGCGCGATCCTGCGTGAGGTGGAACCTGAGGATCTCTTGAAGTTCGGGCTCATTCCGGAATTCATCGGACGCCTGCCGGTTGTCGCCACTCTGGAGGATCTTGACGAGGCGGCATTGATTGAAATCCTTACCAAGCCGAAAAACGCGCTCGTCAAGCAATATGGCCGTCTGTTCGAGATGGAAGGGGTGAAGCTCAACTTCACCGAAGACGCCCTGAAAGTGGTCGCATCACGGGCAATCCAGCGCAAGACCGGGGCGCGCGGGCTGAGATCGATCATGGAGAGCATCCTGCTGGAGACCATGTTCGATCTTCCGGGGCTCGAGTCCGTGGAAGAGGTGGTGATCAACGGCGAAGTCGCCGAGGGGCGCGCCAATCCGCTGTTTTTGCATGGCAAGGAACGCGCTGAAACCGGCTCCTGAACGAGTCGGTCCGGTGCGCCGTCCGGCTCCAGGACCTGAAATATGCCGGGGCATTGCGGCAACCCCGGTGTGGAACAATATCTATCTCGTGGCCGGATCGCCCGGCACCGTGCACTGTGCCGATTGAGGGCAGGGCACGCCGCTTATCGAAAGGTAGTCTGATGTCAGAGACCGAACCGAAAAAGACCAAAACCGCTCTTGTGAAAGCGCCGCTCGACGGCGATCGTCTGGCCGTACTTCCGTTGCGGGACATCGTCGTGTTTCCGCACATGATCGTTCCGCTCTTCGTCGGTCGCGAAAAATCGGTTCGCGCGCTCGAAGGGGTGATGAAGGACGACAAACAGATTCTGCTCGTGGCGCAGAAAAACGCCCAGCAGGACGACCCCGCCCCGGGCGATATTTATGAAGTCGGGACGATCTCGACCGTATTGCAGTTGCTGAGACTCCCGGACGGCACCGTCAAGGTGCTCGTGGAAGGCGTGCGGCGCGCCCGGATTACTAAATTCCATGAGATCGACAGCCATTTCGAGGTTACGGCCGAGCCGCTGGATGAAGTCGTCGTCGGGGGCAAGGAACTCGAGGGGCTGGCTCGGGGCGTGGTCTCCCAGTTTGAACAATACATCAAACTGAACAAGAAGATTGCGCCGGAGGTTCTTGTTTCCATTAACCAGATCGACGATCCGTCGAAGCTTGCCGATACGATTGCTAGCCATCTTGGACTGAAGATCGCCGACAAGCAGGAGCTGCTTGAAACCGGGGCTGTGGCCGAAAGGCTGGAGCGGGTATTCGCCCACATGGAATCCGAAATCGGCGTCCTCCAGGTGGAAAAGCGGATTCGCAACCGCGTGAAGCGGCAGATGGAGAAGACCCAGAGAGAGTATTATCTCAACGAGCAGCTCAAGGCGATCCAGAAGGAGCTGGGCGAGGGTGACGAGGGCAAGGACGAGACCGCCGAGCTCGAGGAGAAGATCCGGACCACCAGGCTTTCGAAGGAAGCGCGCGACAAGGCGATGGCCGAGCTGAAGAAGCTCAGGACCATGAGCCCGATGAGCGCGGAGGCGACTGTGGTGCGCAACTATCTCGACTGGCTGCTGGGCATACCCTGGAAGAAGCGCGCCAAGATCAAGAACGACGTGATCGAGGCCGAACGTATCCTTGATGCCGATCACTACGGTCTCGACAAGGTCAAGGAGCGGATTCTGGAGTATTTAGCGGTCCAGTCGCGCAGCCCGAAACTCCGCGGTCCGATTCTCTGCCTTGTTGGCCCTCCCGGCGTGGGCAAGACGTCTCTCGGCAAGTCGATCGCCAAGGCGACGGGGCGCAATTTTGTCCGGATGTCGCTTGGCGGAATGCGGGACGAGGCGGAAATACGCGGCCACCGTCGTACCTACATCGGATCGATGCCCGGCAAGGTCATCCAGGGGATGAAGAAAGCCAAGACGTCGAATCCGCTGTTTCTGCTCGACGAGATTGACAAGCTTGGCGCCGACTGGCGCGGTGACCCGACTTCCGCCCTGCTCGAAGTGCTGGACCCGGAGCAGAACGCCTCCTTCAACGACCATTATCTTGAGGTCGACTACGATCTTTCGGACGTGATGTTCGTGACCACGGCGAACTCGCTACGGATGCCGCAGCCACTGCTCGATCGTATGGAGATCATCCGTATCCCGGGATATACCGAGGATGAGAAGGTCGAGATCACGAAGCGGCATCTGATCGCAAAGCAGGCCGAGGCACATGGGCTCAAAGCCGGTGAGTGGAGCGTATCCGACGATGCGATCCGTGAACTCGTGCGGACCTATACCCGTGAGGCGGGTGTTCGTAACCTTGAGCGCGAAATTGCCAATCTTGCCCGCAAGGCGGTAAAAGACATTGTCACGAAGAAAGTGACAAAAGTTGCGGTTACCCGGAAGAATCTCGAAAAATTCGCTGGTGTTCCGCGGTTCCATTATGGCGAGACCGAAGCGGAAGACATGGTGGGCGTGGTCACGGGCCTTGCCTGGACCGAAGTTGGCGGCGAGATCCTGACCATCGAAAGCGTGCTGCTGCCTGGCAAGGGCAACGTCAAGCAGACGGGCAAACTCGGCGACGTGATGCAGGAAAGCGTGTCAGCGGCCATCTCCTATATCCGCTCACGGGCGATCAGCTTCGGGATCAAACCGCCGATCTTCGAAAAACGTGACATCCACGTCCACGTTCCCGAAGGCGCGACCCCAAAGGATGGCCCCTCGGCGGGTATCGCGATGGCGACCTCGATCGTCTCGGTGCTCACGGGAATTCCGGTGCGCAAGGACATCGCCATGACCGGCGAAATCACGTTGCGCGGGCGGGTTCTGCCCATCGGAGGGCTGAAGGAGAAGCTGCTGGCGGCGCTCAGGGCCGGCATCACCACGGTGCTGATCCCGAAGGACAATCAGAAGGATCTCGCAGATATCCCTGATAACGTGAAGAAATCGCTGAAGATCATCGCGGTGTCTCATGTTGACGAGGTCATTGCCCAGGCGCTGGTGCGCAAACCCGAGCCGATCGAGTGGGAGGAACCGGTTGAGCCGGTTGCGCCGGCTCAGCCCGGTGCAACCACCGGTGCGGTTCTGCCTCACTAGCATATCGCGTGTATTTTGAGGCCGGTTTTCCATTCGTCTTCGTTGACGGAGGGAAACCGGCCCCATTAGTGTGCGGCGTTCGGCGGAATGCGTGGCCGGGAGCCGATTCGTTTTCTTGACCGCCCACTTCCGTTTACACCAACTGGGAGACTGACCCGTGAACAAAATGGATCTCGTCGCAGACGTTGCGGAGAAGACCGACCTTACCAAAGCCAAGGCCACCGAAGTGGTGGATGCGGTGTTTGCTGCTATCGAGGATGCTCTGAAGCGCAAGGAAGAAGTGCGCCTGGTCGGTTTCGGCACGTTTGGCACGGCCGAACGGAAGGCGGCGACAGGTCGCAACCCGCGCACTGGAGAGGAAATCCAGATCGCAGCGTCGACCTCGGTCAAGTTCAAGCCAGGCAAGACCCTCAAGGATGCTGTGAACTGACACTGAAACAGGCCGATCTCTGTGTCGGCCTGAACTGATTGCCAAGCCCCTGCCAGCGGACTGGCAGGGCGCCGCTATGGGCGGTTAGCTCAGAGGTAGAGCGTCTCGTTTACACCGAGAGGGTCGGCGGTTCGATCCCGTCACCGCCCATTCATCGCCCCCTTTTCCTCTGCGACATGACCCGAGCGACTCGAGCCGATTCGGCTTCTGGGCCGTTGGTGTGGTTCATCCTGACGCATAGCAGTGTCGCATAAATATCTCCGGAAACAGCAAAAGTCCGCATCATCGCACCCTCGAATCCGCACGGGCGGCAGTGCTGCAGGCATGTTGGGGCGTTTGCCGGGAGGTTCGTGCATTTGCGGCAGGAGCCGGTGGTGCTGTGAGGGCGCGAAAGCGGGTTGGCCTTCGATGACGGACAAGACAACCTCGCCACCAGAGCTTGACGCGCATCGGTCGCCGCTATACGGAACGTCTCACAACGCGGGTGTAGCTCAGTTGGTTAGAGCGCCGGCCTGTCACGCCGGAGGTCGCGGGTTCGAGCCCCGTCACTCGCGCCATTTTGCCTTGGTTCAGGCATCATGGATGGACAGAACATAAGGAGGACACGACCTGAAACAGCCTGAGTCATTCGGGTTGCGGTGGCGTGTTCGGCCTGCGGCGCTCTGATCTGATGGTCTGCCGCGACTTGGCGGGTAATGCTGGATATGCAGGGGACAATCGCGATGCATGCGGATCTGTCGGTCTACTTCCCCATCCTGGTTTTCCTCGGCATAGCAGGTCTTCTTGGCGGCGCGTTCGTTGTCGGTTCACTTCTTGTCGCCCGCCAAAATCCTTACGGTGAAAAGCTGAGTGCCTATGAGTGTGGCTTCGCTCCGTTCAGTGATGCCCGCCGCAAATTCGATGTGCGGTATTACCTCGTGGCAATTCTCTTCATCATATTCGACGTCGAAATCGCGTTCCTGTTCCCTTGGGCAGTGAGCCTGTCGCGGATTGGCGCGCTGGGGTTCTGGTCGATGATGGGGTTTCTGGCAATCCTGGCGATCGGGTTTATCTATGAGTGGCGCAAGGGAGCGCTTGACTGGGAATAGCCTGGCTCTGCTTGTGCCTGACCCTGATGAGACGAGTGACAAACCGGCCGCATCGGCCCAAGCGGAAGGCATGACATGAACGCCGTGCAACAGCCTGACATTGCCTGGAATCGAGAGCATCTGAATCCCGGAGCCGAGCAGGACGCCGTGGTCCGTAGCATCACGGGGGAAATCGCCGGCAAGGGGTTCGTTGTTGCCAATCTCGACCGGCTGGTGAACTGGGCCCGAACCGGCAGCCTGTGGCCGATGACCTTCGGCCTCGCCTGCTGTGCCGTCGAGATGATTCACGCCTATATGCCACGCTGGGATCTCGACCGTTTTGGGATCATCCCGCGCAATTCGCCGCGCCAGAGCGACGTGATGATTGTTGCCGGAACGCTGACCAACAAGATGGCTCCGGCCCTGCGCAAGGTCTACGACCAGATGCCGGAGCCTCGTTGGGTGATTTCGATGGGCAGCTGCGCCAATGGCGGCGGATATTATCATTATTCCTATTCCGTCGTGCGCGGCTGCGACCGGATCGTTCCGGTCGATATTTATGTGCCGGGCTGCCCGCCGACGGCTGAGGCGCTGGTGTACGGAATTACCCAGTTACAGAAGAAAATTCGCCGGACGGGGACGATTTTCCGTGAGTGAAGAGAACCAGACAGAGGCGCCGGCCGTCGCGGCGCCAGCCGACCCCTTTGGCGACCGGCTTCGCGCGGTTTCCGGCGTCAGTCATGTCATGCTCGAACGGGATGAGCGTATTATTGCGGTTGACCGGAAATCGCTCGCCACGGTGATGCGCATTCTCCGCGATGATCCGAATTTTGCCTTTGAGCAATGCATGGACGTCTGCGGTGTCGACTGGCCAGAACGGGCCGAGCGGTTCGATGTCGTCTATAATCTGCTGTCGGTGACCCGAAATGATCGGTTGCGTGTGATCGTGACCACCGACGAAGCCACACCGGTGCCAAGCGTCAGCGAAATCTGGTCTGGCGTCACCTGGTGGGAGCGTGAGGTATTCGACCTGTTCGGCGTGAGTTTCGATGGGCTTGTCGATCATCGCCGGATTCTGACCGATAACGGGTTCGAGGGGCATCCATTGCGCAAGGATTTTCCGCTCACCGGTCATGTCGAACTTCGCTATGACGAGGAACAGAAGCGGGTCGTTTACGACAGGGTCGCGCTGACGCAGGAATTCCGGAATTTCGATTTCCTCTCGCCCTGGGAAGCGATGAATACGCTGCCTGGCGACGAGAAGGCGGTGGGCGGAGGGTCAGGCTCGTGAGTGACGCGATACAGAACGGGACGCAGGAACCCGAGCGTCGCGTGATCGACATCAACGACCGTCATACGGTGAATGTCGGCCCGCAGCATCCGGCCACTCACGGCGTGTTGCGCCTGATCATGGAATTGGAGGGCGAGACGGTAACCCGTGCCGATCCGCATATCGGCCTGTTGCATCGCGGCACCGAGAAGCTGATCGAATATAAATCCTATCTTCAGGCGGTGCCGTATTTTGACCGGCTCGATTACGTCAGTCCGATGTGCTGCGAGCATGCGTTCGCCCTCGCGACCGAGCGGCTGCTCGGCGTGAAAGTGCCGGAACGGGCGCAGTGGATCCGCGTGCTGTTTGCAGAAATTACCCGTATTCTCAATCATTTGTTGAACGCCGTTCACCTCGCGCTTGATATTGGCGCGCAATCCCCGAGCCTTTGGGGGTATGAAGAGCGGGAGAAGTTGCTGACCTTTCACGAGGCCGTATCCGGGGCGCGCTTCCACGCCAACTATTTCCGCCCCGGCGGGGTTTCGAAGGACATGCCTGCTGGTCTTGCCGATCAGATCTGGGAGTGGAGCGAGCGGTTTCCGAAATTTCTCGACGATCTACAGAACCTGCTGAACGACAACCGAATCTTTCGCCAGCGCCTCGTCGATATCGGGGTGATCTCTGCCGAAGACGCGCTGGCGATGGGATTTTCCGGCCCCAACCTGCGGGCCTCCGGTATCGCCTGGGATCTGCGGCGGGCGCAGCCCTATGACAAATATGACGAGGTTGATTTCGACATTCCGGTTGGCCGGCATGGCGACTCGTTTGACCGTTACCTCGTGCGGATTCGCGAGATGGTCGAGAGCCTGAAAATCATCCGCCAGGCGCTCAAGGCGATGCCTGAAGGACCGATCAAGGTGCAGGATCACAAGATCACGCCCCCGAAACGTGCCGATATGAAGCGGTCGATGGAAGCACTCATCCATCATTTCAAACTCTACACCGAAGGCTACCATGTTCCCGCCGGCTCGACCTACACCGCGGTCGAGGCGCCGAAGGGTGAATTCGGTGTCTATCTCGTCGCCGATGGGAGCAACCGGCCCTATCGCTGCAAGATCCGCGCAACCGGCTTCTCGCATCTCCAGGCGATGAACCTGATGTCGAAAGGCCATCTCCTCGCCGATGCGATCGCCGTGCTGGGCTCGATCGATATCGTGTTCGGGGAAGTGGATCGCTGAAAGATGAACGACATGACCGAACCCGCTTTCAGCTTCGATGACACAAGCGAGGCCCTGATCCCCGCGATCATCGCCAAATATCCGGAGGGCAAGCAGGCGAGCGCTGTGATGCCCCTGCTCGACCTCGCGCAACGGCAGATGGCGCGGCAGACGGGCCATGCCTGGGTGCCGCGGGCGGCGATGGATGCGATCGCCCGCCGCCTTTCGATGCCGTCCATGCGCGTCTATGAAGTCGCGACGTTCTACACGATGTATCACACCAAGCCGGTGGGTCGGTATCACCTTCAGGTCTGCACGACGACGCCATGCTGGCTGCGCGGCTCTGACGAGGTGATGGAGGCCTGCCGCAAGGCCGCCGAGGCCGACGGCGAGACATTCAGCATCGAGGAAGTCGAATGCCTTGGCTGCTGCGTGAATGCCCCGGTCGTGCAGGTGAATGACGATGTCTACGAGGATCTGGACGGACCGCGCACCGAAGACCTGCTCGACCGCCTGCGCGCCGGTGACGTGCCGCCGCCCGGCTCGATGATCGGCCGCCAGAATTCGGCGCCCGAGGGTGGGCCGACCACGCTGTTCAACGTGGGGGGCGGCAAGCAAGAGGGCGGAGCGGAATAACATGCTGAGCGATCGCGACCGGATCTATACCAACCTCTACGGTGTGCATGACTGGCGGCTTGCCGGCGCCCGCGCGCGTGGTGACTGGGACGGCACGAAGGATATCCTCGCCCGCGGGCGGGATGCGATCATCGAGGAGATCAAGTCGTCGGGTTTGCGCGGCCGGGGCGGGGCGGGCTTTCCGACGGGAATGAAATGGTCGTTCATGCCGAAGGAAACCGGCGGACGCCCTAGCTATCTCGTCATCAATGCCGATGAAAGCGAGCCCGGCACCTGCAAGGATCGCGACATTCTGCGCCATGAGCCGCACAAGCTGGTGGAAGGCGCGCTGATCGCCGGCTTCGCTATGGGCGCGCATCGCGCCTTCATCTATGTTCGTGGCGAATATTATAACGAATACAGGAATTTGCAGGCGGCCGTTGACGAGGCGCGTGACGCCGGGCTGATCGGCGAGGATGCCTGCGGATCGGGCTGGGCTTTCGACATCACGGTGCATCGCGGCGCCGGTGCGTATATCTGTGGTGAGGAATCGGCGCTCATCGAAAGCATCGAAGGCAAGAAGGGCATGCCGCGGATGAAACCGCCTTTCCCTGCGGCGCTTGGTCTCTATGGCTGTCCGACCACCGTCAACAATGTCGAGACCATTGCCGGGGTTGCAACCATCATGCGGCGGGGCGCGGCCTGGTTTTCGGCGCTCGGCCGGCCGAAGAATTCGGGCACCAAGATCTTCTGCATCTCCGGTCACGTGAACAGGCCGTGCAATGTCGAGGAGGAACTCGGCATTCCGCTGCGTGAACTGATCGAGAAGCATGCCGGTGGCGTACGCGGTGGGTGGGACAATCTGCAGGCGGTGATCCCTGGCGGGTCATCGGTGCATATGATCCCGAAATCGGTCTGCGACACGGTGCTGATGGATTACGACAGTCTCCGTGAGCAGCGTACGGGGCTCGGCACCGCCGCGGTGATCGTGATGGACAAGTCGACCGACCTCATCAGGGCGATCGCGCGGCTCGCGGCGTTCTACAAACATGAGAGTTGCGGCCAGTGCACGCCCTGCCGCGAGGGCACCGGCTGGATGATGCGGATGATGAACCGGCTGGTCGAGGGGCGGGCTGAAATTTCCGATATCGATTTGTTGGAACAGGTCACCAGACAGGTTGAAGGCCACACGATCTGTCCGCTCGGCGACGCGGCGGCCTGGCCGATCCAGGGTCTGCTGCGGCATTTCCGGCCGATGGTCGAACAGCGCATCGCGGATTACAAGGCGCGCTCGGCAGCGCGGCTCGCGGCGGAATGACGGAGGGGACGATGCGGCACAAGAGGGTCAACGGCGCCACGCGCGCCACCGGCGGGGTGCGGATCTGATGCCGAAAGTGACGGTCGACGGGGTAGAGATCGAGGTTCCGAACGGATACACGGTGCTGCAAGCCTGCGAGGAAGCGGGCAAGGAAATACCGCGCTTTTGCTATCACGAGCGGCTCTCGATTGCCGGCAATTGCCGCATGTGCCTCGTGGAGATCGAGAAGATGCCGAAGCCGGTCGCCTCCTGCGGGCAGCCAGTGGGCGAGGGCATGGTCATTCACACCGACAGCGAAAAAGTCCGCCAGGCCCGCCGCGGGGTGATGGAATTCCTGCTCATCAACCATCCGCTCGACTGCCCGATCTGCGATCAGGGTGGCGAGTGCGACCTGCAGGACGAAGCCGTTGGGTATGGGCGAGACCACACCCGGTATGAGGGCAGCAAGCGCGCGGTCAACGATAAATACCTTGGCCCGCTGGTCAAGACGGTGATGACGCGGTGCATTCATTGCACCCGCTGCGTCAGGTTCATGGCGGAGGTCGCAGGCGTCCCTGAACTCGGCGCAGTGCAACGCGGCGAACACATGGAAATCACCAATTACGTCGAACGCGGCCTATCCTCCGAACTGTCGGGCAATATCATCGATCTCTGCCCGGTTGGCGCGCTGACCTCGAAGCCTTATGCGTTCACCGCCCGCACCTGGGAGTTGCGCAAGACCGACAGTATTGACGTGTTCGACGCGGTCGGAACGAATATCCGCATAGACGCCCGTGGCGCCGAGGTGCTGCGCGTTCTGCCCAGGTTGAACGACGCGGTGAACGAGGAGTGGCTTGCCGACAAGGGGCGCTTCTCGATCGACGGCCTCAAGCGCCGTCGGCTTGACCGGCCCTGGCTGCGTGAGGATGGTAAGCTGCGCCCGGCCAGCTGGGACGAGGCCTTTGCCGCCATCGCCGGCCGGATCAAAGGGCTTGATGGCAGCAGAATTGGCGCGATCGCGGGCAATCTCTGCGATGCCGAGAGCATGATGGCGCTGAAGGATCTGATGGGCGCGCTTGGCTCCGCCAATCTCGACTGCCGGCAGGATGGCGCCACATTCGACGTTTCCAACCGGGCTTTTTATCGATTCAACACGACGATCGAAGGGATCGACGAGGCTGACGCGCTGCTGATCGTCGGCGCCAATCCGCGCGAGGAAGCGCCGGTGCTGAATGCGCGGCTGCGGCGCCGCTGGGTGGAAACCCCGGGTTTCGTTGCCGGATTGGTCGGCGCGCCAGCCGACCTGACCTATGATCATGAACATCTTGGCCACGGAGGCGACGCGCTGAAGGCGCTGCTCGATCCGGCGCATCATTTCACGAAACGGCTGGCGGCGGCGAAACGGCCGATGATGATCGTTGGTTCGCAGGCCTTCGCCAGGGCGGATGCGGCGGCAGTGCTCGCGTCTTGCTGGCAGATCGCGCTGCAGACCGGCATGCTGACCGCCGAATGGCAGGGGTTCAATGTGCTGCACAACGCGGCGGCACGGATGGGCGCGCTCGAACTCGGTTTTCTGCCGGGTGACAAGGGCAAGGACATCGCCGGCATGATGGGCGGCGGGGTGGATGTGCTGTGGCTGCTCGGTGCCGACGAATTCGATATGTCCAGGATCGGCGCCGACACGTTCGTGATCTATCAGGGGCATCATGGCGATCGTGGCGCGGCACGGGCCGATGTGATTCTGCCTGGGGCCGCCTACACCGAGAAGCCAGGCACTTATGTGAATACCGAGGGCAGGGCGCAGCGTGCGCTGCGGGCGATTTTTCCGCCAGGTGAGGCGCGGGAGGATTGGGCGATCCTGCGCGCGGCGAGCGGAGCACTTGGTCGGCCATTGCCGTATGACGATCTCGACGCGTTGCGCGCGAGGATGATCGAGTCTTATCCGGTCCTTGGCGAGATTGGTGTGCTGCGGCGCCTCGGCCATGGTGGTGGGGCCGCGCCGCGCGGCGATTCCGGCTCGGTCAGCGATGCGCCGTTCGGCCGTGCCTTCGCGACCTATTACCAGACCGATCCGATCAGCCGCGCCAGCCAGACCATGGCGAAATGCATCGAGGAGATCATCCTCCCGCGCCAGATAGCAGCGGAGTGAGCGTGATGGAGGCTGGCTTCTTCTCGAGCGATCTTGGCATTCTCGTCATCACGTTGCTGCGGGCTCTGGCCCTGCTGGTGCCGTTGCTGATCGGTGTTGCCTACCTCACCTACGCCGAGCGCAAGGTGCTGGCCGCGATGCAGCTCCGCAAGGGGCCAAACGTGGTCGGCCCGTTCGGCCTGTGGCAGCCTTTCGCCGATGCGATCAAGATGCTTTTCAAGGAAACGGTCATTCCGGATGGCGCGAGCCGCCTGCTGTTCCTGTTTGCGCCGATGATCACGTTCGGGCTTGCGATCATCGCCTGGGCCGTCATTCCCGTGAACAACCACTGGGCAATCGCCAATATCAATGTTGGCCTGCTCTATCTTTTCGCAATTTCCTCGCTCGGGGTTTACGGTGTCATCATCGCCGGCTGGGCGAGCAACTCGAAATTCGCGTTTCTCGGCGCCATGCGCAGTGCCGCGCAGATGGTGAGCTACGAGGTTTCGATCGGGCTCGTGATCCTTTCGGTTCTGGTCTGCGTCGGCAGCCTGAACCTCAACGACATCGTGGTGGCGCAGCGGCATATCTGGTTCGCGATACCGCTTCTGCCCATGTTCGTGATTTTCTTCATCTCCGGTCTCGCCGAGACGAACCGGGCGCCATTCGACCTGCCGGAAGGCGAGAGTGAAATCGTGGCCGGGTTTTTCGTTGAATACAGCGCCATGAGCTTCGCGCTGTTCTTCCTCGGCGAATACGCGAACATGATCCTAATGAGCGGTATGACGACCATCTTTTTCCTCGGCGGCTGGCTGTCGCCGATCCCGCTCGCGCCCTTTACCTGGGTTCCGGGGCCAATCTGGTTCCTGCTCAAGGTGATGCTCTGCCTGTTTGTCTTTCTGTGGGTTCGGGCGACCTTGCCGCGGTTCCGTTACGACCAGCTCATGCAGCTCGGCTGGAAGGTTTTCCTGCCGCTCTCCCTTTCCTGGCTGGTGATCACGGCGAGCGCACTCGAAATTTTCGGCTGGTTGCCGCATGCGTGACCGGGAGATTGGATGATGGCCAGACTTGATCGCATCGCGCACCGGTTTCTCCTGCTGGAGATACTCTCCGGTATGCGTCTGACCTTGCGGTATTTCTTCACCCGCAAGGCGACGCTGAACTATCCGTTCGAGAAGAACGCGATCAGCCCGCGCTTCAAGGGCGAGCATGCGCTGCGGCGATATCCGAACGGTGAGGAGCGGTGCATCGCCTGCAAGCTTTGCGAGGCGGTCTGCCCCGCGCAGGCAATTACGATCGAAGCCGAACCGCGCGAGGACGGCTCGCGCCGGACCACGCGCTACGATATCGACATGACAAAATGTATCTATTGCGGCCTCTGCGAGGAAGCCTGTCCGGTCGATGCGATCGTCGAAGGCCGAACTTCGAATTCGCGACCGAGACGCGCGAGGAGCTGATGTATGATAAAGAAAGACTTCTCGCGAACGGCGATCGATGGGAAAGCGAACTGGCCAAGCGTCTCGAACTCGACGCGCCCTACCGGTAACGCATCATGATCGTAGCCCTTGCGTTCTATGTTTTTGCCGCGATCCTGTTGCTCTCGGCCTGCATGGTGATCACCGCGCGCAATCCGGTGCATTCGGTGCTGTTTCTTATATTGGCCTTCATCAACGCAGCTGCCCTGTTCGTGCTGGCCGGTGCCGAATTTCTCGCGATGGTGCTCGTCATCGTCTATGTCGGTGCGGTCGCCGTGCTGTTCCTTTTCGTCGTGATGATGCTCGACGTCGATTTTGCGGCGCTGCGCGAGGGATTTCAGCGCTACGCGCCCCTCGGCCTGCTGATCGGGTTCATCCTGATGGTGGAAATTGGCGCCGTTGCCGTCGGCTGGACCGTTACCCCCGCCGCCCATCTCGCCAGCCAGGTGCCGATGCCGGCAGATATGTCGAACACCGCGGCTCTCGGCGACCTTATCTACACCCGTTACATGTTCGCCTTTGAACTTGTGGCGTTGCTGCTCCTTGTCGCGATGATCGGCGCGATCGTTCTGACTCATTCGGGCGAGCGCCGCTCGCGCCGACAGGACATCTCGGCGCAGCATCAGCGGCCGATCGACGAAACGCTGACGATGGTCAAGCTCGGTATTGGCAAGGGAGCGAAGCAGATGACCCAGTCTGCCCCCGCGTCTCAGGAGACGATCCGATGAGCGCTGTAGGGCTTGGCCCCTATCTCGTCGTCGCCGGTTTGTTGCTGGTGATCGGGATTTTCGGAATCTTCCTCAACCGGAAAAACATCATCGTCATCATGATGTCGATCGAGTTGATCCTGCTCGCCGCCAATATCAATTTCGTCGCCTTCTCTTCGGCGCTGCATGACATGGCGGGGCAGGTCTTCACCATGTTCGTTCTCTCGGTCGCGGCGGCGGAAGCGGCGATCGGGCTGGCAATTCTCGTTGTGTATTTCCGCAACCGCGGCTCGATCGAAGTCGAAGACGTCACGCTGATGAAGGGCTGAGCCGACATGCTGCTTGCCATTGCCGTTCTCGCGCCGCTGGCCGGCGCGCTGCTCGCCGGGCTCGCCCGTCCCACAATCGGCCGAGCCCCGGCCGTCGGGCTCAGCGTGGTTTCGCTGGTCGTGGCGGCCATCGCCGCGATCGGCACGGTCTATCGTCATCTCGTGCTCGGGGCGGCGGACCATCTCGTTGTGCTCGGTCAATGGATCTCGGTCGGCACCTTCGCGCCGCAATGGGCGCTGCGGATGGACACGCTGTCGCTCGTGATGGTCGGAATGGTCTGCGTGGTATCGGCGCTGATCCATGTCTACAGCATGGGATACATGGCGGAGGACCGCACCGAGCCGCGCTTCTTCGTCTATATCTCGCTGTTCACATTCGCGATGCTGATGCTCGCCACCGCCAATAACCTGCTGCAGTTGTTCTTCGGCTGGGAAGGCGTTGGCCTGATGTCGTACCTGCTGATCGGCTACTGGTACGACCGCGCCAGCGCCAACGAAGCAGCGATCAAGGCCTTCATCGTCAACCGGGTGGGTGACCTGTTCTTCGCAGTCGGCATCGCGCTGACCTGGTATGAGTTCGGCAGTGTGAATTTCGATGCGATCTTCGCCGGCGTGGCGAAGGTTGCGCCGCACGTCTACCATTTGTTTGGCACCGATCTGCCGGTGCTCGAGGTCATCTCGATCCTTCTTTTCATCGGTGCGATGGGCAAGTCCGCGCAGCTGTTCCTGCACACCTGGCTGCCGGATGCGATGGAAGGCCCGACGCCGATTTCCGCCCTCATCCATGCCGCGACCATGGTGACGGCCGGGGTGTTCATGACGGCGCGGATGTCTCCGGTGATCGATGCGGCGCCCGTCGCCCTCGCAGCCATCACGGTAATTGGAGGCTTCACCGCCTTTTTTGCGGCGACGATCGGCTGCGTGCAGAACGACATCAAGCGCATCATCGCCTATTCCACCTGCTCGCAGCTCGGCTACATGTTCCTCGCGGTCGGTGTGGGCGCGGCGCCGATTGGCATCTTCCACCTGATCAATCATGCCTTCTTCAAGGCGCTGCTGTTTCTGGGCGCCGGTTCGGTGATCCACGCGCTGGCCGACGAGCAGGATGTCCGCAAGATGGGCGGTCTCTGGCGCAAACTGCCGGTGACCTATGTGACGATGTGGGCGGGCAGCCTGGCTCTGGTCGCGATTCCGCCATTCTCGGGGTATTTCTCCAAGGATGCGATTCTGTCCGCAGCTTTTGCCGCGCATTCGCATACGGCGGTGTTCGGCTGGCTGTGCGGCACGCTGGGTGCAGGGCTGACGGCGTTCTACACGGTGCGGCTGATGTTGCTCACCTTCCACGGCAAGCCGCGGGCGTCCAACGAAACGCTCGCCCACGCGCATGAAAGCCCGCTGGTGATGCTGCTGCCGCTGGTGGCGCTCGCGATCGGCGCGTTGACGACCGGCTTCCTGCTCGGACCGACGTTCATCGGGGCGCATTTTGCGAATTTCTGGGGCTCCAGCATCGCCCTGCCGCATGGCGGCGCGGTGATGGCGGCACGTGACGCCATTCCGGCCTGGGCAGAAAAGATGCCGCTGCTGCTGGCCATTGCCGGCATCGGTATTGCCTACTGGTTCTATGAACTCGCCCCGGCGCTGCCGGCGCGGCTGGCCCAAACCTGGCCGGGACTCCACGCGTTCCTGCTCAACAAATGGTATTTCGACGAGCTTTATGATGCGATTTTCGTTCGTCCGGCCTTGCGCATCGCGCGCGCCATCTGGCGGATCGGCGATGAGGAGATGATCGACGGCGTGCCGGAGGGTCTGGCGCGGTTGACCGGCGACGCTTCCGGCGTCGCCAGCCGGCTGCAGAGCGGATCGATCGCGGTGTACGGGTTCGTCATGCTGGTGGGGCTGATGGTTCTGGTGACCGTCTTCCTGGTTGCGCGGTGAGGGGGAGCGGCACATGAATTTCCATCTTCTCTCGCTGATGACCTGGCTGCCACTTGCCGGTGCCGTACTGATGTATCTGACCGGTGACTCTGCAAATGCCGCTACCGCCCGCAATGCGCGCTGGATCGCGCTGTGGACCAGCCTGCTCGTGCTCGTGCTTGCTGTGGTAATGATCGTCGGCTTCAATCCGTCGGTGCATGGGTTTCAATTCGTCGAGTCCGCCGAATGGATCCCGGCCTATGGCATCGGCTACCGGATGGGCGTTGACGGCATCAGCCTGTTCTTCGTTGGCCTCAGCGCGCTGCTGACGCCGGTCGCGGTGCTGGCGAGCTGGCGCGAGCGCCGGCGCGTGCGCGACTACATGGCAGCCTTTCTGCTGCTCGAGACCATGACCATCGGCATGTTCTCGGCTCTCGATTTCCTGCTGTTCTACATCTTCTTCGAGGGCGTGCTGATCCCGATGTATCTGATCATCGGCGTATGGGGGGGGGAGCGTCGGGTTCATGCCGCAGTGAAGTTCTTCCTCTTCACACTCGCCGGTTCGCTGCCGATGCTGCTCGCCCTGGTCTGGATGTGGCACCATGCCGGCACCACCGACATGGTGCGGCTTATGCACACGGCCATTGCGCCCACCATTCAGGATTGGCTGTTCATCGCGTTCCTGCTGTCTTTCGGCGTCAAGGCGGCGGTCTGGCCACTGCACACCTGGCTGCCCGACGCTTATGGTGAAGCGCCGCTGCCCGGCACGATCATGCTGGCCGCAGTGCTTTCAAAAATGGGAGCCTATGGGTTCCTGCGCTTCTCGCTACCGATGTTGCCACAGGCGACGGCCTATTTTGAGCCGTTCATGTTCGCGCTCGGCATCATCGGCATCATCTATATCTCCTTCGCCGCCCTGGCGCAGACCGACATCAAGCGCATGGTCGCCTATTCCTCGGTCGCGCATATGGGGCTGATCGTGGTCGGTATCTTTACCGTCACCGTCGCGGGCATCGAGGGAGCGCTGTTCCAGATGGTGTCGCATGGGCTCGTCATTGCCGCACTGTTCCTCTGCGTGGGCATCCTGCTCGCGCGCGGTCATTCGCTGCGGCTCGACCAGCTTGGCGGGCTTGCCTCGCGCATGCCGGTCTACGCCACCTTCCTGATGCTGTTCGTGATGGCGAATGTCGGTTTGCCCGGCACCTCCGGCTTCGTCGGCGAAATCCTGGTGATGATCGGCGCGATCCAGGCGAATTTCTGGGTGGCGCTATTGGTGGGCACCGGCATGATCCTGAGCGTGATGTACATGTTGGTGATGATCCGTCGCGTGCTGTTCGATCAGGCACGCAGCGTCGCCAACGCGGTCATTGCCGATATTGGCCCGCGTGAATGGCTGCTGCTTGCGCCGCTGGCGGTGCTGGTTCTCGTGCTCGGCTTTGCACCTGGCAGCCTGACCCATATTTTCGGCGGCGCCGTGCAGGATCTTGTTCATGCGCATCTCGCCGACCTGTCTTCCGGCGCGCACGGCCGGCTGGCCATGATCAAGCAGTGAGCGAGGCAATGTCGACATTCTATACCGTTCTGCCCATCCTGTTTCTCGCGGTCGCGGGGATCGTGATGCTGATGGCTGGCGTTTTTGCCCGGCGCGACCACAGTTTCGCGATCACCGCGGTCACGGGGGTGGTGCTGGCCATCGCCGCCCGGCTACTTGTCGCGGCCCCGACCGGGACGGTTCTGCACGGGCTGTATCAGACAAATGATTTCACCCGTTTCGCGGATGTTCTGGTGGCACTGGGCGCCATCGGCGCTCTTGCGCTCTCCGTCACGTTCAATCGCAATATCGGGATCACGCGGTTCGAATTTCCGGTGCTGATCCTGTTCGCCGTCACTGGCATGGTCGTGCTGGTTTCGGCAAACGACCTCATTACTCTCTATATCGGGTTCGAGATCCAGTCGCTCGCGCTCTATGTGCTTGCAGCCTTTGCCCGGCACAATCTGCGCTCATCGGAAGCCGGGCTGAAATATTTCGTGCTCGGCGCGCTGTCTTCCGGTCTGCTGCTCTACGGTATCTCGCTCGTCTACGGCTTTGCCGGAACCACGGGGTTCGAGGGCATCGCCCGCGCGCTTGCCAGCCACCCGGCCGCCGCCATGGGATCGACGGTCGGGCTGGTCTTTGTTCTGGTCGGGCTGGCGTTCAAGATTTCGGCGGCACCGTTCCATATGTGGACACCCGATGTCTATGAAGGCGCGCCGACCTCGGTGACGGCATTCTTCGCCACGGCGCCGAAGATCGCCGTGTTCGCACTGCTGTTGCGGGTGATGTTGGGGCCGTTCGGCCCCGCGGTGGCGCAGTGGCGGGATCTTGTGGAACTCCTCGCCGCGGCTTCGATGGTCATTGGCGCCATCGGCGCGATCCGGCAGACCAGCATCAAGCGGCTCATGGGCTACTCGTCGATCGGCCATATGGGATACGCGTTGATGGGGCTTGCGGCCGGCAACGCAGCCGGGGTCAGCGGCGCGCTGATCTATCTGGCGATCTATGTTGTCATGTCGCTCGGCACGTTTGGCTGCATCATTGCGATGAGCCGCGGCCGTCAGCCGGTCGACCGGATATCCGACCTCGCAGGCATGGCGACGGATGATCCGCGCTTTGCCTTCGCGCTCGCGATGATGATGTGGTCGATGGCCGGCATTCCGCCGCTCGCCGGCTTTTTCGGCAAATTCTATGTATTCGCGGCTGCGATAAATGCCGGTCTGACCCCCCTGGCGGTGCTTGGCATTGTCACCAGCGTGGTGGCCGCTTTCTATTATCTGCGCGTGATCAAGGTCATGTATTTCGATGCCGGTGAACCGGGTCTGGATTCGCGCAATTCCGGAGTGAGCCTTGTCATTGGGCTTGCGTCGGCGGGCGTGCTTCTGTTCGCCTTTCATCCCTCGACGCTGACGACCCTGTCGACGATGGCGGCTCACGCGGTCATGACGAGCCAGGGCTTTTGACGGCTGACGTCACGCGCTGGCGGATCGAACGCTACGATACGCTGGATTCGACGTCGGATTTCTGCGCGCGGCGGGCGGCTACGGGTGAACCTGCCGGGCTGATGGTACTGGCCGGGCGGCAGACCTCTGGTCGCGGGCGTGCTGGTCGCCAGTGGAATTCGCCCGCAGGGAATTTCTATGGCTCCGTTCTGCTGCGGCCGAACATTCCAGCGGGGCAGGGGGGATGGTATGCCCTTCTTGCCGGGCTCGCGCTGATCGAGGCTCTCGATGCGGCGCTTCCAACCCCCGGGCGCATCGCGCTGAAATGGCCGAACGACGTGATGGCAGGAGACGCCAAGCTCGCGGGCATCCTGCTTGACGCGACGATCGAGAACGGCGTGATCGCCTGGCTTGTGATCGGTGTTGGCGTCAACCTCGTCACGGCGCCTCACGTTCCGGGCCGTACAACAGCCAGCCTCGCATCGCTGGGCGGAACAATGACCCCGGAGGATCTGGCATCTGTT
Source organism: Acidocella sp. C78 (assembly GCF_907164655.1). Classification (NCBI taxonomy): domain Bacteria; kingdom Pseudomonadati; phylum Pseudomonadota; class Alphaproteobacteria; order Acetobacterales; family Acidocellaceae; genus Acidocella; species Acidocella sp. C78. The sequence continues at coordinate 355,984 of NZ_CAJQZK010000001.1, forward strand.
CTGTGCACACGGCTCGATCACTGGCTCGGTGTGCTACCGCTGGGGTCCGAAACGCTGCGCCGTGCCTGGATGGCGCGGGCGCATCCCGAGGGCGCGGCGCTGACGGTGGATGGTGGCCGGCTGACCGGACAGTATGTCGGTCTTGACAAGGATGGCGCGCTGCTGCTCCGCGATGGTGAACGCGTCGTCGCGCTGCGCGGCGGCGACGTCGCGCTGATCTGATCGCCCAACCGAGCCGGCATGACATGAAACTGGTTATTGACGCAGGCAACACCAATATTGTTTTCGCTGTGCATGATGGCGAGCGGTGGCGCGGTGCCTGGCGCATCGCGACGGACGCTCAGCGCACCTCTGATGAATACGGTGTCTGGCTTGGCGTACTGCTCGATCGTGCGGGCATTGCCTCGGCGGGGATCGACGCCGCGGTGCTCGGCACCGTGGTTCCGGCGGCACTCTATCACTTGCGCCGGCTGTGTCGTGACTGGTTCGGGATCGAGCCGCTGATTGCCCGCGCCGAGCTCGACTGGGGGTTTGCGATCGAGATGGACAATCCGGCCGAAGTCGGTGCGGACCGCCTTCTCAACGCGTTGGCCGCCCATCACAGTTATGGTGGCCCGCTCATCGTGATCGATTTCGGCACGGCGACGACGTTTGACGTGGTCAACGGCAATGGCGCGTATGTCGGCGGCGTGATCGCGCCTGGAATCAACCTCTCGATGGAGGCGTTGCATCAGGCGGCCGCCCGGTTGCCCCGCATCGGCATCGGGCGACCGCAGCAGGTGATCGGGAAATCGACGATCCCGGCCATGCGCTCGGGCATCTATTGGGGATATGTCGGTCTCGTCGAGGGGCTGATCTCGCGGATCGAGACGGATTTCGGCGGCAAGATGAAAACAATCGCCACAGGCGGACTAGCGCCGCTGATTGCCGAGGGCACGTCGAGTATCGGTTTTACCGATCCCGACCTCACGTTGGAGGGCCTGCGCCTGCTCGCCCTTCGCAATCCCGCGCCGCTGCTGCGGGCGCGGGATGCCGAACACGAATGAACAAGCTTATGCGACTGAACAACAAGGTGACTTCATGAACGAGATCAGCAAGGGGCTGAGTTTTACCCCGCTGGGCGGCACCGGCGAGATCGGCATGAACCTGAACGTCTACGGGCTGGATGGTGATTTTCTGGTGGTCGATTGCGGCATGGGCTTTGCCGGGCCGGAGGCGCCGGAGGCCGAACTGCTCGTCCCCGACCCGGCCTTTCTTGCCGCCAACCGGGAACGGATTTGCGGCCTTGTCATCACCCATGCACATGAAGACCATATTGGCGGGATTGCCCGGATCTGGGATGCGCTCCGCTGCCCGGTTTACGCAACGCCTTTTGCCGCGGCATTGATCCGCTACCGGCTCGGTGAAGCCGGGCTGCTGCGAAGCGTTCGGATCACGGAAATCCAGCCCGGTGGCAGCTTCGAGGTCGGCCCGTTCGGACTGCGCTATATCAGGATGGCCCATTCCACACCTGAGTCACAGGCGCTCGTCATCGCCACGAAATACGGAACCGTTCTGCACACCGGAGACTGGAAGCTCGACCCGGAACCGCTGATCGGGCCGCCGACCGACGAGGACGCCCTGCGGGAGCTGGGGGACGCCGGCGTCCTCGCGATGATCTGCGATTCGACCAATGCGCTGGTTGAGGGGCATTCCGGCTCGGAAGCCACGGTCCGCCGCAGTCTGACCAGCCTGATCGCCGGACTGCGCGGCCGGATTGTGGTGACATGCTTCGCGAGCAACATTGCCCGGATCGAAACGGTCGTTAAGGCGGCTGCGGCGGCTGGCCGGCACGTCGCGCTGGTTGGCCGCAGCCTCGGCAAATATGTCGAGGCGGCACAGGCATGCGGTTATCTGGCCGACCTGCCGGATTTTGTTCCGGAGGACGATACCGGCTCGATTCCCGATGATAATCTGCTGATCCTGGCCACGGGCAGCCAGGGAGAGAAGCGTTCGGCCCTGGCGAGAATGGCCGCCGATACGCATCGCCATGTTGCGCTGGGCGAGGGCGATACCGTCATTTTCTCGGCCCGGGTCATCCCCGGCAATGAGCGTGCGATCGGCGCCGTGCAGGATGAGCTGGTGCGCGCCGGCGTGAACATCATGACCGATGACGATCACATGGTTCACGTCTCCGGCCATCCGGCACGGGATGAGTTGCGCCGGCTTTACCGCCTGGTACGCCCGCACTATCTCATCCCCACCCACGGCGAATGGCGCCACATGGCCGCGCAGGCCGATCTTGCGGAGGCCGAGGGCATCCGCACGCTTCTGCTGGAAGACGGCGATGTGTTGCGCCTCGCGCCCGATGCGCCCGAGGTTGTCGACAGCGTTCCGGTCGGGAGGCTGGCCGTGGACGGTGATCGTCTCGTGCCGATGCAGGGCGGCGTCATGGCAGCGCGGCGACGGATGATGCTCAACGGGGTCGTGGTTGGCAGTCTCGCCGTCGATCGAGAAGGCAAGGTGAAGGGAGCCGCCCAGATCACGGCGCCTGGCCTGTTCGAGGCGGAGGATAGCGCCCTCGCGGCGCTGGCCGAGGATTTCGTGGCTACATTCGAGGATCTTCCGGTGGGGCTGCGCACCGACCGGTCCGCCGTTCGGGACGCGGCGCAGACAGCGCTCCGTCGCGTGCTCGGCCGCCGCTTCGGCAAACGTCCGATGGTGGAGGTTCATATTATTCACGTTTGAAAGCCTCATAAATAGGCATTTGAATATTATGAATGCATAATACGGTCATAAATCGAACAAAATCCATTTTTAACCGTCATTTTTATAGGCAGTTTGTGATGATTTCGCTTTACCGATTTTGTGGTGCGCTGCACTATCGTCCGTGGAGTGAGGAATGGTTCTTCGCTCCGCCGTGTGACTGGCGTTTCCTCCCTGAACTTGGCCCGCTGGCGTCTTCGCCGGCGGGTTTTTTTACGTCTGGGACGGATGCGCCATGAACCGCAGGCGAGAACTGACCGACCTGACAGCCTGCCGCGCCCTCTTCGCGCTCTGGGTGTTCGCCTATCACGTCAATCTGCAGGTGGAGTACGCCCACTGGCTGGGCCCGCTCGCGCCCGTCATCGCCCATGGCTATCTTGGCGTCGATGGCTTCTTCATTCTCTCCGGACTGCTGCTCACGAGGGTCGATCAGGACATCCCTTTCAGCCTGCGTGGCGCGATGCGGTTCTGGGGAAAGCGCCTGGCGCGGATCTACCCGGTGCATCTCGCGGTGATCGTTTTGCTTGGCGTGCTGTTCCTGGCCGGGAAAGCTGCCGGGGTGACACCGCGTGAACCGGCGCGCTTTTCAGGAGTGGCGCTGCTCTGTCACCTGTTGCTTGTGCAGGGATGGGGAACGCTGGACCATTGGGCGTGGAACTACCCCTCCTGGTCGATCAGCACCGAATGGGCCGGCTATCTCCTGTTTCCGCTGATGATCGCCGCTTCGCGGACATTCTACCAAGCTGCCTTCGTGGTTTCCCTTCCGCTCTGTTTTACGGTTCTTGCGCTTGTTGCTTGGGCGTTCGGCGGGCTTAACCTGACGTTCGGCGTCTCCTTGCTGCGATTTTTCCCGGAATTCATCGCCGGCATGGCGACTGCGGTCTTTATTCCCTTCGTCGCCGACGAAGCACCCAACAGGACGCTCGCTCTCGGTGGTGCTGGCGTTGCCCTCATCTTCGCCGTCACCGGTCACGATGCCATGACAGTTTTCGGACTCTGGCTGATGTTGTTCGGCCTTGGCATGCATGGCGATGCCGGCCTCCCGGCAAGTCTCGGCGCCATACGCCCGCTGCGGGCCATGGGCGTTTTGTCCTATGCGTTCTACATGAGCTTCGCCCCCGCCGAACTGATGACCGCTCAGCTCTTCCGGCATCTCGGCATTGCCCGCGCGGCGGCGCCGCTCGCGGTTGCGGGGGCGCTGGTGGCACTTACTGCGGGCCTCGCCGTGCTTTTGCACCTGCTTGTCGAGAAGCCCGCGCGGATCGCCTTCAACCGGCGTCTGGACCCTGAACGCGCGGCGGCTCTGGCCGAGGGCAGCGTGGCGCTGTAATCAGGCTTTCGACCCCCAACCGATCAGGACTCATCATGCGCCTTTCCCGCTCGCTCATTCCCACCCTCAAGGAAACGCCCGCCGAAGCGCAGATCGTCTCGCATCGGCTGATGCTGCGCGCCGGGCTGATCCGCCAGCAATCGGCCGGCATCTATGCCTGGCTGCCGGCTGGGCTGCGGGTCCTGCACAACATCGCCAATATCGTTCGCGAGGAACAGGCGCGCGCCGGCGCCCAGGAAATCCTGATGCCGACGATCCAGTCCGCCGAGCTGTGGCGTGAAAGCGGACGCTACGACGCCTATGGCCCCGAAATGCTGCGCATCCGCGACCGTCACGATCGCGAGATGCTCTACGGCCCGACCAACGAGGAAATGCTGACCGCGATCATGCGTGATTCGGTACAGTCCTACCGTGACCTGCCGCAGATGCTCTACCAGATCCAGTGGAAATTCCGCGACGAGGTTCGCCCGCGCTTCGGCGTGCTGCGCGGCCGCGAGTTCTTCATGAAGGACGGCTACAGTTTCGATCTCGACTATGAGGGCGCGGTTGAAAGCTACCGGCGGATGATGCTGGCCTATATGCGCACCTTCAAGCGCATGGGCGTGCGTGCGGTGCCGATGCGCGCCGATACCGGGCCGATCGGCGGCAATCTCTCGCATGAATTCCATATCCTGGCGCCGACCGGCGAGAGCGGGGTGTTCTACGACGCAAGCTTCGAGACGATAGAACTCGGTGATGATGCCTATGACTACGAAAACCGCGCCGATCTCGACGCGTTTTTCGACCGCATGACCTCGCTCTACGCCGCGACCGACGAGAAGCACGACGAGGCCGCCTGGGCGAAAGTGCCCGAGGATCAGCGCCGCGAGGGCAGGGGGATCGAGGTTGGCCAGATTTTCTATTTCGGCACCAAATACAGCCAGGCGATGAATTTCGCCGTGGTCGGGCCGGACGGCGCGCGCGTGCATCCCGAAATGGGCAGCTATGGCATCGGCGTCTCGCGCCTGACCGGTGCGATCATCGAGGCGAGCCATGACGAGGCGGGCATCATCTGGCCCGACGCAATCGCGCCCTTCCGCGCCTCGATCCTCAATCTCCGCCAGGGGGACCAGGTGACCGACGCGCTTTGCGAGCAGATCTACGATGCGCTGGGTCGCGATGCGCTCTATGACGACCGCGATGCCAGGGCCGGCGAGAAATTCGCCGATGCCGACCTGATGGGCCATCCCTGGCAGATCATTGTCGGCCCGCGCGGCGCGGCGAAGAGCCAGGTCGAGCTCAAGCACCGGCGTACCGGCGAGCGCGCCGAACTCGATATCGAGGCGGCGCTCGCGAAAGTGCGCCTCTGATGTTTTCCGCCTTCGAGCGCCGGGTCGCTTTCCGTTATCTACGCGCTCGCAAGGGCGAGCGGTTCGTCTCGATCATCGCGATCTTCTCGCTCGTCGGCATCGCGCTCGGGGTGGCGACGCTGATCATCGTGATGAGCGTGATGAACGGATTCCGCCAGGAATTGCTGGCGCAGATCCTCGGCCTGAACGGCGATATCGGCGTCTACGGCGCCGGGCACAACATTTCGCAATACGACGCGGCGGCGCAGAGGCTCGAAAAGATCCCCGGCGTGATCAGCGCCATCCCGATCGTGCAGGGCGAGGTGCTGATGACCGGGCCGCATGGCGGCGCGATCGGCGGGGTGGCGCGCGGCATCCAGCCGGACGGGCTGGCGAAGCTGCGGACCGTCTCACGGCACATCGTCGCCGGCTCGCTGAAGGATTTCACCGGCGGCAACATCGCAATCGGTGCCGGCGTCGCCAGCCAGCTCGGCATTTCGCTCGGTGGCACCATCACCCTCGTGCTGCCGCAGGGCGACGCCACCATCATCGGCACCATCCCGCGCATCCAGAGCTTTCATGTGAGCGCGATCTTCCGCACCGGCATGGCGCAATACGATTCCAGCTTCGTCTTCCTGCCTCTCGCCTCGGCGCAGACGCTCTTCCGCGCGAAAGACGCCGCGACGCAGATCCAGCTTTTCGTGAAGAATCCCGACAACACCGCCCCGATCAAGGCCGCCATCCCCACGGCGATGGGCAGCGCGCCGGTCAACGTGGTGGACTGGCAGAACAGCAACAACGCCTTCTTCGCGGCGGTCAATGTCGAACGCAACGTGATGTTCCTGATCCTTACGCTGATCATCATCGTTGCCGTGTTCAACGTCGTGTCCTCGATGATCATGATGGTGAAGGACAAGACTGCCGATATCGCCATCCTGCGCACGATGGGGGCGACCTCCGGCTCGATCATGCGGATCTTCTTCATGGTCGGCGCTTCGGTCGGCGTGATCGGCACAATCGCCGGCTTCGGGCTCGGCGTTGTCTTCTGTGCGCATATCGAGCAGATCCGCCAGTTCGTGCAGGGGCTGACCGGCACGCAGCTCTTCAACCCAACCGTCTATTATCTTGAATCCCTGCCGGCGAAGCTGGTCTGGAGCCAGGTGGTCGAGGTCGTGGTGATCGCCATTGGCCTGTCCTTCGTCGCCACACTCTATCCGAGCTGGCGGGCGGCGCGAACCGATCCGGTGGAGGCTCTGCGCCATGAGTGAGGTTCTGAAACTCGATGGCGTCGTCCGCACCTTTCACAGCGAGGGCGAAAATCTTCACATCCTGCGCGGCGCCGATCTTTCGCTGCGCAGCGGCGAGATCGTCGCGCTGGTGGCGCCTTCGGGTTCCGGCAAGTCCACGCTGCTGCACCTCGCGGGGCTTCTCGAAAAGCCGGATGCCGGCACCATCCGCATCGGCGGGATCGATACCGCGCGCCTTTCGGATTCCGAAAAGACCACGCTGCGCCGCAACGAAATCGGCTTCGTCTATCAGGCGCATCATCTTCTCGCCGAATTCACGGCGCTCGAAAACGCCGCGCTGCCGCAGCTCATCGCGGGGCGCTCCCGCAAGGACGCCGAGGTCCGGGCCGCCCATCTGCTCGATGCGTTCGGCCTTGCCGCGCGCGCGAACCATCTGCCCGGCAAGCTCTCGGGCGGCGAGCGCCAGCGCGTCGCGATCGCGCGCGCCATGGCGAACGCACCGAAACTCCTGCTTGCCGACGAGCCGACCGGCAATCTCGATGTTGCCACCGCCGATCTCGTCTTTGCCGAATTGCTGCGGGTGGTCCGCAAGGAAAACATCGCGGCGCTGATCGCCACCCATAATCCCGATCTTGCCGCCCGCATGGATCGCGTGGTGATGCTGCGCGATGGCCATCTCGTCGATGGCTGAACAACAAGGGGAGACACCGTCAATGGCAGAACTCGACAGCAGCGCCACTATGGCGCTCGAACTCATCCGTGCCGCGGGCCGCCCGCCGGCCGACCAGCTCAGCCCGGCCGAAGCGCGGATCGGCTATCTGCTGGCGCGCGGCGCCCTTTCGCCCGAGCCGCCGGCGATCACGCAGGTGCGCGATCTCGATGCTCAGGGCCGCAACGGCGCCATTCCGCTCCGCCTCTATCGCGATGGGGACGACACCGCGGCGCGCGGCTGCCTCGTGTATTTCCATGGCGGCGGCTGGGTGATCGGCGATCGCGATACCCATGACGTCGTCTGCCGGCAGATCGCGCAGCGTAGCCGCGCGGTGGTCATTTCCGTCGATTACCGGCTCGGCCCTGAACACAAATTCCCTGCCGCTGTCGAGGATGCGATCGACGCCACCATCTGGGTCGCCAAGCATGCCGGTGAACTGGGCGTCGACGCGAAGCGCCTCGCCGTCGGTGGTGACAGCGCGGGCGGTAACCTCGCCGCCGTCGTCGCGATCGATTCGCGCGACAATGCCGGCCCTGCCATCGCGCTTCAGGCGCTGGTCTACCCTTCGACCGACATGCTCGGCTCGACCGAAAGCCACGAGGTCTTCGGCGAGAACTACATGCTGACGAGGGCGATGATGACGTATTTTCGCGCCCATTACCTGCGCTCGGAGGCGGACAAGGCGGACTGGCGGGCTTCGCCGATGCGCGCCGCACGGCATGACGGCCTGCCGCCGGCGCTCGTGATCACCGCCGGGTTCGACCCGCTGCGCGATGAGGGCGAGGCCTATGCACGGCGGCTTGCGGAGGTCGGCGTTCCGGTCACGCTGCGGCGTTTTCCGGGGCAGATTCATGGTTTCCTGACGATGGGCCGGGTGATTCCCGAGGCTGGCGAGGCGATTGACGAACTCGTCGGGGCGTTGGCGGCCCGTGGCATCTGACGGAACAGAAAGGCCGCGCGGGCGCTGGCGCGGCCTCGTCTTCCGCGGCTACGACATCGCGGTGGATGCCGTTATCCTCGGCGTGATACCGCTGATGCTCGTCGCCCTCGCTTTCGCTTTTCTCGAGGCGGTTGCTAGCACGATCCATCTTGTGCCCGATTTCCGGGCGGAAACGATGGATACGTTCACCCTTCGCGTGCTGGTCGAACAGATTCTCGACGTTGTCATCCTTATCGAGCTGTTCAACACCTTCATGGATTATGCCCGAACCCGGCGAATCAGACTCTCGACGCTGCTTGACGTGACAATCGTGTTTTCGCTTCGCGAGGTGCTGATCAAGCTCTATGGCCAGAAATTCTCGGCTGAAGACATTCTCACGCTGGTTGTCCTTATCATCGTGCTGGTGATTGCGCGCAGCATCACGATGAGGTTTTCGCCTCATCAGCAGCCTCGCGCCTGAGTTCGAGGTCGAGCCATTCCGCCTCGAGCGCGGCGAGCCTCGCCTGCAATCCGCCCACCGTTTCGCTGACCTTGCGGAATCCGTTTGGATCGCGGGTGAAGAAATCGGGGTCGGCGAGGCGTGCCTCGTGCCGGGCGATGCCGGCCTGAAGCGTTTCCATCTCGCCTTCGAGTTCCTTCAGCCGGTGACGGTCGCGAAAGGAGAATCCCGAAGCGGCAGCCTTCGGTTTCGGCGGCGTTGCAGCCGGCTTGCGCGGTCCTGCCTCGCGGACCTCGCGTGTGCCGCGCTGGGCCAGCATGTCCGCATAGCCGCCCGCATACTCGATCCAGCGCCCGTCGCCTTCCGCCGCGAGCGTCGATGTCGCGATTCGGTCGAGGAAGTCGCGGTCGTGGCTGACCAGCAGCACCGTTCCATTATAGTCCGATAGCATGTCCTGCAGGATGTCGAGCGTTTCGAGGTCGAGATCGTTGGTCGGCTCGTCGAGGATCAACAGGTTCGAGGGGCGCGCCATCGCGCGGGCCAGCAGCAGCCGGCCGCGCTCGCCGCCCGACAGCGTGCCGACCGGCGTGCGTGCCTGCTCAGGGCGGAACAGGAAATCCTTCATGTAGCCGACGACATGGCGGAATTGCCCGCCGACCTCGACCATGTCGCTTCCTCCGCCGGTCAGCGTGTCGGCCAGGGTGCAGGCCGGGTCGAGGGCGGCGCGCTGTTGGTCGAGCGTCGCCACGGCGAGGTTGGTGCCCTGGGTGATCGTGCCCGAGTCCGGTTCGATCTGGCCGGTGAGCAGCCGCAGCAGCGTGGTCTTGCCCGCGCCGTTCGGCCCGACGATGCCGAGCCGGTCGCCCCGCAGCACCCGCAGCGTCAGGTCGTGGATCACGCTGCGTTCGCCGAAGGATTTCGAGACGTGCTCGGCATCGACGATGATCTTGCCGGAGAGTGCGGCGGCGCTCGTCGTCACGTTCATCTCCCGCGCCTCGCGCCGCTCCTCGCGCTTGCGCGTGCGCAGGGCCGCGAGTTCGGCAACGCGGCGGACATTGCGCTTTCGCCGCGCCGTCACGCCGTAGCGCATCCAGTCTTCCTCGCGCGCGATGGCGCGGGAGAGCTTCTGCGCGTCGCGCTCTTCCTGTTCGAACACCTCGTCGCGCCAGGCCTCGAAATGCGCGAACCCGCGATCGATGCGGCTGGTCCGGCCGCGATCCAGCCAGACGATGCTGCGCGTTACCGTTTCCAGCAGCCGCCGGTCATGGCTGATCAGCACGATGCCGGCGCGCGAGGCCTTCAATTCTGCCTCCAGCCATTCGATCGCCGGCAGGTCGAGGTGGTTGGTCGGCTCGTCGAGCAGCAGCACGTCCGGTTCCGGCGCCAGCACCTTGGCCAGCGCCGCGCGCCGCGCCTCGCCGCCGGAGAGGCGGTCGGTGCTCTCGGCGCCGGTCAGCCCGAGCCGATCGAGGCAGGCGCGCGCCCGGTGCCCGTCCACTTCCGGATCGAGCCCGTCGAACACGTAATCGAGCACGGTCGGGAAGCGGGTGAGGTCCGGCTCCTGCGGCAGGTAGCGCAAGGTGGCGCCGGGCTGCAGGAATCGCGTGCCGGAATCGGCCTCGGCCAGACCCGCCGCGATCTTCAGCAGAGTTGACTTGCCCGATCCGTTGCGCCCGACCAGGCAGATCCGCTCGCCCGCGGCAATGCCGATCTCCGCTCCATCGAGCAGCGGCGCGCCGCCGAGCGAAAGCCTTACGTCTTGCAGGTTGAGCAGGGGAGGGGCCATGCGCGCCTTGTGGCCAATCGCGGATCGCATGGCAAGCGAGCGCCGATCGGAGTATGAGAGCGCCGTCATGATCCGCCTGACCGAAATCCGCCTGCCGCTCGACCACGCCCCCGACGCCCTGCGCGATGCGGTGCTCGCGCGCCTTGGCATCGGCGAGGGCGCGCTGCGCGGCTTCACCGTCTTCCGCCGCGCCGTGGATGCTCGCCGCAAGGCCGCGATCGTCCTTACCTACACGATCGATGTCGAAGCCGTGGACGAGGCGGGGCTTCTCGCTCGCCACGCGGCGAGTCGCCATGTCGGCCCGACGCCTGACATGAGCTACCTGTTTCCGAAATCTTCGCTGCCGCCGCGCCGGCCCATCGTGGTCGGCACCGGCCCCTGCGGTATCTTCGCCGCCCTCATCCTCGCCCAGGCCGGCCTGCGCCCGCTGATCCTCGAACGTGGCAAGGTGGTGCGCGAGCGCACGAAAGATACCTGGGCGCTCTGGCGGCGCGGCGTGCTGACGCCCGAATCCAACGTCCAGTTCGGCGAGGGCGGGGCAGGGACGTTCTCCGACGGCAAGCTCTACAGCCAGATCAGCGATCCCAACCATCTCGGCCGCAAGGTGCTGACCGAATTCGTCGCCGCCGGCGCGCCGGAGGAGATCCTCTACGTCGCGCATCCGCATATCGGCACGTTCCGCCTCGTCGGCATGGTCGAGACCATGCGTGCGACGATCGAGCGCCTCGGCGGCGAATACCGTTTCGACGCCAAGGTGACCGATCTTGTCATCGACACCATCGGCGACGCCCGGCAGGTCCGTGGCGTGATGCTCGAGTCCGGCGAGACGATCGAGACCGACCACGTCATTCTCGCCATTGGCCATTCCTCGCGCGATACCTTCGCCATGCTGCGCGACCGCGGCGTGCATCTCGACAAGAAGCCCTTCGCCATCGGTTTTCGCATCGAGCATCCGCAATCATTGATCGACCGCGCCCGCTATGGCGATCATGCCGGCCACAAGCTGCTCGGCGCGGCCGATTACAAGCTGGTGCATCACGCGAAAAACGGCCGCAGCGCCTACAGTTTCTGCATGTGCCCCGGCGGCACCGTCGTCGCCGCGACGTCCGAGCCGGGTCGGGTCGTCACCAATGGCATGAGCCAGTATTCGCGCAACGAGCGCAACGCCAATGCCGGGATCGTGGTTGGCATTTCGCCGGAGGATTTTCCGGGGGATGTTCTGGCCGGCGTCGAGTTGCAGCGCCGCCTCGAAGAGGCGGCCTATGTGGCAGGCGGCTCGACCTATCACGCGCCCGGGCAACTGGTTGGCGATTTTCTCGCCGGCCGTGCCTCGACGGATTTCGGCGCCGTGATCCCGTCCTACCGCCCCGGCGTCACCCTCACCGATCTCGCGACACTCCTTCCCGATTACGCGATTGAGGCGATCCGTGAGGCGTTGCCGGCCTTCGGGCGCAAGATCCCGGGCTTCGACCGTGAGGATGCGGTGCTGACCGGTGTTGAAACCCGCACCTCGGCGCCCATCCGCATCACCCGCGGGGCGGATGGCCAAAGCCTGAACACGCACGGCCTGTTTCCCGCCGGCGAGGGGGCGGGCTATGCTGGCGGCATCCTCTCGGCAGGGGTCGATGGTATCCGCGCCGCCGAGGCCGTTGCCCGCAGCCTCCGCTGAGACGGACATATCCACGCCCGATCCCGCTGGAAGCGGTTCTACCGGCCGAGAGCGCGGCGCACGCCCAGCAACGCGTTCAACACCGCCGAACTGCGCGAGACGCAGTAGCGAGGCACGACAGTCCCGCCAAATCCGCTCAGCATCAGAAGGTTGGGCAGCGCGCCATCCACGACGTGGATATTGTCCATGTCGAAAATACGATTCGCGGCCGCCGCATTCTGAATGGCCGACCAGATCAGCAGGTTGATGGCGCCGAAATGGGCTGACGGGTCCCGTGCCGACATGAAGTAGAACTCGCGCCGCTCGCACCATGCCGTGAGGATTGCGGCCTCCGGCGTATTGTCGGGCCTGATTGCCGCCAGCACCCGCCCGCGTCGGCGCCGCAGAATCTCTCCAACCAGGGAGGCCAGCGTCGCGTCGTCATAATGGTTCCTGCGGTCGCTCCGGCGCAGGCAATCCTTGTAGAAATCAAGGAAATGCGCGGGCTCGTCCCACGTCGTCACGGTCAGGCCGTCGCCTGCACGGCGAATGGCGTTGCGCGTCTTGTCGCGCATCCGCTTCCACAAATGCTCTTCCGGGTGCGGCGCAATCTCGACCGACCATTGTACAGTGCTTAAAAACCCCGCCTTGTCGAACGCCAGCGTATTTGCGGTTTCCGGATGAAGCCTGAACCAGACATGAGCCGCCTTGGGAAGTTGAGCGATCAACTGGCTGCAAATCTCGATTCCCTTGGTCGATTTGACGGCGCCCGGCGGATCGAACTCGGCCGCGATCGCCGGCCCCAGGCAGTGGGTGAGATCGGGGATGCGCACCACATCGAAGCTGCGTGCCCGCCGCTGGACGATAAAGGGCAAGCGTCCCGCAAGACGCCCTCCGGATTCCACCCTGACCTCACCAAACGCTCCACCGGAAGCCGCATCGAGCCACCAATGTTCATGGAACACGGTAGGGGATAGCCAGGATGTCCCGAAACGGCGTCGTTCATGTCGCGGTTCATGATTCTCCTCCCGGGAAAATCAATGGGCGCGGCCAGAGGCGTTAGCAACGTTTCAGATTGTCAACGAAAATGATGACAAGTCAGTCAAAATAAATAAAATTTGTAAAGGAATATCTGATGTAATAAAAAAATAAATTTTTTGTTAATCAAATCGAATTCTAACATCAACCAAATGTGATCTAGGACATTGCCTGAAAACGCGAAGATCTTCGAGTTGCGTTTGGCAGGATGGCCAGAAGACGTTCAGCTTGCCGGATGAAGGAAACCCGCCCGGCACATGCGCGCTCCGCCTCGCCGCCCGCGAGCGCCTTCGCCGCTCAGGACGGGTCACGGAGCGTCACGATGACCGGCACATGGTCAGAGGGTTGCGGCTTGTCCCGCTCCTCGCGCGCCACCCGCACCGTCTCAAGCCGTTCCGCTACGCGCGGCGAGAGCAATGCGTGATCGATCCGCAGCCCTCTGTCGCGCTGCCATGCGCCGGCCTGATAGTCCCAGAACGTATAAAGCGTCTCACCCGGATGCAGCGCTCGCAGCGCATCGGTCAGGCCGAGCCAGATCAGCCCGCGGAATGCCGCCCGGCTTTCCGGCCGCACCAACGCGTCATCCGCCGCCAGCGCGCCTTTCGCCAGATCCGCATCGGTGGGGCCGACATTGTAATCGCCGGCGAGGATGAAATCGCGATCATGCTCAAGCAGCGAGGCGGCATGCAGGCGCAATTTCTCCATCCAGTCGAGCTTGGCGGCGAAGCCGTCGTCGCCGCCGGAATTGCCATTGGGCAAATAGAGATTGCCGACCAGCAGGCCGCCGGCCTCGACCTCGATGAAGCGCGCCGCCGCGTCTTCCTCCTCGCCGGGAAGGCGACGATGCGTCACCTTCACCGGCGCGCGCGAAAGCACCGCGACACCGTTATACGCCTTCTGCCCGACGATCTCGGCGCGGTATCCCTCCGCCTCGAAGGCCGCGGCCGGAAACTGCGCCGCCTCGCACTTGATTTCCTGTAGCAACAGCAAATCCGGCTGTTCGCGCTTGAGAAAATCCGCAATCAGCCCGGCCCGCACACGCGCCGAGTTGACGTTCCAGGTCGCGATCCGCACGCTGCGCTCAGTCGACCGAGAAGGACGAACCGCAGCCGCAGGACGAGGTCGCGTTCGGGTTGCCCACGGCGAAATAGGCCCCCATCAGCGTGTCCTTGAAATCCAGCTCGGCGCCATCGAGCAGTTCAAGGCTCGCGGGATCGACGACCACCTTCGCGCCGCCGTGCTCGAATACCACATCATCGGGCGCCACCTCGCGGGTGAGGTCGAACTTGTATTGAAACCCGTTGCAGCCGCCCGCCAGAACTTCCACCCGCAGGGCCGAATCGGGGTTTTCCACCGCGACGATGGCGGCGATCCGTGCCGCCGCCGCCTCACTGATCCGGAACCGGTTCACTGTCTCGCTCATGACGCGGAATATAGTCGCTCACCCGCCGGATCGCCAGCGTCGCTTGGACAAGCCTGCGCTCTCCTAGTAAGCCGGGGCCATGTCACTCGCCCCCTATGCCGCCCGCGCCGGGGCCTCGCGCGGCCGCCAGCATCCAGAGCCCGAAAGCGCGACCCGCTCCCCCTTCGCACGCGACCGCGACCGCGTGCTGCACTCGGCCGCCTTCCGCACGCTGCAATACAAGACCCAGGTCTTCGTGATCCATGAGGGCGATTTCTACCGCACCCGCCTGACCCACAGCCTTGAGGTGGCGCAGATTGCCCGCAGCATCGCCCGCGGCCTGGGGCTCGACGAGGACCTGACCGAAACCCTCGCCCTCGCGCACGATCTCGGCCACCCGCCCTTCGGCCATGCCGGCGAGGCCGGGTTGAACGACGCGCTCGGCGAGCATGGCGGCTTCGACCATAACGCCCAGAGCCTGCGCACCGTGACGCTGCTGGAGCGCCGCTATGCCGGGTTCGACGGGCTGAACCTCACCTGGGAATCGCTGGAGGGGCTGGCCAAGCATAACGGCCCGCTGACCGCGCCCCCTGCGTACATCGCCGCCTTCGATGCCGCCTATCCGCTCGATCTCGCCCGCCAGGCCTCGGCCGAGGCGCAGGTCGCGGCCCTGGCCGACGACATCGCCTATCATGCTCATGACATTGACGATGGGCTGCGCGCCGGCCTGTTCACGCCTGACGATCTCGCCGCCGTGCCGATCATCGGCGCCACGCTGAACGAGGCGCGCGCGTTGACGGCCGATCCGGTGCGTATCCGCGCCCATGCCGTGCGGCAGATGATCGGCGTGCTGGTCAGCGGCGCGCTGGCCGAGAGCCGCCGGCGGCTGGCCGCCCTCGCGCCCGCCGATTCCGAGGCGGTGCGCGCCTGTCCCGAACCGGTGATCGGCTTCGCCCCCGAGCTTGCCGCGGAGAATGCCGAAATCCGCCGCTTCCTTTACGCACGCATGTATCGCCAATGGCGCGTCAACCGCATGACCCACAAGGTCGAGCTCGTGGTGCGCGACATGGCCCGCCTGCTGCTCGCCCGGCCGGACCTGCTGCCGGAGGACTGGCGCAGCGCCGCCGGCGCGCCGCGCAGCATGACGGCGGCCGAGGCGGTGCGCGACTATATCGCCGGCATGACCGACCGCGCCGCGCTCGACGAGCATCGCCGCCTGACCGACCCCCATTCTCCCGCCTGAGGTTTCCGCATGTCCCACAACATCTTCATCGCCCTGCGCCGGCTGGTCCTGGCCGAAATGGCGCGCCTGTTTCCGGCTCTCGATGCGGAGGTTCAGGCGCGGATCGAGGTCTCGCCGACGCGGGAAGCCGCGCATGGCGACATGGCGACCAATGCCGCGCTGATCGCCGCCAAGCCGCTTGGCCGCGCACCGCGCGAGATCGCCACCGCCCTCGCCGCAGCGCTGGCGGCGCTGCCGGACATCGCGAAGGCCGAGCCAGCGGGGCCCGGCTTCGTCAACCTCACCCTGGCGGATCCGGTCTGGCACGCCGAAATCGCCGCCATCCTGCGCGCCGGCGAAGCCTTCGGCGCGAGCGCTATGGGGCAGGGGCGCCGTGTCAATGTCGAATACGTCTCCGCCAACCCGACCGGCCCGCTCACCGTCGGCCATTGCCGCGGCGCCGTTGTGGGCGATGCGCTGGCCTCGCTGCTAGCCAAGGCCGGGTATGACGTCACCCGCGAATACTACATCAACGATGCCGGCGCGCAGGTTACCGCACTCGCCTGGTCGGTCTACTGGCGCTATTTGCAGGCGCTCGGCACCCAGCTCACCGAAGAGGATTTCGCCGCGGCGACGCCGACCGGCCTGCAATATCCGGGCGATTACCTGATTCCGGTGGCGGAGGCGCTGGTGGCGGCCCATGGCGACGCGCTCGCCGGCCCGGGCCTGTCCATCGCGCCCGCCGGGGCCTGGCTCGACATGGTCCGCCGCCACGCGATCGAGGCGATGATGGCGCTGATCCGCGACGATCTCGCCGCCCTCAACGTCCGCCAGGACGTGTTCACCAGCGAGGCGGCACTGATCGCCGCAGGCGGAGTCGAGCGCGCCGAGGCGATCCTGCGCGGGCAGGACCTGCTTTACGAGGGCGTGCTGGAACCGCCCAAGGGCAAGACGCCGGAGGACTGGGAACCGCGCGAGCAGACACTGTTCCGCGCCACCGGCTTTGGCGACGATGTCGACCGCCCGGTCCGCAAGTCGGACGGTTCGAACACCTATTTCTTCAACGACATCGCCAACCACGCCGACAAGATGGCCCGCGGCTTCGACACCATGATCGATGTCTGGGGTGCGGATCACGGCGGCTACGTCAAGCGGATGCAGGCGGCGGTGAAGGCGCTCGCCGCCGGGCGCGACGCCTCGCTCGACATCGTGCTCTGCCAGATCGTCCGCGTGATGAAGGACGGAACGCCGATGCGCATGTCGAAACGCGCCGGCACCTATATCGAGCTGCGCGACCTGATCGATGCCGTGGGGTCCGATGTCGTCCGCTTCATCATGCTGATGCGCAAGTCCGACGCGCAGATGGAGTTCGACCTTGATGCCGCGGTGGCGCAAACGCGGGAAAATCCGGTTTTCTACGTGCAATATGCCCATGCGCGTTGCCGCTCGGTGCTGCGCGCCGCAGCGGAGCTGCCCGAACTCGGCGATACCGCCGATGCCGCCCTCGCGGAGGCCGCGCTCGCCGGCCTGACCGCGCCCGAGGAGCTGACGCTGGTGCGCCGCCTGGCCGCCTGGCCGCGCCTCGTTGAATCGGCCGCGCAAGCGCGCGAGCCGCACCGAATCGGATTTTTCCTGTATGATCTGGCTGGCGACTTCCATGCCCTGTGGAACGCTGGCCGCGCCGATGCCACGCTCCGCTTCATCCAGGCCGATGCCATCGAGGCCAGCCGGGCGCGGCTCGCCCTGGTCGCGGCGACCGCGATGGTCATCCGCTCCGGCCTTGCGGTGATGGGTGTTGCCCCGGTTGAGGAGATGCGCTGAGCGGCGCCGGCTGCCCGGAGAGACGATGGACCGACAGGATTACGATGACGAGATCGACATTCCGCCCTATGCGGTGCGGCGTCCGCCCACGCGCGGGTTCGATCCGGAAATGCGCCGTATCGCGCTCATCGCTGGCGGCTTCGCCGGGGCGATCGTCCTCGTCGCGCTGATCTGGGGCGGCGTGCATCCGCGCCTTGGCCCGCCGCCGGTGATCAAGCCGCCGCCGGGACCGATGCGGACCGCTCCGGCCAATCCCGGCGGCCTGCAGGTTCCGGGGGCGAACGAGCAGATCATGTCCGGTACGACCGCTTCAGGCCACCTCAGCTCGCGCCGCCGACACCACAGCCGGATTTCTCGAAGCTCGCCGCCGAGGCGAATTCGTCACAGCCGAAGCCCGCTCCGCACCCCGCGTCGACGGCCGCCGCGGCCTCGCAGAGCCGGCCGCCCGGCGCGGGCCTTTCGGCCCCCCTGCCGCCACCGCCGCCGTCATCGGCGGCCCCGGCATCTGGTGCGTCTGCATCCGGCGCGGCAGCGCCGGCGACACCGGCCGCCGCGCCGCCGGCAGCGGGAACCGCCGCGCCCAACCCGCAGATCGGCAAGGCGATGCCGGCGATCATCCCGCCGAAACAGGCCGCCAGCGCCGGCCCGCACGACATCCAGCTCGGCGCCCTCGTCTCGATGGCGAAGGCCGACGAAGCCTGGCAGATCCTGCTCGCCCGCGTGCCCGATCTATTGGCGGGCCGCACCCCCCTCGTCGTGCCGGGCACGGTGAACGGGAGGACTTCTACCGGCTGCGCCTCGGCGGCTTTGCCACCGCCACCGCCGCCACCACCTTTTGCGACCGGCTGAAAGCCCGTCACGTCGCCTGCTACGTTCCGCCGAAGTGAGACACCGACCATGAAGGCCGCCATACTCGGCATCGCCGGCACTACCCTTGCGCCGGAGGAACGCGCGCTGTTCGCCGAACATCCGCCGGCGGGCGTGATCCTGTTCGGCCGCAACATCGCCGATCCCGCCCAGCTGCGCGATCTCGTGGCCGCCCTGCGCGAGGCACTCCCCGCGGAGGCGGTGCTGATGGTCGACCAGGAAGGCGGCCGTGTGGCCCGGCTGCGCGCGCCGCACTGGCCCGAGCTTCCGCCAGCCGCCCAGCTCGGCGCGCTGTTCGCGACCGACCCCGACGCCGCCCGCAACGCCGCCCGCGCGCACGGCGCCGCGATCGGCGCGATGGCCCGCGACGCGGGTTCGACGTGGTCGCCGCGCCGGTGCTCGATGTCCCGGTCCCCGGCGCGCACGATGTGATCGGTGACCGCGCGATCGCCGCCGACCCCGCCGTGGTCGGCGCGCTGGGGGCGGATATCGCCTGGGGGCTGATGTTCCAGGGCGTCGTGCCGGTGATGAAGCACATGCCGGGTCACGGCCGCGCCGGGCTCGACAGCCATCATAGCCTGCCGCGTGTCACCGCCACGGCACTCGATGCCGACTTCGCGCCCTTCGCCGCGAATCGCGACCTGCCCTGGGGCATGACCGCCCATATCCTCTACGAGGCGCTCGACCCCGCGACTCCGGCGACCTTCTCCCGCAGGATCATCGAGGAGGTGATTCGCGGGCGGATCGGCTTCCGTGGGATTCTGGTCAGCGACGATCTTGCGATGGGCGCGCTTGACGGCACGCCGGTCTCGCGTGCCCTGCGCGCCCTTGCCGCCGGCTGCGACCTCGCCCTCTATTGCCCGGGCGAGCCTGCCGCCAACCGCGCGGTGCTCGAAGCCGTGCCCGATCTCGACAAGGCGCTGATCCTCCGCCTCAAACCGACGCCGGCGCCATGACCCATAACCCCATCCTTTCAGTGGCGATCAGTGTGCTTGCGGCGATCCCGGCGATCGTGCTGCATGAACTCGCGCATGGTTACGCCGCGCTCGCCCTCGGTGACCGAACGGCCCAGCGCGCCGGGCGGCTTTCGTTCAATCCGCTGCGCCATGTCGACCGGTTCGGCACGGTGATCCTGCCGCTGTTTCTCATCGCCAGCCAGCTCCTGACCATCGGCAGGATCGATTTCATGTTCGGCTGGGCAAAGCCGGTGCCAGTGGACCCGTCCGGCTTCCGCGATCCGCGGCGTGGCATGGCGATCGTCGCCGCCGCCGGCCCGCTTTCGAATTTTGTCCTTGCGCTTGCCGCGTCCTTCGCCATCGCCGCCTTCGGCAATGTGCCGATGCTTGGCGATTTCCTGCTCTATTTTCTGCTCTTCAACATCGTGCTCGGCCTGTTCAACCTGCTGCCGCTGCCGCCCTTCGACGGCGGGCGGATCGCCGTCGGCCTGCTGCCGCTGCCCGCCGCCCGGATGCTTGCCCGCGTCGAGCAGCTCGGCATCCTGCTCATCCTGTCGGTGATCTTCATCCTGCCCGCGCTGCTCGGCCAGTTCGGCATCCGCTTCAACCCGGTATCGGACGCGCTCAGCCTCTGGGTGCCGCGCGTCGCCGCCTGGTTCCTTCATCTTGCTGGCGTCAATGCCGGATTCTGACGCCGCGCCATCCCCCGAACCCGTCGAGGCCTTCATCGTCCGCTTCGAGGGGTTCGAGGGGCCGCTCGACCTGCTGCTGGAACTCGCCCGCGGCCAGAAGGTCGATCTCGCCAATGTGTCGATTCTCGCCCTCGTCGAGCAATATCTCGCGATCGTCGAGGGCGCGCGCCGGGTGCGGCTCGAACTCGCGGCGGACTGGCTGGTCATGGCCGCCTGGCTCGCCTGGCTGAAATCCCGCCTGCTGTTGCCCGAGGACGAGACCGCCGCCGAGGAGGGCGAGATCGCCGCCGACGTGCTGGCCGCGCGGCTTCAGGCGCTTGAGGCCATCCGCGAGGGCGCCGCCTGGCTGGGGGCACGGCCGCAACTCGGACAGGACGTCTTCCCCCGTGGCGCGCCGGAGGATTTCACCGAGATCGACCGTTCACGGCTGCGCGTCGATCTCACTTCGCTGCTGACGGCCTATCTCGCCGCCCGCCGCCGGTCCGGCGCGAAGCGGCAATACCGGCCGAAGCCGATGAATTTCTGGTCGGTACAGCAGGCGCTGGAACGTCTGACCCGGCTGCTCGGCGCCACGCGGGACTGGACCGATCTCGCCGGCTTCCTGCCGCCCGAACTGCCCGATTCGTCCGAACCGCCACTTGCCCGCCGCGCTGCTCTCTCCAGCACGCTGCTCGCCGGGCTCGAACTCGCCCGCGACGGCCAACTGGCACTCCGACAGGAGCAGCCTTTCGGCCCCATCCAGATCCGCCCCGGCCCGGAGCCCGAACCCGACCATGAATGATACCGCCCCGCCCAGTTCCCGCCCACACGCCGAACGGCTGATCGAGGCGGTGATCTTCGCCAGCCGGGAGCCGGTGCCGATGCGCACCCTCGCCACCCTGCTGCCCGAGGGCGAGGATCTCGACTCCGTGCTGGCGGCCCTGCGCGCCCGCCACGAGGGCGGCGGGATCGAACTCGTCGAGGCGGGGCAGGGAATGATGTTCCGCACTGCGCCGGATCTCGCGCCGGCGCTGCGCCGGGTGGTGGAAATCCCCCGCCGCCTGGCGCGCGCGGCGATGGAGACGCTCGCCGTCATCGCCTATCATCAGCCGGTTACCCGCGCCGAGATCGAGGAAATCCGCGGTGTCAGCCTCTCGCAATCGGCGCTGGATGCGTTGCTGGAGGCCGATCTGGTCACTCCGGCCGGCCATCGCGAGGCGCCCGGCCGCCCGGCGCTCTGGGCGACGACGCCGCAGTTCCTGGTGCAGTTCGGTCTCAAATCGCTGCGCGACCTGCCCAAGCGCAGCGATCTTCTGGTCGAACCGGCCGGCCCGGCCCCGGCCGATCCTTGACCTCGGCCGCAGGGCTGCTAGCAGAGAAGCCGGTTTAAGCGGACGGATATGCTCGGATTTTCCTGGCCAGAGATTGGCGTGATATTGATGGTGGCGCTTGTCGTCATCGGACCGAAAGACCTGCCGGTGGCGATCCGCACGGCAACCGCGGCGCTGCGCAAGATGCGCGGCCTTGCCAGCGAGTTCCAGGGCCATGTGCAGGAGCTGATGCGCGAGGCCGATCTTGCCGACATCGGCAACGACCTGCGCAATCTCCGCAATTTCGATCTCGGCAGCACGATCGAGCGCCATGTCGACCCCGATGGCACGATCCGCAGCAGCTTCGATTCGATCGATGGCGAGAGCTATGGAGTTCCTTCCGCTGCGGATGCCGTGATCGAAGGAACCGCGGATGACGATCTGCCGCCCGGATTGCCCGCTTTCGTTCCGCCGGACGCGGTGCGCGCCCGCCCGGTGCCCGCCTTCATTCCCCCCGGCACACGACTCTGGTAGGTCCGGCGCATGACATCCGATGAGACCGACGCGCCGCAGGATGCGGACCCGATCAACGACAAGGAAATGCCGCTGCTCGACCACCTGGCCGAGTTGCGCCGCCGCCTCCTCTGGTCAGGCCTTGCCTTTCTCGGCGCCTTCCTGGTGTCGTATTATTACGCACGCCCGATCTACCATTTTCTTGCCCAGCCGCTCGTCAACATCCTCAAGGAACGCGGGCAGAAGCCGGAACTCGTCTATACAGCGCTTTACGAGGCGTTCTTCACCTATGTGAAGGTCGCGATCTTCGCCGCCGCCTTCATCTCCTTTCCGGTGATCGCCACGCAGATCTGGCTGTTCATCGCGCCGGGCCTCTACCGGTCGGAAAAGCGCGCGCTGCTGCCTTTTCTGATCGCCACGCCGGTGCTGTTTTTCGCAGCGGCGCACTGGCTTATTATGTCATATTTCCAAATGCCTGGAAGTTTTTCCTGAGTTTTCAGACGAACCCGCACAACGCGAATTTCCAGATCAACGTGCTGCCGCGCGTCTCCGACTATCTCAACCTTGTGATGAAGCTGATCTTCGCCTTCGGCATCTGCTTCGAACTGCCGGTGCTGCTGACACTGCTCGGACGGGTCGGGATCGTCAACGCGGCGGCGCTGAAGAAATATCGTCGCTATGCCTATGTCGCCTGCTTCATCGTCGCCGCGATCCTGACCCCGCCCGACGTTTTTACCATGACGGGCCTGGCGCTGCCGCTGATCGCCCTGTTCGAGCTGTCGATCTTTGCGGTGAAGATGGTCGAGCCAAAAGCCGAGGTTACCGAGAATGCATGATCTGAAAGCCATTCGCGACGCCGCCGCGGCCTTTGCCGCCGCGATGCGCCGGCGGGGGATTGCCGGTGTCGAATTCCCCGGTTACCCGGCTGAAGGGGCCGACCACGCTATACTCGTGTACGACCGACAGCGGCGCGACGCCCAGACCAAGCTGCAAGGCTACGAGACCCGCCGCAATGAACTCGCTCGCGCGATTGGTCAGGCCAAGCGGGCCGGCGAGGATACATCAGCGCTCGAGGCGGAAGGCGCTGAGTTGCGCCAGAAGATCGAGTCCGCCAACGCCTATCTGGCGGAATCGGCACGAAAGCTGGACGAGATGCTCGCTGTCCTCCCCAACATCCTCTATGCCGACGTGCCCGATGGCCCCGACGAGTCGGCCAATGTGGAGCAAAAACGGGTCGGCGCACCGCCCGCGTTCGACTTCGAGGCCAAGCAGCATTTCGAACTCGGCGAAGCCCTCGGCCTGATGGATTTCGCCGGCGCGGCCAAGCTTGCGGGCGCCCGCTTCACCGTGCTGCGCGGCGATCTCGCCCGGCTCGAACGCGCCCTCGGCCAGTTCATGCTCGACCTGCATGTGAACGAGCACGGCTATACCGAGGTCTCGCCGCCGCTCCTCGTCAACGACGCGACAATGTACGGCACCGGGCAACTTCCCAAATTCGCCGAAGACCTCTTCAGCACCACCGACGGCCGCTGGCTGATCCCCACCGCCGAGGTGCCGCTGACCAACCTCGCCGCCGGCGAGATTCTCGATGCCGCCAGCCTGCCGCTGCGCATGACGGCGCTGACCCCGTCCTTCCGCTCCGAGGCCGGCTCGGCCGGGCGCGACACCCGCGGAATGTTGCGCCAGCACCAGTTCTGGAAGGTCGAACTCGTCTCCCTCACCACGCCGGAGGCCAGCGCCGACGAGCACGAGCGGATGACGCGCTGCGCCGAAACCGTGCTGGAACGCCTGGGGCTGCCCTATCGCCGCATGCTGCTCTGCGCCGGCGATACCGGCTTCTCCTCGGCAAAGACCTACGATCTCGAGGTCTGGATGCCGGGGCAGGGGACCTATCGTGAAATCTCCTCCTGCTCGAACTGCCGCGCCTTCCAGGCCCGGCGGATGAACGCCCGCTACCGTCCGGCGCAGACCGGCCCAAAGCCGGCAAAGCCCGATTTCGTTCACACATTGAACGGCTCCGGTGTTGCTACCGGCCGTGCCCTGATCGCGGTGATGGAGACCTACCAGAATGCCGATGGGTCGATCACGATCCCGGATGCGCTGCGCCCCTATATGGGAGGGCGCGCGCGGATCGGCTGACCGTCGGCACTATTGACCACAGCGTTCGGCCTCTCATATTCGGTGCACAGAATATGACCCCGTGAGGAGGCTGCGATGACTGTGCGCCCCGAAATACTGCCGTTTTTCGACCCCGCGACGAGCACGATCAGTTACATCGTGATCGATCCGACGACGTCTCGCGCCGCGATCATCGATTCTGTGCTCGACTACGACCCGAAATCTGGCCGGGTGTCGACGACTTCGGCCGATGCGCTGATCGCGAGCGTGCGCGAGCGCGGCCTCACCATCGACTGGATTCTCGAAACCCACGTCCATGCGGATCATTTCTCGGCGGCGCGCTATATCCAGCATAGCCTCGGCGGCGGGATGATCGGGATTGGCGATCATATCGCGCCGGTGCAGGCCAATTTCGCCGATATCTTCGATCTCGGTCCCGATTTTCCCATTGACGGAAGCCAGTTCAACCACCTGTTTCGCGATGGCGAACGCTTCGCGGTCGGCATGATCGAGGCCGAGGCGATCTATACGCCCGGCCACACGCCGGCCTGCATGTCCTATCATGTGGGTGACGCCGTCTTTGTGGGCGACACGTTGTTCCAGCCCGATTATGGCACCGCGCGCTGCGATTTCCCCGGTGGCGATGCGCACGCGCTCTATCGCTCGGTTCACCGGCTCTATGCGCTGCCGGGCGAAACCCGGGTCTTCACTGCGCATGACTACCAGCCCGGCGGGCGTGAGCCGCGATGGGAAAGCACGATTGCCGAGCAGAAGGCAGGGAACCTGCAAATCAACGCCGGCATCGGCGAGGAGCAATTCGTCGCCATGCGCGAGGCGCGGGATGCGACCCTCGCCGCCCCGGTTCTGATTCTGCCCTCTCTGCAGGTCAACATCCGCGGCGGTGATCTGCCGGCCCCCGCGCCGAACGGCCGGCGCTATCTGAAAATTCCGCTCAACACGCTCTGACCGCGAGGACCCGGCTGCATGCTGCTTCCAGCGCCTTTCCCCACGGGCTTCACCCCGCTGCCCGATCTCGCGGGCGGGCTGATGATCGGCGCCGCCGCCGCCATGCTCTGGCTCGGCATCGGCCGCATTGCCGGGATCACCGGAATCGCCGGAGACCTGATCCAGCGCTCCGGGCGGGACTGGCGGCTCGCCTTCATCTCCGGCCTGCTTCTGGCCGGCCTTCTCGCGCGGTCGTTTGGCGCCGCCCCGGCGATCCATGTCGCCGCCGGGCCGCCGGTGATGATCGGCGCCGGCCTGCTGGTCGGAATCGGCACCGCGCTCGGCGGCGGCTGCACCTCAGGCCACGGCGTCTGTGGTCTGGCCCGCGTTTCGCCGCGCTCGATTGTCGCGACACTCGTTTTCATGGCCGTCGCGGCGGTCGTGGTTTTCCTCACCCGTGACCTTGGAGCCGTATGATGCGCCGGCCCCTGATCGCTTTTGCCGCCGGCCTGCTCTTTGGTGGCGGGCTGCTGCTCTCGGATATGGTCGATCCCGCCAAGGTCCTCGGCTTCCTCAACATCGCCGGTCATTGGGATCCGAGCCTCGCCTTCGTCATGGCCGGCGGCGTTCTCGTCGCCGCGGCGGGGTTCGCATATGGCCGCCGCCGTGGCAGGCCATTGACTGGTGGGAGCTTTCCAGTGCTGCGGCGCAGCGGAATCACCCTTCGCCTTGCCGGTGGCGCTGCGATTTTCGGGATTGGCTGGGGAATGGCCGGGCTATGCCCCGGACCGGCCATCACCGCGCTTGCGCTCGATCCTTTGGCCCTCTGGCCATTCGTGATCGCAATGTTCGCCGGGATATGGATCGTCCGCTTGCTGGATGCCGCGCGTCAGTCGCAGCCGCCCACCTTGTCCATGCCCGCCGTGCAAAACAGGCGGTAGATCAATCCCACCACATCGCGCGCCGCATCGCTGCCCAACGCGTAATAGATCGTCCGCGAATCGCGACGGGTCGTAACCAGCCCGTCCTGTCGCAACCGTGCGAGCTGCTGCGACAGATGCGCCTGGCGGATGCCGAGTTCCCGCTCGAGCTGCCCCACCGAGGCTTCACCATGGGTAAGGTGACACAGAACCATCAACCGGTGAGGATTGGCGATGCACCGCAGAAACTGCGCCGCCATCGTCGCGTTGCGCATCATCGCGTCGAGTTCAATCTCGGTTTCGCTATCAACCGCCATCGTTTTCAGTTCGCCAGTCCGCAGCAAACCGTCTGCTGCCAGGGGCGCATGCTGACCCATTTCTTTGTCCCCGTAACCAAACTCTCTTTATCTGGACAGACTATGATCCGTTCGGTGATGATTTGGCAATATCAAAGGCCTTTCCGCGCGCGGGCAAAATGAACGCGCCAAGGGGGCGCGCGGGCGGCGCAACTCACGCTCCCGCGCTTGAAAGAGCCGGTACGGCGCCAGCCTGACCTTCACGCCCCAATCAGACCCAGTTCCGGGCTCGAGGCTTCGGCCCGCAGCCGTTTCGGAATCCGGCCGGCGCCGCGGGCGCCGAATCCGGCCTCGACCGCTGCCCGCATCGCCGCCGCCATCCGCACCGGGTCATGCGCCCGGGCAATCGCGGTATTCAGCAGCACGGCATCGCAGCCGAGTTCCATCGCCAGCGTCGCGTCCGACGCGGTGCCGATGCCGGCATCGAGCACCACCGGCACCGCACTCTGCGCGCAGATCCGCTCGATGTTGTAGGGATTGGCGATCCCGAGCCCGGAGCCGATCGGCGAGCCCAACGGCATCACCGCGGCCGCGCCCAGATCCGCCAGCTTGCGGCAGAGAATCGGATCGTCAGTGCAATAGGGCAGCACAGTGAAACCGGCCTTCACCAGCACGCCTGTCGCCTCGATCAGCAATTCGGCATCCGGATACAGGGTCTCCCGGTCGCCGATGATTTCAAGCTTGATCCAGTCCGTCTCCAGCGCCTCGCGCGCGAGTTCGGCGGTCAGCACCGCATCGCGCACGGTCGAGCAGCCGGCGGTGTTCGGCAGCAGCCGATAGCGCCCGCCCAGCGCATCGAGCAGTGATCCGCCATAGGCATCGAGGCTGATCCGCCTGATCGCCACGGTGACCAGCGAAGGTTCCGCCGCATCCAGCGCATCGAGCAGCACCTGCTGGTTGGGATAGGCGCTGCTGCCCATGAACAGGCGCGAGCCGAGCGCGACGCCCGCGATCTCGAAAGCGTTCATCTCAGCCTCCTCCGACCGCACGGACAATCTCGACCTCGTCGCCCGGCACCAGCCGCGTACGCGCCCAGGACGCCCGCGGCACCACGGAAGCGTTGAGCGCCACCGCCAGACCTTTGGTTTCGTGCAGCCCCTTTGCCTCCAGCAAAGCGGCAATGCTCGCCGCAATCGGCTCGAAGGTGCCGTTTACCCTGATTTCTTCGCGATTCATGCCGCACTCCTCACCCGCGCGAACCGCCCGATATCGAACGGGGCAATGCGCGGATCCAGCCTCTGCTCAAGGATTGTCGCCGCCATCGCTGCGGCGGTGACCGGGGTGAGCAGAATTCCGTTGCGGTGATGCCCGGTGCAGAACATTAGGCCGGGAAGGGCGCTCGGCCCGAGCACAGGCGCATCGTCGCGCGAGCCGGGCCGGAAACCGACCCAGGTCTCCACCAGGTCGAGCTCCTCGATCCCCGGCACGGCGCGCCAGGCGCCATCGAGCAGCGAATAAAGCCCGCCAGCCGTTATCGCGCCATCGAACCCGCGCTCCTCGACGGTTGCCCCGACGATGAGCAGCCCGCTCCGCCGCGGCACCAGATAGGCCCGTGGCGCCCAGATCACATGGCGCAGCAGGGGGGCTTCCGGGTCCATCTGCACCGAGAGCATCTGCCCCTTGATCGGGCGAACCGGGGGCAGCGGCACCGGCACGTCGAACGTGCCAGACCAGGCCCCCGCCGCCAGCACGACCACATCGGCCTCGTGGATGCCCTCGGCGGTCACCACGCCGCGGGCGCGGGCGCCGTCGGTCTCGATCCGCAGCACCGGCAGCCGCTCGCGCAGCACCCCGCCGGCGCGGCGGAAGGCCTCGCCCAGCGCCATCGTTGCCGCCCGGTTGTCGACCTGGATGTCATCTGGCGAGAACACCGCCCCGGCCAGTTGCGGCGCGAGATAGGGCTCGCGCGCGCGCGCCTCGACCGGCGTCAGCCATTCGAGGTCGATGCCCTGGCGTTTCTGGAATTCCATGTCGTGCCGCAGCTTCGCCGCATCGTCGCGGTTGAGGGCGATCAGTATCGTGCCCTCGCGCCGCAGCCCCACCTGCATGCCGGAGGCCGCCTCGAGTTCAGCCGCGAAATCCGGCCACAGCGCCAGCGATTTGTGGTTGAGCACCCCGAGCGCCTGTTCGCCCGGCTCCGCCTCGCAGCCGGCGGCGAGCATTCCGGCCGCGGCGTAGCTGGCGCCGCGGCCGATCGCATCGCGCTCGAATACCGTGGCTTCGGCGCCGCGCTGCGCGAGGCGCCAGCCCAGGGCGAGCCCGATGATGCCGCCGCCGATGATGGCGACCTTCATGGCTTCACTCCGCCGCCTGATCCTCGACATAGATGCGGCTGCCGCCATCGCGGAACTCGGCCGCCTTCTGTGCCAGCCCCTCATCGCGCGCCACCTCGTCGCGGATGTCCTGGGTGATTTTCATCGAGCAGAATTTCGGCCCGCACATCGAGCAGAAATGCGCGACCTTGTGCGCTTCCTTGGGCATCGTCTCGTCGTGGAACGCGCGCGCCGTGTCGGGGTCGAGGCCGAGATTGAACTGGTCTTCCCAGCGGAATTCGAACCGCGCCCGGCTCACCGCGTCGTCGCGCAGCTTCGCCGCCGGATGCCCCTTGGCGAGATCCGCCGCATGCGCCGCGAGGCGGTAGGTGATCACCCCGGTCTTCACGTCGTCGCGGTTCGGCAGGCCGAGATGTTCCTTCGGCGTCACGTAGCAGAGCATGGCGGTGCCGAACCAGCCGATCATCGCGGCCCCGATCGCCGAGGTGATGTGATCGTAGCCGGGTGCTATGTCGGTGGTCAGCGGCCCGAGCGTGTAGAACGGGGCCTCGTGGCAGACTTCGAGCTGCTTCTCCATGTTCTCCTTGATCTTGTGCATCGGCACATGGCCGGGGCCCTCGATCATCACCTGGCAGCCCTTGGCCCAGGCGATCTTGGTCAGCTCGCCCAGCGTCTCCAGCTCGGCGAACTGCGCCGCGTCATTGGCATCGGCAATCGAGCCGGGCCGCAGCCCGTCACCCAGCGAGAACGACACGTCATACTTGCGCATGATGTCGCAGATTTCGTCGAACTTCTCATAAAGGAAGCTCTCGCGGTGATGCGCGAGGCACCAGCGCGCCATGATCGAGCCGCCGCGCGAGACAATGCCGGTCACCCGCTTGGCCGTCAGCGGCACATGGGCAAGCCGCACCCCGGCATGGATGGTGAAATAGTCCACGCCCTGTTCGGCCTGCTCGATCAGCGTGTCGCGGAACACCTCCCAGTCGAGCTTGTCGGGATCGCCGCCGACCTTTTCCAGCGCCTGGTAGATCGGCACGGTGCCGATCGGCACCGGCGAGTTGCGCATGATCCAGGAGCGAATGTTGTGGATGTTCCGCCCGGTCGAGAGGTCCATCACCGTATCCGCCCCCCAGCGGATCGCCCAGACCAGCTTCTCGACCTCTTCCGCGGCTCCGGAGGTGACCGCCGAATTGCCGATATTGGCGTTGATCTTCACCAGGAAGTTGCGGCCGATGATCACCGGCTCCAGCTCGGGGTGGTTGATGTTCGCCGGAATGATCGCCCTTCCGGCGGCAATCTCGCTACGCACGAATTCCGGCGTCACGAATTCGGGGATCGCCGCGCCGAACCGCTCGCCATCCGCCCGCCGCGCCGCAGCCCCCTCGGCGGCCTTCGCCCGGCCGAGATTTTCGCGATGCGCGACATAGATCATCTCCTCGGTGACGATTCCGGCCCGCGCGTATTCATATTGCGTCACCAGCGCGCCGTCCTTGCCGGCGAACACGCGCCGCCCTGCGGGGCAGGGGGGCACCAGCCGGTCCGCCGCCGCGAATCCGTTATCCTCCGGTTTCACCGCCCGGCCGGCAACAGAATCGAAGCCGCGCCGTTCGATCCAGGCGCCGCGAACCTGCGGCAAGCCGTTGTCGAGATCGAGGCTGAAATGCGGGTCGGTGAACGGGCCCGACGTGTCATAGAGCCGGAACGGCGCTTCTCCCGCGCTCGGATGCAGATCGATCTCACGGAACGGCACGGCGATGTCTGGCCGCCCGTCGGGGGAGGTAAACACCTTGCGCGAGCCGGCGATCGGGCCGGTCGTGACGCTGGCAGGCTTGGTCTGGACATTCATGGCGCGCTCCTCGGAACAGGGGCGACGCTGGGGCGTGTGGTTCGGTCTGTTTGATCCCGTCCCTCCGCCGGCGTAACCCGGATCAGGTTCAAAGGGTTGCCGGACATCCAGCTCTCAGCGCCTGCGGGCGCACCCCTCGGTCCTATCACGATGGGTCTAGCGGCGTCGCAAGTCAAGTGCGCTACCGACCTGTCGGAATCCGAAACGTTTTGTTCACCTTTTCGGGCTATATGTCTTCATGAATTTTGGCATCACGGAGACCGAGGATCGACATGAACGGTTCTGCCCCGGCCCCCATCCGGCACCCCAGCCTCCGCCGCGTCGGGCCTGATGCACGGGCCCGGGCCCTTGCTGCGGCCGGACATCCGCCAGACCTTGCGGTCGTTCTGGGTCGGATCGGGTTTGGACTGGTCACGATGCCGCGCCGGCTTCCGTTTCCCCAAACGTCCCTGAGGCCGCTGTCATGACAGAGCGGGAAGCGGCTTGCACCACCTTCGATCCCACCGAAGTCGACCAGCTTCGCGCGGCATTGGCCCAGGCCACGGCAGATCTTGCCCGCGATCTGCCTGCGGGG
Organism: Acidocella sp. C78; assembly: GCF_907164655.1. Classification (NCBI taxonomy): domain Bacteria; kingdom Pseudomonadati; phylum Pseudomonadota; class Alphaproteobacteria; order Acetobacterales; family Acidocellaceae; genus Acidocella; species Acidocella sp. C78. The sequence continues at coordinate 386,991 of NZ_CAJQZK010000001.1, forward strand.
ATGGCGCATCCCGCCGTGCAGAAATTCAATCGCGTTGCAGGCCTCGCCCTCGACGTCGCGCAACGCTCGATCGGTTGTGCCCGCCAGGCGCTTGATGATCTGCAGACCGTTCATCGCATTGCCCGGATCGGGAACTGGCGGATCGCCGTCAAGGATCGTCGCGCGACATGGTCGGCCGACATGCACGAATTATTCGGCACCGATCCCGCATCGTTCGTCCCGCATGAAGATACGCTCACCAGCCAGATGGACGAAGCTGACCGCGCCACCTTCCTTGCGACCTTTGCGACGATTGTCGAAACCGGCGAGCCGGCCGCAGTGGAAGTCCGACTCGATGGCTGCGGCGAGGGGGCGCGGCGCTGGTTCTGGATCGACATGCGACCCGAAACCGGCTCCGCCGGCGCCGTGGTCGCCATACGCGGGTTCTGCCAGGAAATCACCGACCGCAAGCTGGCGCTCGAGCGGATCCGGTTCATGACCTCGCATGATCCGCTGACCAGCCTGATCAATCGCGGCCATCTGCTCGAGCGGCTCGACCAGGTGCTTGCCGAGGCGCGCCGCCGCCGTGAAAACGTCGCGCTGCTGACCTTTGATATCGATGATTTCAAGGGCATCAACGATCTGTTCGGCCATATGGCGGCTGACGGCGTGTTGCGCGAGGTCGCGGCACGGATCAGCCGTCAGGTCCGCGAAACGGATCTTGTCGCCCGCATCGGCGGCGACGAGTTCGTGGTGGTCGAAGCCGGCTGCGAGGAGCCGGAGGCGGTCGAAGCGCTGGCGCGCCGGCTGTTGCGCGCCATCGCCGAGCCGATCACTCTGTCCGATGGTCGCGAGATCGCCATTTCCGCGTCAGTGGGCATCGCGTTGCATCCCTTCGATGGCATGACCTCCAGCACGCTGCTCGCCCATAGCAGCCAGGCGCTGCATGTCATCAAAAAGGAAAGGCCCAACAGCCTTACTTTTTACGACGCCACGATCCAGTCGGAATGGCAGAAGCGGCGCGTACTCGAACAAGATCTCAGGCTGGCCCTCCAACACCGGGAACTGTCGCTGGTCTATCAGCCGATGATCTGCATGCGCACCGCCTTATGCAGCGGGTTCGAGGCGTTGCTGCGCTGGAACAGCCCGGTCCACGGACCGGTTGCGCCCGACCTTTTCATCGGCCTCGCAGAGTCGATCGGCCTGATGGAGGAGTTCGGAACCTGGGTTTTGCGTGAAGCCTGTGCCGAAGCTGCGCGGTGGTCGGCGCCGCTGACCGTCGCGGTGAACGTTTCGCCCATACAGATCCAGCACGGCGATCTCGCCGCGATCATTACCGACATTCTGCGCGAGACTGGCCTGCCGCCGTCCCGACTCGAAATCGAGGTTACCGAATCGATGCTGATTCGCAATTTCGAGCGGGCGGTGGATACGTTGCAGAGGATCAAGGCTCTCGGCGTCGGCATCTCGATCGATGATTTCGGCACCGGCTATTCTTCACTCGCAACGCTTCGAGCCTTTCCCTTCAACAAGCTCAAGATCGATCGCAGCTTTGTTCGTGACCTGGCAGAAGAATCCGAATCGCTCGCCATCGTCAATGCCGTCCTCGGCCTCGGGCGCGGGTTGCGCCTGCCGGTGGTGGTGGAAGGTGTGGAAACCGAGCGGCAGGCGGACATACTGAGGGATTGCGGAGCCGACGAAATTCAGGGCTACCTGTTTGGCCGGCCATCGCCGATTTCCACATATAGCGCGATTACGGACGCGATGCGCCCGCCGTGCCGCACCATCACCCTTCAATGATCCCAAAACTCCCTCGGGCCGTCGATACCTTTTCGCTTTGCCTGCCGGGACGCATCGGCTAGTCTGATTAGCCATGAATATGGCTCTGCCTCGCCCGCCGAGGGTGACCGTCGAGATCGTTTTCGATTTCGTCTGTCCTTGGTGCTATCTTGGCATTCACCGTTTTCAGCGTCTGCGCCAGAGCCGCCCCGATCTGCCGCTCACGCCAGTATGGCGGCCGTTTCTTCTCAATCCGGACATGCCCCGCAGCGGAATAAGCCGCGCCGATTACACTGCGCGCAAATTCGGCGACGAAGATCGCGCGCGGCGGTTTCATGCCGCCATTTCCAGCATCGCTGCCGAAGACGGTCTTGACCTCGCCTTTCCCCGGATCGCCCGCGCGCCGAGCACCGTCGATGCCCATCGCCTCGTCCGCCTCGCCCTTGAGCGTGGCGTAGCGGCGGAAGGGCTGGTTCTGGACATTTTCCAGGCCTATTTCTCGGCGGGCCTCGACATCGGCAACCCCGACGCTCTTGCCGCCATCGGTGAGGCAAATGGCTTGAGGCACAATGAGACCGCCGCCTTTCTCGCGAGCGACCGGGCGATCGAGCAGATCCATGCCGACAATCTGTTTGTCCATCGCCTCGGCATCAACGGCGTTCCCTGTTTCATCATCGATGGTCAGGCCGCGATTGCCGGCGCGCAGGAGCCGGATATTCTGGAACGCCTGATTGAACTCGCGGTAGCCGATGTTGAGGGAGCCTGAACCTCCCTTCCGCGACGACGCGGGGCGTGGCAGAACGAGGGGATGAAACGTCGTCTCCTGCTCGCCGCGCTACCGTCTACTCCCGCCCTGATTCGGCCGGCCCGCGCGGCCGGTTTTGAAGATTTCATCCACGAACTCGAAGGCCGGGCGCGTCGGGAAGGTGTTCCGTCCCATATCGCCGTCGCCGCCCTGTCCGGTCTGAAGCCGAACCGGGAGGTGATACGACATGAAACCCATCAGCCTGAATTCACCCTGACCTGGGCGCAATACAGCGCCCGCGTGGTCACCCAAACCCGCGTGGCCGCGGGAAGGGCGGCCTTCGCCGAGCATCGGGTCATTCTCGATCGGCTCCGGTCCCGCTTTGGCGTCGCCGCCGCGCCGATCATGGGCATCTGGGGGATCGAAACCGATTTCGGCCATTATCAGGGCGATTTCAACGTGATCGACTCCCTCGCCACGCTCGCCTGGTACAAGAACAGCGCCTATTTCAGCCGCGAGGCCATCGCCGCGATGCGCATCGTCTCCCGCGGCGACATCCGCCTTCCCGAGTTGCGCGGCTCATGGGCCGGCGCCATGGGGCAACCGCAATTCATGCCGAGCATCTATCTCAGTACCGCAGTCAGTTATTCAGGCCATGGCCAACCAAATATCTGGACCAGCGTGCCAGACACAATGGCATCGATCGCCAATTACATGCACAAGTCGCACTGGCGGCTCGGCCTGCCATCGAGCGAGCCCGTGCTGATCCCACAGCATTTCGACACCGCACTGGCTGGTCGCGACCACTCGCTGCCCCTGGGCCGCTGGCAGGCGCTGGGCATCCATCGCCTGGCACCGGCTCGTCGCCTGCCGGCATCCACCCCGGCCTCGCTGCTGCTGCCGGATGGCCCGCACGGGGAAGCGTTCCTCGCCTTCGGCAATTTCCGCGCGATCCGCAGCTACAACCCGTCCGATCTCTACGCCCTCGCGGTCGGTGAACTCGGCCGCCGGATTCTCGCATGATCCGCCTGACCCTGCTGCTGGCCGCGGTGCTGGCTCTTGCCGGGTGTACACGGCCATTCCATCATTCCGGATTGGCGGCGCACGTTCACTATACGATCGGGAAGCCCTACGAGGCGGGTGGACAATGGCATTATCCGCGCGTTTTCAATCGTTATGACCGAACTGGGCTTTCCGCGGTCATTCCATCCGGGCCTGCCCGGCTTACCGCGGATGGCGAGGCGTATCGCGCCAGCGGTCTCATGGCCCAGAGCACGGTCCTGCCGCTGCCCTCGATCGTGCGGATCACCAATCTGGATACCGGCCGCAGTCTGACCGTCCGCGTGAACGATCGCGGTCCGATGCAGCCAGGGCGGATCATTGCAGTCACGCCCCGCGTCGCCCGTCTTCTCGGAATGCCGTCCAACGGTCTCGCCGAGGTCCGCGTCCGGCTGCTGGCCGGGCGCTCGTCGACCTTGCAGGCCAGTCTCGGCGTCGGTCCGCATCTCACAGCGGCGCCGGTCAGTTCGGTCGCTGCCGCCGCCCTGCCGCCGCCACCGGGCGCCACAGGCACAGCCGGTACCTTTATTGCTACCCCTGCCCACCCTGCCACGCGCCAACGCAACGCCGGCGCAGCAGCGCACCTCTCCGGCATGGTGCGCATCGGCCCATCTTCCCCCGGCCCGCTCTATGTCGAGATCCCGGGATTTGGGTCGAGCGCCGACGCGATGAACCTTCACGCTCGTCTTTACGGCATGCCGGGTGAGGTTGTTCCGCAGTCCGCCGGCGGTCGCACGCTCTACGCCATGCGCCTTGGTCCCTATGACAGCGTACCCGCCGCCGATGCGGCGCTACGTGCATTGCTCGACCGGGGCATCGCCGGCCCAGGGATCGTGGTTCGGTGAACCTCCGCGGTGTTTTCATCACCATTGAAGGCGGGGAGGGGGCCGGCAAGTCAACGCAGATCACCCGGCTTGCCGACCGGCTCCGCGCCGCCGGGCACGAGGTTCTGACCACCCGCGAGCCAGGCGGCACGCCGGGAGCCGAGGCTATCCGCGCGCTGATGCTCGACCCCGAGCGCCATTTCACGCCGCTTGCCGACACGTTGCTGGTTTTTGCTGCCCGTGCCGATCATGTCACGGCAGTCATCCGTCCGGCGCTCGAACGCGGCGCCGTGGTGCTGTGCGACCGTTTCACCGATTCCACCATGGCCTATCAGGGCTATGGCCTTGGTGTGGACCGGGCGACGATCGCAACACTTGGCACGATGATCGGCGTGGCGCCCGATCTCACGCTGATCCTCGACCTGCCGGATGCCGTCGCACGTGCGCGGCTCGCCTGTCGCGGCAGCGCCGCCGACCGGTACGAGAAATTCGATGCCGGCTTTTACGCGCGGGTCGCTGCCGGATTTTGCGCCATCGCCGCCGCCGCGCCGGAACGCTGCGCCGTGGTCGACGCTGCGGGCCGGATCGAGGAGGTGACCGAAGCCCTTGCCGCTTGCATCCGCGCCCGGCTCGGCCTCGCCATCGCCTGATGCTGTCGCCCCGCGCCAACCCCCAACTGTTTGGCCATGACAGCGCCGTCGCGGAGCTTTTCCGTGCCGCGACTGGCGCGCGCCTGCATCACGCCTGGCTGATCGCCGGTCCGCCGGGGATTGGCAAGGCGACGCTGGCCTTCCGCTTCGCCCGCTGGCTGCTCGCCGGCGCCCGCACGCCCGACCTGTCGCTGTCCGCGCGCGATCCTGCTTTCCGCCGCATCGCCACCGGCGCGCATGCCGACCTGCTGGTGATCGAGCGCCGTTATGACGAGAAGCGCAAGCGGATGCAGGGCGAAATCGTGGTCGACACGGTCGCCGCCGCCGGCCGTTTTCTGCGGCTGACGCCGGGCGAGGGGGGGTGGCGCGTCGTCATCGTCGATGGCGCCGAGGCGCTGAACCGCAATGCCGCCAATGCGCTGCTCAAACTGCTCGAGGAACCGCCGGCGCGGGCGATCTGGCTGCTGGTCAGCCACGCGCCCGGCCGGCTGCTGCCCACCATCCGCAGCCGCTGCCGCCGGCTCGATCTCGACCCGCTGCCAGCCGAAACCGTCAGCAACCTGCTGGCCGCCGATCTCCCCGAACTTCCCGATGAACGCCGCACGGCCCTGGCCAGACTGGCCGAAGGATCGATCGGACGCGCGCTCTCGCTGGCCGATGCCGATGGCCTGGCTCTGGCCGGCCTTGTCGGCGAGGCGCTCGCCGGCCCGCTCCCGCCCGCGCGCAGCGCCGCCATCGCCGATACGGTGGCCCGCGCCGATGACGGATTCGCCACCTTCGCCGACCTGCTGCGCGCCGCGCTGGCCACCGAAACCCGCGCCGCCGCCCGCGCCAACCCGTCGTCCGCGCTTGATGGCCGCGCCCGGCTCTGGCAGGAGTTCGGCAGGATCGCGGCGGAGGTCGACGGTCTCAATCTCGACCCGCGTGCGGCGGTTCTGACCATGCTCCAGCTTCTCCGAGTGCCATGACCCGAAAATTCTACATCACGACCCCGATCTATTACGTGAACGGTGCGCCGCATATCGGCCACGCCTACACCTCGGTCGCCGCCGACGCGCTCGCGCGCTTCAAGCGGCTGGACGGGTTCGATGTGCATTTCCTCACCGGCACCGACGAGCATGGCCAGAAGGTCGAGGCGACCGCCCGCGCGAACAATATCGCCCCGCAAGAGTTCACCGACCGCATTTCCAGCGAGTTCCGCGCCATGGCGCAGGCGATGAACATCTCGAACGATGATTTCATCCGCACCACCGAGCCGCGCCATATCCGCTCATGCCAGGCGATCTGGCAGGCGATCGAGCGGGCAGGGGCCATCGAACTCGGCCATTACGAGGGGTGGTATGCCGTTCGCGACGAGGCCTTTTACGACGAGAGCGAACTCGTCACCGGCGCCGACGGCGTCAAGCGCTCGCCCTTCGGGGCGCCGGTCGAGTGGGTGCGTGAACCCTCATATTTCTTCAAACTCAGCATGTTCCAGGATCGTCTTCTAAAATTGTATGAAGACAATCCGGACTTTATCCAGCCCGCCTCCAGCCGCAACGAAGTGCTGTCCTTCGTCCGCTCCGGCCTTCGCGACATCTCGATCAGCCGCACCAGCTTCAAATGGGGCATTCCCGTTCCCGGCGCACCCGATCACGTGATGTATGTCTGGATCGACGCGCTGACCAACTATCTCACCGCCTGCGGCTATCCGGACATGGACGCGCCGCTGATGAAATACTGGCCGGCCGATCTGCATCTGGTCGGCAAGGAAATCACCCGCTTCCACGCCGTCTACTGGCCGGCGATGCTCATGGCTGCCGGCCTGCCGGTGCCGCGCCGCATCTTCGCCAATGGCTGGTGGACGATCGAGGGCGAAAAGATGAGCAAGTCGCTCAACAATGCCCTGGCCGTCGAGCCGCTGATCGCCGAATTCGGGCTCGACCAGCTCCGCTTCTGCCTGCTGCGCGAAATGCCCTTTGGCAATGACGGCAATTTCTCCCGCCGTTCGGTGATCACGCGGATCAATGTCGAGCTTGCCAACGATCTCGGCAACCTCGCGCAGCGCACGCTCTCCTTCATCGCCAAGAATGCCGGTGGCGTGGTGCCCGAAGCCGGCCCCGCAGCCGAAGCCGATCACGCGTTGCGTGCGATTGCTGACGGCCTGCCGGACCGCATGCGCGATGCGATGCACCGCCTGGCGTATCAGGAAGCGATCGAGGAAGTCTGGAAACTGGTCCGCGCCGCCAACGCGTATATCGACCACCAGGCACCCTGGGCCCTGCGCAAGACCGACCAGGAGCGGATGCGTGCCGTATTGCGGACCCTCTGCGAGGCGCTGCGTGTGATCGGAATCCTGTTGCAACCCTTCATGCCGGAGACAATGGCCATATTGCTGGACCAGCTTGCCGTCCCGGCCGATCGGCGTGACTTCGCGGCGCTGGCGATCCCGCTCGATACCGGCACCGCGCTGCCGGCGCCGTCCGGCCTGTTCCCCCGGATCGTCGAGACGGTTCCCTGATCTGATGTGCCCATCTGGTGACGATAGGGCGGGGTGAGCGAGCTCGGCAAACCCGATCCTCAGCCACTCCGGCGGGATCGGGCAGGGGGCCGAGCGCTTTCCGATCCATCCGGATCGGGTGTAGTGCTCTGTGAGATTTATAAGTGGAGCATCTTTATCCGATCAGATCACTCCATCAGATCGGGTGATCCCCTAATCCCGCTCGCGGGGAATCCAGCCGCGGATCTCGGCGGCCAGTTTGCCGTGCCGAACGCCGAGTCGTCCGGCGAAAAGGTCGACATTGCCGCACCGCAATACGATATCGGAGCCACGCGGCGCGTTGATCTGGATGATGTCGCCCACGCGCAACTCCATTACCGCGCCCAGCTTCATCGTCTGCTCGTCGAGCACCGCTTCGAGTTCCACATCGGTATGCCAGAGTTCCTCGGCGAGATGGCTTTCCCAGATCGAATCACGACCGAATTTTTCGCCCATGAATTGCTGCAGCAGCAATTCGCGAACTGGTTCCAGCGTGGCGAACGGCAGGATGATGTCGATCGTGCAATTCCGTCCCGCTGAATGCAGGCTGAGTCGCGCCGTCAGCGCCACGCCCGAATTGCGCCCGATTGTTGCGAAACGTGGATCTGTTTCGGTTCGTTCGAAATCGAACGTAACATCGCAGATCGGCCCGAAGCTGCTTCTGAGATCGTGCAGCACGACGCGGATAAGCCGCTCGGACAGGTTTCGGCTGATCGAGGTGACCGGCTTCGGGATCCGATCGGATGAAATCGCCATGCGGCGCCCGCCGAGCAGGATTTCAGTCAGATTGTTGACGGTCTCGGCATCGAGGTGAATGAGCCCGAGATTGTCCCACTCCCGCGCGCGGAACACGCCTAGCAACGCCAGAGGCCTGATTTCCGCGAAACTGTCGGCGAGCCGGCGCGAGGCAAGCCGGGTAAGGCGGACCTCGACATTGTCCTGAAACAGGTTGCGCAAGGAGCCCGCCAGGATGCGCGACAGACGTTCGAAAACGACTTCCGCCATCGGCAGGCGTTCATAACTGTCCGCCCGACCATAAAGCAGTCGGTTGGCGTCCTCTTCGGCCTCCGGTTCCAGCTCCTCTTCCTCGTCGACCGCGCCGCCAGACAGGATGGAATCAATCTCCTCCTGAGCCAGCTGCGTCGCATCGCTGTTTCTGTCCGTTCGAGCTTGACCGCTCATCCGCTCCTTTGCTCCCGCAGGGCCGCTCGTCAGGATTGGCCGTTCAATTCCGGTCCACCTTGCCGCAATCCGGTTAACAAAATGTTGAGAACGTCCTCGTAATGTCGGTTGTCGCCCCGTTACATATCGGCGCGAGAGTGCAGCCATGCGGGCGGTGGGCGCAGGCCGGGATGAACGGGTGCTGATTCCGGGCTCAATTCGCCCGGGATTCCGAGATTAACTCGCCCGGGATTCCGGGAATTATTCGCCCACCTATTCCGAGATTAATTCGCCCACCTGTTCCGACTTTTATTCGCCCAGGCGGGCGGGGTTGGCCGGGTTGGCTTGAGGTCTCTGCTGGCTGGTTCAGGTTCCCTCCCTTTGGCTGATCGAGGGAGCGGATGAATGCCAGTGGAGCGGATTGCGATGCGCGATGTGCGCGAGATTGTCAGATTGAGGATGGCGGGGCTTTCGACCCGCCAGGTGGGGATCCGGGTCGGGGTTGCGGCATCGACGGTGCGCTTGACGCTGCGGCGACTGGAGGCGGCCGGGCTCGATGGGCCAGGGGCTCTGGCGCTGTCCGAAGCGGCATTGGAAAGGCGCTTGTTCGACGGCGCGGTGGGCAAGCGGCCGGGGCATCGACGTGTGGATGAGCCGGACTGGGGGCGTATCCGCCGCGAGTTGCAGCGCAAGCACGTGACGCTGTCGATCCTGTGGGACGAGTATATTGCCGAGCACCCGGATGGGTATCGCTACAGCCGGTTCTGCGAGCTCTACCGGAGCTGGGAAGCCCGGCTACCGGTGACGATGCGCCAGACCCACGCATCGGGCGAGAAGCTGTTCGTCGATTATGCCGGCGACACGGTGCCGGTGGTGATCGACCGGCTCACCGGCGAGACGCGTGCGGCCCAGATCTTCGTCGCCGTTCTCGGCGCATCGAGCTTCACCTATGCTGAGGCGACCTGGACCCAGACCCTGCCGGACTGGATCGAGGCGCATAATCGCACTCTGGCAGCAATTGGCGGCGTGCCGGCGCTGCTGGTGCCCGACAACGCCAGGGTCGCGATCATCCGCGCCTGCCTCTACGATCCACAGGTCAACCGGACCTACACCGATATGGCGCGCCATTACGGCACGGCCATTCTCCCGGCGCGGCCGCGGCGGCCGCGTGACAAGGCGAAGGTCGAGGTGGCGGTTTTGCTGGCGGAGCGGTGGCTGCTGGGCAAGCTGCGCAACCGGGCATTTTACGGCCTCGCCGAACTGAATGCCGCGATCGCTGAATTCTGCCGCTGGCTGAACGAGGAGCGGGTCGTCCGTCGCCTGGGGGCGACAAGACGGCATCTGCTGGAAACACTCGATCGTCCCGCGCTGAAGGAACTGCCGGCCGAACCCTATGTGCTGGCGCAATGGCGGCGCCGGCGGGTCGGCATCGATTATCACGTCGAGATCGAGAAGCATTTTTACTCCGTCCCCTACCGGCACGCCCGCGCCGAGGTCGAGGCCCGGTTCACCGTGCGCACGGTCGAGATCTTTCTCCGTGGCGAACGGATCGCCGTGCACGCACGCAGGCCGGGTAACGGCAAACACACGACGATCGCCGAGCACATGCCCTCGAGCCACCGGCGTTATGGCGACTGGACCATCGCACGGATCCATCAGGAAGCCGCACGGCTTGGTCCCTCGGTCGCGACACTCTGCACCCTGATCCTCGAACGCCGGCCTCATCCGGAGCAGGGGTTCCGCGCCTGCATCGGCATCCTTCGCCTGGCCCGCAGTGTTGGCGCCGACCGGCTCGATGCCGCGGCCGAGCGCGCGCTCACCATCGGCACCCTGACCTACGGCTCGGTCAAATCCATCCTCGATAACCGGCTGGAGCGAGCCGCCGGCACCGCCAGTCCCGATCCCACCCCGATCCGCCACCCCAACATCCGGGGCGGCGGATATTTCCACTGATGACAAGGAGAAGCCTCATGCTGAACCATCCGACCCTCGATCAGATCCACCAGCTCGGTCTTGCAGGCATGGCCCGCGCGTTCACCGAGCTGCACGCCAATCCCGAAACCCCCAGCCTCAGTCACGCCGAATGGCTCGGTCTTCTGCTCGACCGCGAGATCACCGTCCGACGTGACAAGCGGTTGAGCACAAGGCTGCGCCATGCCAGGCTGCGCCATGACGCTGCAATCGAGGATGTCGATTACCGGAGTGCCCGCGGCCTCGATCGGGCTCTGTTCCAGAAGCTGATCCAGGGTGAGTGGATCGACGCGCACGACAATCTCGTCCTGAGCGGGCCGACAGGGGTCGGAAAATCGTGGCTGGCCTGTGCCCTCGGTCACAAGGCATGTCGCGATGACAGGACCGTGCTCTATCAGCGCGCCCCCAAACTCTTCGCAGAACTCGCGGTCGCCCGCGCCGAAGGGCGTCACGGCCGGATGATCCGCACCCTCGGTGCCGTCAATCTACTGATCCTCGACGACTTCGGCCTTGCTCCACTCGACGCCGGCGCCCGTCACGACCTGCTCGAGATCGTCGAGGATCGCTACGGCCGCCGCGCCACCATCATCACCAGCCAGATCCCCCCGGCGCATTGGCATGAGCTGATCGGCGATCCGACCTACGCCGACGCCATTCTCGACCGTCTGCTCCACAATGCCCACCGCATCGAACTCACCGGCGAAAGCCTGCGCAAGATCCGCAAGCAAACCCCAAAAACCGCTTGACCCAACGAGAACAGGAGAGCAACGAAATCAACAGCCACAGAGACCGCTACCCGGGCGAATAAATCTCGGAATCCCCGGGCGAATAAACGTCGGAATCGTGGGCGAATTAAAATCGGAATCCATGGGCGAATTCTCCGGAATCCGCAAACGGGCAGGAATGGTCGTGGGCGTGGCGATCATCCTCTGCATCGCCTTTGCCGCCCGTCTGTACGGGATCGGCGAAAAGCCGCCCTGGCTCGACGAGGTCATCACCATCAACCGTGCCGGACTTCCGGTGCCGCATCTTCTGCACGACTCGCTGCGCAATCGTCATCTGCCCGGCTTTTTCCTGATCGAACGGCTCGCCCGCGAACTGGCGCCCGTTCGCATGCAGATCGCGGCGCTGCGTTTCACCCCGGCGCTGGCCGGAGCTGTCTCGGCAGGGCTGGTCTTTGCCATCGCCCGTCAGGCCGGCGGCCGGGATGGCGCGTGGCTCGCCGGCCTGTTGATGGCCTTCGCCCCGCAGCAGGTCGCGTTCAGCCAAGAGGCCAGATCCTATACGATGATGATGGCCCCCTTGCTCCTGGCGCTGGCGGGCTTGCTCGCCCTTGTCCGCAATCCCGACGCGCCGCCCCGCGCATCCTGGCCTGCCTATGCCGCCGGCACGGCGGTTGCGCTTCTGATCCTGCCGGATGCCTTGCCCTGGCCGCTTATCGCCAGCGCGGCTTTCCTCGCCGCCGCGATACCGCGCAGCCGCGCCCGCAAACGCCTGATCCGAAGCTGGGGTCTGCTGAACGGAGGCATCCTCATCCTCGTCGCCCCTGCCTACGCGTTGCTGCTCCTCACGCCGCATCACGGGCCGATGGCGGGGTTCCGCTGGATCCCGGCGCCGACGATCCATTTCCTGCTGACCGAGGCCGCCAGCCTCTACGGCCTGCGCGACGCAACCATGGTCACCATGCGTCTGCTGCCCACCCACATGATGATTCTTGCGCCTGCGATGGCGGTTCTGGCGATCCTTGGTATCCGCCATCTGCGCGCCGCCCGCGGCGAGGGCCTGACGTTGCTGATCGCCTGGCTCGGCCAGCCAGCCGCGCTCTGTCTGCTGTCTCTGCTCCATCCGCTTCTGTTGCCGCGCTATCTGCTCTGGAGCGCGCCGCCATTTTTCATCCTAGCCGGGCTCGGCCTCGACGAACTGGTTCCGGCGGCGCGCCTTGCCGTGCTTCCGGCCGCCGGACTGGTCCTTGTTCTGAATCTGGCTCCCTATTATCACGCCGAAACCCGGCCCCGCTGGGATCTTGCGGCAAATCTGCTCGCTGCAAGCACATCGCCTGGCGATATCATTCTCGCAAGCGACGGCGCCGCCCGAATCATGCTCGGCCATTACGACAGCGCCCTCAAGCCGCGGGTCACCCGCAGCGCCGCCCGTGCCCGCGCGGCGCTCGCCACAGGTCACGCTGTTTATGCGGTCTACGGGCCGGCAGGGCAGGGGGTGCAACCGTCTCGCGCACGGTTCATGACGTGGGCGGCGCGTATCGGAAGGCTATCATCCCCGCTTCGCGCCGGTGCTGAAATCAGCATTCGCCGGGTCGGCCCGGCGCCCGACCGCGTCGCCTGCTCGGCGGGAATTGTCTGCCGCTGACAGGGATCAGATGTCCTCGAGCGGAGCCGCAACCCTGCGGCGCAGCGTGCCTGCCAGGATCAGCGATACCGCCAGCAACCCCACGCCAACCGCGATATCCGCCGTGCGCCCCATCTGACCACCAGCGCCGAGCAACGCGGCCACCACAGTCTGCGGCAGATATCCCAACGCGGAACCTGCGAGAAACGGCAGAATCCTGACACTCGACAGGCCTGCCAGCAGATTGAGCGCGAGATTGCTGCCCAGCGGCATCAGCCGCAATGCAAGCGTTGCGGCGAATGGCCGGGCCGCAAGCGCGTGATCGAGGCGCGAAGCGCGTCCTCCAAGCCTGGCCTGCACAAATGCGCGGCCGACCAGCCGTGCCCAGAGCAGATCGATGGCACAGCCACCAAGCTGGGCCGCCAGCGCCACCGCGGTGCCCGGCAGAACACCCCAGGCATAGCCCGCAGCGAAACCGATCACCTGCCGTGGCAGGCCTACCGCGCAGGCCAACGTTCCCAGACCGCCCAGCATCAACGCATCGCGCCAGCCCTGTCCCGGATGCGGGGCAAAAAGCGGCCCGAAGATATGGAATCTCAGCATCAATGCCGCCAGCAGCAGCCCGCCCCCGAGTGCGAGCGGACGGCTTGCGCGGGTCAGCCCCCTGTGTGTTGCAACACCACTCACCGGGCCACTTCCAGTGAGGAGTGCGGCGATGCCACGCTGTCTGTGGCGCTCGCACGCCCAGCGGCCCCGGCGCGCGCCGCATCGACCAGGGTCGGCTTGCAAGCCCGGCATTGCAACCAGGCGACACCGGCAAGATCGACCAGCCCAACCCGGAGTCGATCCCATGTGCCGTAATGTGAGCGCCCGGCGAGGCGCGGCCGATGGGCAACGGGATACAACACGGTCCGGCCGCCGGCGCGGGCGAACAGCGACGGCAGAAATCTGTGCATATGGTCGAAATGCGGCAGCGCCATGAACGGCGCCCGGCGGAACAGTTTCAGCCCGCAACCGCTATCGGGTACGCCGTCGCGCAGCACGCATGCCCGGACGGTGTTGGCAATGCGTGAAGCGATGCGCTTCATCGGCCGATCCTGACGCTGCACGCGGCGCCCGGCCACCAGCAGCGGCGCGTCAGGCGTATCCTCCTGCCAGGCATGACGGAGCATGCCGGGAATGTCGGCCGGATCGTTCTGGCCGTCGCCATCGATCGTGGCGATCCATGTTGCCCGCGCCGCGGTGACGCCGGAAACGATCGCGGCGCTCTGGCCGTAACATCGGTCATGCCGCAGGCCGCGAACATCCGATCGCACGGCGGCAAATGCGGCAATCACCACGGCGGTCGCGTCCGTGCTCCCGTCATCGACGAAAATGATCTCGTGGTTGATGCCCGCCAACGCCGCATCGAGTTCGGCGAGCAGCAGTGGCAGATTTGGCGCCTCGTCATGCACTGGCACGACAACGGCGAGCAATGGCGGCGATGCGATCATCATCAAGGCTCCCTGGCGCCGTATGCAGGCCCGCATGGCGCGCGACGCCATCATCGTCGCGGCGTGTGAGGCGATACTGACAATTCAGCCGGCCGGCTTATCAAATTGTAAGCATCCCGGATTGTAGGCATCCCGGATTTCCCGGGATCTACGGGCGAATTCGTGGCCCCAAAGGTTCCATAATATTTCTTCTGCGATATATGGCAGCGCCAGTTCATTCAAGGCGCGGCGCCGCCTTGCCGCATGCCGGGATACTCCGGCTCGACCACGAACGGATACGGTCCCGGCAGATCGCCCACGCTGTCCAGCATCGCCGTCAGCCCTTCCCGCTCGGTCCAGCGCAGCAGGAAAATGCCGCCTGGTTCGAGATGAAAATAGGCCCGCGCCTTGGGATCGAACGTGATCTCGCTCTGGTGCCCGCCGGCCGCGGGCACGCTCAGCAGCATCGTGCCGCCATGCGCTGCATGGATCGCGCGGTGGTGATGCCCCGAGAGAATGGCCGCGACATTCCCATGCGCCGCCGCGCGCGCCAGCAGTGCCTCGGACGAGCGCAGCATGATGCTGTCCATCGCCGCCACCCCGGTGAGCACCGGCGGATGATGCAGGCCGATCAGCACCTTGCGCCCCGCCGCCGCGTTCAGCGCTGCGTCGAGAAACGCGAGCCGTCTCGGGCACAACTCGCCATGCCCGGCTCCCGGCACCACGCTGTCGAGCATGATCAGCCGGAATGGCCCGATATCCGCCTGATATTGAACGAAATCCGGGTCCGCCGTTACTCCCGGCAGATGGCCCAGCGCCGCCCGGAACGCCTCGCGCCGGTCGTGGTTGCCGGGCACCACATAGACCGGGCATGGCAGCTTGCGGTTGAGCAGCCGGTTCAGCTCCTCGTATTCGTCGTCCCGCCCGCAATCGACGAGGTCGCCGGTGATCACGATCGCTTCCGGCGCCGGATCGAGCGTCGCCACCCGGCGCAGCACGCGCTCGGCCATCATGTTGGTCTCGACCACGCGGTTGGCCGGGCGGCCGACCGGGCGGACATGCAGGTCGGAAATATGGGCAATCAGCAAGAGTCACCTCGAAGAATGGCAAGGGCCTCGTCGCGCAGCGACGGGTCGCCCAGGATCAGCACGGTCCCGTCGGTCTCGGCGTCGAGCCGCAACGCCCGGCCCGACCAGTCGCACATCGCCCCGCCCGCCGCCTCGACGATCGGCACCGACGCCGCCCAGTCCCACGGCTTGTGCCCGGCCTCGGCGATGATGTCGATCGCCCCGAGCGCCAGCAGCCCCGCGGCATAGGCATTGTCGCCCCAGGAGACGCGCCGGCAGGCCTGGCCGAGCCGGTCGAACGCCGCGCGCTGCGCCGGTGCGAACCATTCCGGCCCGGTGCAGGAGAGTTCCGCCTCGCCCAGCGCCGCGCGCCGCCGGCAGCCCGGCACGCCGCCGAACGGGCCATTGAACTCGATCTGCCCGCCGGCCGCCAACCACCGCTCGCCGGTCATCGGCTGGTCGATCAGCCCGAGCACCGGCACGCCGTCCTCGACCAGGCCGATCAGCGTCACGAAGCTCGCCCGCCCGGTGATGAACTCCCGCGTCCCGTCGATCGGGTCGATCACCCAGTTGAACCGCCCGCGCCGGTCGTCGCCGAATTCCTCGCCGATCACCCCGAAGCCCGGTGTGTGCCGCGCCAGCGCCGCGCGCATCGCCGTCTCCGCCGCCCGGTCCGCCGCCGTCACCGGGCTCGCATCCGCCTTGTCGTCGGCCCCCACGCCGGCGCGGAAATACGGCCGGATCGCCGCCCGCGCCGCCTCCGCCGCCGCCTTCGCCGCCTCGATCGCGCCGTCGGGAATCATTCGGCCGCCAGCACCCGCGGCGCCTCCCCGTCCCACCAGACCGAAACCCGGCTGCCCTGTGCCACAGCACCGGCCTCGGCGCTCGGCATCGCCGCCGCGAGGCTGAAACCGCCATCGATCTCGATGCGGATCGAGGTCAGCGCGCCGAAGAACACCCGTGAGGCCACAACCCCTTCCAGCAGCGCCTCGGCCGCTCCCGGCGGGCCGAGCCGCACCGTCTCCGGCCGCAGCAGCACGTGAACCTCTGCCCCCGTTGTCAGTCCGCGCGCCCGCACCGCCGGCACCGCCCGCCCGCACAGCTCGACCAGCCCGGCCTCCGCGTCCCGCACCCGGCCGCGCAGTTCCGCCGCGGCGCCGACGAACCGCGCCACGAAGATGTTCGCCGGCTCGCCATAGATTTCCGCCGGTGTCCCCGCCTGGGCGATCCGCCCCTCCTGCATCACCACCACCCGGTCGGAGATCGACAGCGCCTCCTCCTGGTCATGTGTGACGAACAGCGTCGTCACCCCGGTCTCCTGCTGGATGCGACGGATCTCGTCGCGCAGCTGCACCCGCACCTTGGCATCGAGCGCCGAAAGCGGTTCGTCGAGCAGCAGCAGCGCCGGGCGGATCGCCAGCGCCCGCGCCAGCGCCACCCGCTGCTGCTGGCCGCCGGAGAGCTGGTGCGGATATTTCCGCGCGTGCTCGGCCAGCCCCACCAGCGCCAGCAGCTCCGCCGCCCGCGCCTGCTGCGCCGCCGGCGTCTCCCGCCGCACCTTCAGCCCGAAGCGGACATTCTCCTCCGCCGTCATGTTCGGGAACAACGAATAGGCCTGGAACACCATGCCCATGTTGCGCCGTGCCGCCGGCCGATCGGTAATGTCGGCCCCCGCCAGCACCACGCGCCCGCCATCCGGCCGCTCGAACCCGGCGACGATGCGCAGCAGCGTCGTCTTGCCGCAGCCCGAGGGGCCGAGCAGCGAGACGAACTCCCCCTGCCCCAGCGCGAGATCGATGCCGTGCAGCACGGTCTTGCCGGCATAGCGCTTCACCGCGCCGTCGATTTCCAGATGCGGCATCAGCGCGCCCCTCCGATCTGCACGCTGCGTCCGCCCCGGCCCGAAACCAGCACGCCGAGCATCGCCAGCCAGGTGATCAGGAAGCTGAGTAGCGTCAGCGCCGAGGCCTGCGTCGCCGAGGTCTGGCCGATATAATTGATATAGACGGCAAAGGTGTTGAACAGCAGGATGTTGGCGAAGGTGAACTCGCCCATCACGATGGCGATCGTCAGCAACGCGGCGCCGACCAGCGCCGTCGTCAGATTTGGCACCACGACGCGGAAGATCAGCGTCCCCCAGCCGGCGCCGAGGCTCTGCGAGGCTTCAGTCATGGTGCGCAGGTCGAGCACGCGCATGCCGAGATCGAGCGCGCGATAAGTATAGGGCAAGGCGAGGATCACGTAGGGTATCACCAGATAGTTGGGGGTGCCGACCAGCCAGTCCGGCCCGGTGTAGAGCGCCGTCATCCCGGCGACCAGCGCGATCGGCGGCACCACGAAGGGCAGCACCGAGATGAAATCGAACACCGGCCGCAGCCGCGGCACCCGCAGGTTCAGCCAGAACACCGCCGGCACCAGCACAACCAGCCCGAGCAGGATCGTCTCCACCGCCAGCCGCACCGAGAGGAACAGGCTCTGCCAGAGCTTCGGCTGGTGGAACAGCGCGACATAGGCGGCGAACCCGTAGCGCGAGCCGCCTTCCCACAGGCTGAAGGCGCCGGTCGCGAGCAGCGGGACGATGAAATACAGGCCGAGCAGCCCGAGCCACGCCTCCGGCAGCAACCGTCCGAGCGCGCCTTTCATCGCCGCCCCCAGCGGCCGATCCGCCGCGCCGCCAGCGCGTAGAGGCCCATCACCGCGACCATCACCACGATCATCCCCAGCGCCAGCGCCGCGCCGGTCTGCTGCGAGATCATCACGTTGCCCGACAGCACGTTGCTGATCTCCACCGGCACCAGCGCGACGATCCCCGATGTCAGCGCATACGGCGTCGCATAGGCCGAGAAGGCGTTGCCGAACAGCAGGATGAACGCCGAGAGCAGCGAGGGGAGCAAAATCGGCAACCCGACATGCCGCCAGTAATCGAAGGCGGAGGCACCGAGATTTTCCGCCGCCTCCCGCCATTCGCGCCGCAGCGCCTCCAGCGCCGGGGTGAACACGATGATCATCAGCGGGATCTGGAAATAGGCATAGACCAGCACGAGGCCCGGCAGCGAATACAGGCTGAACCCCATGCCGTAGAGATCGACCCCAGCCGATTTCAGCCACACCGTGATGATGCCGAGGCTGCCGAGCGTTGCGATGAAGGCGAAGGCCAGCGGCACGCCGGCGAAATTCGCCGCCACCGCGCTGAAACTCGTCACCAGCGAGCGCACGCCCCGCTTCATGCCCGGCCGCAGCACCAGATAGGCGGCGATCCCGCCGGCGATCACGCCGACCAGT
The DNA here is from genome assembly GCF_907164655.1 of Acidocella sp. C78. Lineage (NCBI taxonomy): Bacteria > Pseudomonadati > Pseudomonadota > Alphaproteobacteria > Acetobacterales > Acidocellaceae > Acidocella > Acidocella sp. C78. The sequence goes on from NZ_CAJQZK010000001.1 coordinate 405,844, forward strand.
GCGGCCAGCGCCGACAGCACGATGGAATTGCGGAACGCGACCACCGTCTGCCCCTGCCCTAATGCGGCGACATATTTCAGCGTCAGCCCGCGCTTGCCCGAGAACGCTTCCGCCAAAAGCATCAGCGTGGGCAGGACGAGGAAGGCGATCACGTAAACGACGAGCGGGCCGACAAAGGCGAGCGTCAGGCCCCCGCCCTCGCCGGTCTTGAACCGAAACCTCACGCCTTGACGAGCTTCGTCCAGTTTTCCGTGAGCAACTGCTGCGCCTTCTTGGTCTGCGCGTTATTGGCGAACACCGCCTCGCCATAGGGCTTGGCCGGCGGCAGTTCCGCCATCAGCGACTTCGGAATGGCGCCTGCCTTCGCCATCGCCGAGAACCGCGCCGGATGGGCGAAGCCCTTGAGATAGAGAAGCTGCCCCTCGTCGGAATAGATGAATTCCTGCCACAACTCGGCCGCCTTCGGGTGCGGCGCGAATTTGCTGATCGCCTGGCAGTAGAACGCGCCATAGGGCGTCGCCCCCTCGGGAATGACGGTGTCGATCGGCGTCATCCCCTTCGCCTTCTTCGCCTGGGCAAGATTCAGGTAATCCCAGTTGATCACCACCGGCGTCTGGCCGGAAACAAGGCTCGCCGCCGTCGCCGCCGAGGGGTTGAAATTGCCGCGCTTGGCGAGATCGGCGAAGAATTCGATACCCGGCATGATGTTGTCGAGCGAGCCGCCATTGGCGAGTGCCGCCGCGACCACCGCGGCGAACGCCGCCCCGGCGCCGAGCGGGCTGCCGTTCAGCGCGATCATGCCCTTGAATTCCGGCTTCTTCAGATCGGCCCACTCATGGGGCACCGCCTTCGAGACCGAGCGGTTGATGCCGAACGACACCAGGCCGAAATAGTCGCCGTACCACAGCCCGTGCGGGTCCTTCATCGAGGCCGGAATGCTGTCCCAGGTCGCGACCTTGTAGGGTCGGAACAGCCCCTCCTGCGCGCCGTTCAGCGCGAAGGCCGGGCCGACATCGACCACATCCGGCCCGCGCGACTGGTGCTTTAGCGAGCGGATCGACTGCAATTCCTGCGCCGAACTGTCATCGGGCGCGGCGTTGTGGATGGTGATCCCGTATTTTTTCTGGAAGGTGGCGATGATCTCGCCGTAATTCGCCCAGTCCGGCGGCAGCGCGATGGTGTTGAGCTGCCCCTCGTGCTTCGCCGCGCTCACCAGCGCGGGCGATGCGGCGCACGCCGCGGCCGGCAGCAGGCCCGCGCCGAGCCCGGCGCCGGCGAGTTTGAGGAAAGTGCGGCGCGGCGATGAGATCAGTTCGGCCATGTCTTGCGTCCTTGCTTCGTATGTCCGCTGGCTGGCCCCGCACCCCGTCGCGCGGCTCAACCGGCGGCGACCATATAGCTCGCGGCGGAGGCCGCGCCCATCGTCTCCGGCCGCCACGAGGGCGGCCGGATGTGAAGGTTTCGTGAAACGCGAAACGTCAGAAGGCGAGACCCGCTTCGAGGATGCTCATCACCTGGTTGCGGTCGGTGCCGCTGGCGCCAAAGCCACCGCCGACCCGCGGCGTGCCAAGATTGGTCAGGTGCAGCAGCCCTACCTCGCCACGCACAAAGACATGGCCCTTGATCCAGGACGGCGTCACGCCGATGCCGAAGCCGGCAGAATTGGCATTCAGATACCAGGCCTGAGGGCCAGTGTTCTTATAGTAGAATACCATGCTGCCGAGCGACCAGGGCGATTTGCCGAACTGATAGTTGGTGATGACCTCCGCGCCGAAATTGCTGGTGAACTTGGTCAGCCCTACCCGCCGGTTCGGCTTGGCGTAGACATATTGTACCTCGGGCACGACGTTCAGGTTGCCGTTGGTGTATGAATAATACGCGCCGTACATGTCCGAATTGACATAGGCCGCATTATAGCCGGGATAACCCGATCCCGTTTTTCCTTGGCCATAGGCGAAGGTATTCGGCCCCGTCGTCCCGAGATTCTGCGTCCCGTAGAAAGACAGCGCGTTGTTCCCGTCGAACGAATACGTCACCAGTTCCTGCAGTGTGTTGAACACGCCGGAGTCGAACCCGTCGCCAAAGGTCAGCGTGGCGGAGAGCTTTCCCAGGGTATAGCTCGCCTGCACGCCGCGGCTCGACGAGTTCTCGACATAGTAAAGTGGCGAGTCGATGAGGTTGGCGTTCTTCCAGTCGGTCGATGATTCCCAGCCTTCCGTGGAATACACCTGACCGACGGATATATTGAAATTGGCGTTAGGGGCCCAGGTGCCATAGGCGGCGTAGATCGGCCCGAGCGTGAACTCGTTCGTCACCATCTGCGACGGACTGGAGCCGAAATACAGCGAGTTGCTCGGCTTCACGTCGAGGGTGAACTGGAATTGTCCGGTCGACTTGGTGATGTTGACTTCGAGCGTCCGCGCGATGGCGCCTGCGGATTTCTTGTTACCGAGAATGCTATTGGTTCCCATGCCCGACAGCGCATAGAAATACCCGTCGAACCCGCCGCTGACATCCAGCGTGCCGAGCGGGCCAGCATCGAATTTCTGGGCCGCGGGCAGGTTCATCGCAATGGCCGGCGACGCGCAGGCCATCAGAGCCACCATGCTGGCCCCGGCGAGAGTTGTCCGTCCGTTCAGTCTTTTCGTTTTCATTACTACTACCCTGTTGTTAGTTGAAAAAGTCCGGCAACCGCGCGGGCCTGCCGAGGTCTTCACCCCTCCGGCGAGGCCTGATCCGTCTTCCGCCGGAGCTGCGCGATGGGCGACCACCGGCCGCAGGCGACCATCCCTCCGCACTCGCAAAAGAAGACAAAATCTGGAAGCCCCGCAATGCCGACCTGCCGAACCATCCGTGCGTGAAGCGGCGCGCGATCTTCACCCCAGCGTTTATCCCTGACGTCATGCCTTCGCGATTATGTATGCCTCGCCTGATCTACCTTGAACGGCTGTCGCGGAACGTCTTGAACAAGACCGTCATGGATTTGTAAAAACTCGCCATTCTTACGGCAAATCAGACAACCGTGACATTTCAGCATCGCTCATCCGGTGGATGAATTGTCCGAGATGTTACGGCTTCAACGCATGTTCTGATTTTGAAATAATCCATATAAATCCATAAGATTTTTGAAGTCGGCCGATAAACTCCATATTGCGGGTTGACCGCGCAATGTTTTCCCTCGATCATGAATGAGATGAACGAGCTGAAGTCCTACACCCTGCTCGCCATCGCAATTGCGTGCGAGGTGGCAGGGACGTCGTTTCTGAAGGCGTCAGACGGGTTCACCCTGGCACTCCCGGCCCTGGGTACTCTCGTCTTTTACGCTGCCGCTTTCTACCTTCTCGCCATTCTTGTCCGCACGATGCCGATCGGCGTGGTCTATGCGATCTGGAGCGGCGCGGGCATCATCCTCGTCAGCGCGGTGGGCTGGCTCCGCTTCGGACAGCATCTCACGCCGATGACAATGTTCGGCATCATGACGATCACTCTGGGCGTCATCATCGTCAATCTCGCTGCCGCCCCACCTCACTGAACGAGGCCGGCCAAACGGAACGATGCAAGCCCTGCGTCGGTTCCATACAATACAGCCCGTCGCTGATCATTCGCTATATGATTGAAAAAACGAACTCCAAGGGCAGGGCAGGACAATGCCGGTCGCACAAGCGAACCGGAATTTCGTAACGGAGCAGAGGAAATAAAAATGAGAAAATCGATCTTAGGCGCAACGCTGGCAACCTTCGTGATGGGTCTGGGCATCGCGCATGCCGGCGTGCCCGCGTCATGCCGCACAATCCGGATGGCCAATATCGGCTGGACCGACAATGCGGTGCAGAACGCTGTCTTCTCGAAAGTCGCGACCTCACTCGGCTACAAGACCGACATCAAGCTTTATTCGCTCGAGGTGATGTATGCCGGTCTCAGCAACAACAAGATCGACGTCTTTCTCGACAACTGGACGCCGTCGCAGGACGGAACAACCAAACCCTACGAGGCGAAACACGAGATCGATGTCATCGGCCCCGACCTCAAGCACGCCAAATATACTCTCGTGGTGCCGCATTATCTCTATGAGAAGGGGCTGAAGACCTTTGCCGACATTCACAAGTTCGCAAAGCAGCTGCATTACAAAATCTACGGCATCGAGCCGGGCAATGACGGCAACGAACATGTTCTCTCGATGATCAAGTCGAACAAGTTCGATCTCGGCAAGTTCCACCTCGTGCAGTCCAGCGAAGCTGGCATGCTCGCCGAGGTCGCGCGTAAATATCCGAAGAAGCAGGCGATCGTCTTCCTCGGTTGGGAACCACATCCGATGAATGTCGAGTTCCACATCAATTATCTCACCGGCGGCAAGAACTATTTCGGCCCGCATCAGGGCGAGGCGACGCTCTACATCAACACAAGGCACAACTACGCCAAGGATTGCCCGAATGTCGGCCGCCTGCTGCACAATTTCGCGCTCACGGTGAATGACGAAAACAAGATGATGTACGACGTGCAGGTCAAGCATCAGGACGCGTCCGCCGTCGGCGCCGCGTGGCTAAAGGCGCATCCGGCCTGGGTGAAGAAAACCCTTGATGGCGTTACCACGGTTTCCGGCAAGCCCGGCGCCGCGGCCGTCCTCGCCGGCCTGAACTGATCAGGCCCCTTGTTCCCCCGGCGCGCGCGCTTGGCGCGTGCCGGCTCGCGGAGGCTGACAGATGAACGGGATCGAGAGCGTGCAGTACTGGATCGTCCACCACGCCATTCCTCTCGGGGCGTGGGCGACGGCGGCCATCACCGCCCTGAAAGATAACTTTCAGGGATTTTTCAACATCCTTTCGGACGTGCTCGGGTTCCTGCTCGATAACACGACGGGCGCGCTGGACTGGGTGTCTCCGCTCATCCTGATCGTGCTCTTTGCGGGGCTGACCTGGTATTTCAAGAAATCCTGGAAGCTCGCGCTGTTCGTGCTGCTCGCCCTCGCCTTCGTGCTCAACCAGGGCTATTGGGAACGCACGCTGGAGACGATCTCGCTCGTCGCCTACGCCACCCTCGCCTGCATGCTGATTGGCGTGCCCCTTGGCGTCGCCACGGCGCACCATCCAACGCTCTACCGCATCCTGCGCCCGGTGCTCGACCTGATGCAGACGCTGCCCACCTTTGTCTATCTGATCCCCACCCTCGTGCTCTTCGGCCTCGGCAGCGTTCCCGGCCTCATCTCCACCATCGTGTTCGTCGCACCCACCCCGGTGCGCCTGACCTATGTCGGCATCTCGAATGTGCCGCGCCCGCTGATCGAGGCGGGGCAAGCCTTCGGCGCCTCGCCGTGGGAGTTGCTCTGGAAGGTCGAGATTCCGGCGGCACTGCCGACCATTCTCGCGGGCCTTACCCAGGTGATCATGCTGAGCCTGTCCATGGTCGTCATCGCCGCGCTGGTCGGCGCCGGGGGCCTCGGCGAACCGGTGGTCGAGGCCATGGAAACCGTGCAGATCGGCCGCGGCTTCACCTCGGGCCTCGCCATCGTCATCCTCGCGGTCATTCTCGATCGCGTGTTCCGCCCGGAGCGCGAAAACGCATGAGCACTGAATTCGCCGCCCGCTTCGAGCATGTCGACATCCTGTTTCCGCCCGCGGAAGGGCGCGCCGCCCGGGCGCCGCTCGCCCGTGCCGCCGCGATGCTCGATGAGGGCCATACCCGCGCCGACATCATCGAGACGACAGGCGTCGTCGTCGGCGCCGCCGATGTGAATCTCGAAATCGCGAAGGGCGAGATCTTCGTCATCATGGGGCTGTCCGGCTCCGGCAAGACCACCGTGCTGCGCGCAGTGAACGGCCTTAACAAGATCTCGCGCGGCCGCATCCTGATCCTGCATGGCGACCAGACGATCGACATGACCAACCCCGCCCCGGCCGCGCTGCGCTCCCTGCGCAACCGCGCGGTTTCGATGGTGTTCCAGCAATTCGCCCTGCTCCCCTGGCGCACCGTCCGCCGCAATGTCGAACTCGGCCTCGAACTGCGCCGCACCGGCGAGACCGAAACCCGCGAGACGGTCGATCGCTGGCTCGATCTGGTCGGCCTGCTGCCCTGGGCCGAGAAGCACGCGCACGAGCTGTCCGGCGGCATGCAGCAGCGCGTCGGCCTCGCCCGCGCCCTCGTCACCGACCCCGACATCCTGCTGATGGACGAGCCCTTCTCCGCGCTCGATCCGCTCATCCGCAACAAGTTGCAGGACGAACTGCTCTCCCTGCAACAGAGCATGCACAAGACGATCATCTTCGTTACCCACGACCTCGACGAGGCGCTGAAACTCGGCAACCGAATCGCGATCATGAAGGATGGCCAGGTGATCCAGGTCGGTGCGCCGGAAGACATCGTGCTGCGTCCTGCCACCGACTACGTCGCCGAATTCGTCCGCCATATGAACCCGCTCACCGCGATCCGCGCCGCCTCACTGATGCGCCCGCTCGATGCGGCGGACGATGTCCAGGGCGCCCAGTTCAGCTTCACCGACGATCGTTCGCACTACCGCCTCTCGCTGCGCCCTGACGGCACGCTGGACGGGCTTTCCTGCAACAATGCGGCGATTGCCGTGCATCCGGTCGATGGCGAAACCGCGACCCCTGAAGGTGCCGTCGGCATCGTCGAGACCACGCATCTGCTGAAGGATGTCGTCGAGCAGCGCCAGCGCAGCGGCCATCCCGTGCTGGTCGCCGAAGACGGGCGCATCGTCGGCTGGTGCGGCGCCAACGAGGTGCTCGACGCCCTCACCCACGCCGGCCGCGCCACAATGACCGACGCGACCCCGACACTCGTCCTCGCCACCAGCTGAACCGGAGCCCTGCCATGACAGGCGAACCCCGCCGCAACTTCATCGCCGGCGGCCCCAGGTCGCGCGCCTGCCTCGCCCGGTTCGAAACCCGCAACCCCGCCACCGGCGGCGTGCTGGCCGAGATCGAGATCGCCGACGCCGAAACCGTCGCCGCCGCCGTCGCCGCCGCGCGCGAGGCCCAGCGCGCCTGGGCCGCAACGCCCGCCGCGGCGCGCGGGCGCATCCTGCACCGCGCCGCATCCATATTGCGGGAACGCAACGATGAACTCGCCCGCACCGAAACGCTCGACACCGGCCGCCCGATCGCCGAAACCAGCGTCGTCGATGTCATCTCCGGCGCCGAATGCCTCGAATATTTCGGCGGCATCGCCGCCTCGATCACCGGCGAGTCGGTCGATCTCGGGCCGAGCGCCTTCGGCTACACCAGGCGCGAGCCGCTCGGCGTGGTCGCCGCGATCGGCGCCTGGAACTACCCGCTGCAGATCGCCTGCTGGAAATCCGCCCCCGCCCTCGCCTGCGGCAATGCGGTCATCTTCAAGCCCGCGCCGCAAACGCCGCTGACCGCCCTCGAACTCGCCGCGATCTATCGCGAGGCCGGTCTGCCGGACGGCCTGTTCAACGTCGTCAACGGCTTCGGCGAAACCGGCCTCGCCCTTGTCCGCCATCCGGACGTCGCGAAAATCTCGCTCACCGGCTCGGTTCCCACCGGCAAGGCCGTCGCGGCCGAGGCTGCCGCCAGCCTCAAGCGGGTCACGCTCGAACTCG